>JANXUA010000129.1 GCA_025352085.1 Caulobacteraceae bacterium | reverse complement strand
GCGATAGATCAGTTTTTGCTTGTGCAGGGTGACGAACACCTTGCGCACCGCCGCCGACAGGCCCTCGTCGAGGGTGAAGCGCTCGCGGCTCCAGTCGCACGAGGCGCCCAGACGGCGCAGCTGGTTGACGATGGTCCCGCCGCTTTGCGCCTTCCACGCCCAGATGCGCTCGACGAAGGCCTCGCGGCCCAGATCGCGGCGGCCGATATTGCCCTCGGCGGCCAGCTGGCGCTCGACCACCATCTGGGTGGCGATGCCGGCGTGGTCGGCGCCCGGCAGCCACAGGGCCGCCATGCCGCGCATGCGCGCGAACCGCGTCAGCACATCCTGCAAGGTATTGTTGAGCGCATGACCGATGTGTAGCGAGCCGGTGATGTTCGGGGGTGGAATGGCGATCGTGAAGGTCGGCGCGGCCGGATCGTCGATCGGCGCGAAGGCGCCAGCGTCCTCCCACGCCTTATACAGGCGCGGTTCGGCGGTGTGCGGATCGAAGGATTTGTCGAGCATGCGCGGTTGTCGCTTGAAGCGCGGCGCGCCTCAAGCGCGCGCGAAGAAAAAAGAGGCGGAGTAGCTATCCCATCCCTACCGTCATCCCCGGGGCGTCAGTCCCGGGGATCCATTTTGCGAGATCTCGCCATGGCCGTGCGCGCGCACGGCCACACCCGCCCGTTCGCCCAATAGGTAGCCGGGACTGACGCCCGGCTATGACGGTAGATAAAAAAGGACGGTGATTGAGTTAGGAATTCTAGCCTACGCGTCGACGCGTAATCCGCTCAACCTCTTCATCGACGCGCGCCTGCACGATGCCCGGCAGGTTTTTGTCGAGCCAGGATTTCAGTAGCGGATGCAGGAGCTCGCGCGTCAGATCCTCGAGCGTACGGCCCGGGGCCGGAAGGTGGACCGGCGGCTCCTCGCTGCCCGCGCCGCGCACGGCTTCGGACAATTTGTCGAACGACGAGGCGGCGCCGGTGGCGGCGCTTTCGTCAACGATGGGCTGGTCGGGTGCGGACGATAGAATTTTTCCAAAGGCCATGGATTGAGTCTCCTTATCGGGTTTGTTCGAAACGGGGGTGCTTGAAACGGGGGCGGGCGTAACGGGAGCACCGGAAACGGGGACGGCCGGCGCGGCGGCCCGCTGGGTCAGGACCAGGGGTCCGTCCGCTTTCGCGTCCGCCGCAGCGCTGCCGGCGGGCGGGTCGTCGGCGATGATCTTGCGAATGGACGCGAGAATCTCGTCCATGCTCTGTTCGGGAGGCGTCGGCTCTGGCATCGGTGCGGTCTCCGGGCGACGGTCGGACGGCGGGGCAGGTTTGATACGCGCCAAAATCAAATCCTGCAATTTTCCGTGACGGGGGAGTGGCGATACGCCGCAAGAATTATACGTGTAGAGCCTGATTTAAGCGTTTGGATCTGTTCCGCCTAAATGCACCAGGCTCTAGAACGCGAAGGCTGGCGCCGTCTGGAAGCCGGCCATCATCGGCGGCGTGCAATCGAACAGGACCCGCGCGCCGGCGCCGTCGCCGCTGCGCAGATATAAAACCGCGTGGCCGACCGGTCCGTCGCGCTCCACCACGCCGAGGCGTCCGCCGGGCGCGAGGACCCCGCGCCATTCGGCGGGAACCGTCGCGACCGCGCCCTCGCACACCACGACATCATAGGCGCCAATGATCGGCGACGCATCGGCGGCGTCGCGGCGGGTGACCGTCAGGCCCATGGCCTCCAGCACCGCCGCGGCGTAGGGGCTCGAGATGGCCAGGGCGGTCTCGCCGGCGCGCGGGCGCAGGGCGTAAAGCAGCTTGGCCACGTCGCGCGGCCGCAGCAACCAGCGGCCGGGCGCATATTCGGCCTCGGTGTCGGCATAGGCCAGATGCTGTTTGTCGGCGCCGAGCAGGGCTTCGCGCGCGACGTGACGCATGGCGTCCTGAAGGGCCAGATCGGGCACGTCATTGGGGCGCACCTGGCTGTCGACCATGATCTCCCGCATTTGGGCCGGATCGGCGCTCATGCTCAAGCCTTCAAGACTGTCCCACGTTTAAGGGGCGGTTATAGGGCGTCAGGCGCGTTCGGCGCAATCAGCCGAATGCAGCCGGGAATATCCCTTGGCGGATCGGTCCAAGATCGGTCTAAACATACCGGCGTGGAGTGGGGAGCGTGATGTCGGCGCCGCGAGATACACTGACGATCGGGGTGACCGGACACCGGCCGCAGCGGCTCGGACGCGCCAATCTGGCCAAGATCGGCACGATGATCGCCGAGGTTCTCGACGCCGTGGCGGCCGCGGCGCGGGACGTCGGCGGCGAGGTCGACTTGCGCCTGGTCAGCGCCCTGGCCGAAGGCGCCGACAGCATGGCCGCCGACGCCGCCCACGCCCGGGGGTGGACGCTCGATTGCGTCCTGCCGTTTGCGCGTGACGACTATGCCGCCGATTTTAAGGATCCCGGCGCGGCGGGCGCCTATCGCGCGCGTCTCGCCGCCGCGCGCTCGGTCTTCGAATTGCCGGCGGATCGGGCGCAAATCAGCGACCCTCACGCCTATGAGCGCGCCGGGCGGGTGGTGCTGGCGCAGTGCGACATCCTGCTGGCGATCTGGGATCGCGGACCGGTTCAGGGACGCGGCGGCACCGGCCAGATCGTAGCCGAGGCGGTAATCGAGGATGTGCCGGTGATCCTCATCGATCCCAGCGGGGCGACGCCGCCGACCCTGCTGTGGGACGGCCTCGAAGAGCATGACCTGGGTCAACAGACCCTCGACACCGTGCCCAGGAGCGGTCTGGACGCCTTGCCGCGCGTCACCCGATCGTTGATGGACAAGGCGGACGACGCCGCCAATCTCGCCATGCGGCAGTTCTATTCGGACGCGCCTCTGCCGCGCCGGACCCTGGCGCTGGCGTTTCCGCTGTTGTTGGCGGTGATGGGCGTGCGCGGTCTTAAGGCGTCGGATGCGCGCGTCGCCGACGCCGTCGACGCCGAGGCGCCCATTCTGGCGGCGGCGGCCGCAATCGCCGACCGCGCCGGCGCCTTCGCCGAGCGAATGCGCACCGCGCTCGCCCCCCGGTTCGCCAAGGCCGACGTCATGGCCACCCACATCGGCCAGCTGTTTCGCAGCGGCTATGTGATCAACTTCGCTTTGGCCGCCGTGGCGGTGGCCCTGTCCCTGTCGAGCCTGGCCTTGCCGCCGCAGGCCAAGCCGTTCCTGATCGTGCTGGAGCTCGGCGCGATCTGGACCATCCTCTTTCTGACCCGCACCGCCCATCGCGTGGCCTGGCACCAGCGCTGGCTCGATTGCCGACATCTGGCCGAGCGCCTGCGGTGCCTGGCGATCAGCGCCCAGCTGGGCGATCTCACCTTGCGCGTCGGCGCCGACAGCGAGCCACAATGGGTCGCCGGCGCCGTGCGCGCCACCGCCCGGACCTTGGGCCTGCCGTCGACGCGGGCGGACGAGGCCTATCTCGCCGCCGTCCGCGCCGCCCTGATCGAGCTGATCGACGGGCAATTGAGCTATGTGACGGCCGACGCCCACCGCATGCACCGGCTGGAGCACCGCCTGCATCTGATCGGCACGGCGCTGTTCGCGCTGACCGCCCTGATCTGCATCGGTTTTCTGGGTTTCGAGGCGGTGTTCAAAATGGGCCTGGGCGGCGATCTGGAACGCCTCGCTCACCGGGTGGCGATCGGGGTGACCATCGCCAGCGGGGCCCTGCCGGCCATCGGCGCGGCGATCTACGGTATTCGCATGCAGGGCGATTTCGCCGGCATTGCCGAACGATCGGAAACCCTGGCGCACCACTTAAGCGCCCTCAAACGGGTGATCGCCGAGGACGAACTATCCTTCGATACGCTGGGGCGACGCGCCCGGCGGGCGGTGGACCTGCTGACGGCGGACCTGGCGCGCTGGCGCCAGACCTATCACGCCCGGCCGCTGTCGCTGCCTGGATAGGTCTAGAGCGTCCGGCGGCGAAGTTGAAACGCTGCGCCCCCTCCGTCACGCGCTGCAATCGAGCATCGCGCGCCACCTCCCCCGTCCTCTTCGGGACAGGGGAGGAGCGACGACCTTTCTGCTCCCCTGCGAGCGAAGCGTAGCGGGGGAGGTGGCGCGCGCCATCTCGCGCGTGACGGAGGGGGCGCTCCGCATCCGCCGCATCAACTTAACCGCCGAATGGGCTAGATCTAGCCGTGACCGCCCAGATTGGCGGATCTTTGCGAGAGGATCGGCGGCGCCTTGGCGGGGCCGGAAGCCGGTTGGCCGGTCGCGCCGGCGTCGGTTTGACCGTCGCCCGACGCGCTGACCGGCGCGGAGTCGTCGTCGGTCGTCGCATTGTCGCCGGATGCATCCAGATTGGGATCGTCGGGAATGTCAGTGTCGCCCATAGCTCGTTCTCCAGGTCGCGATGACAGGATGGGCTCACAAATGGGGGAATTTGGCCAGAACAAAGAAGACGGCGGGCGCCGACCGCCCCGCTTCAGTCAAACCCCAGCCCTTTGAGTAACTGAACAAACCTCGGGTCGGTGCGCAGCGGATCGAGCATGGGATCGGTGCGGGCGTAGACCAGGCCGCTGTCGCCGACGGCCCGCGCCCGGCCCAGCGCGGCGAGGGCGCCGTCGCGCCGGCCCCATTGCGCCAGCACCTGGGACTGTTGGTAGAGCGCGCCGTCGCCAAGGTCGGCCACCAGCTTGGCGAAGGCCGCCTGGGCGGCGACGTCGCGGCCAAGGCGGCGCCAAGCGATGGCCAGTCCCGCCTGGGCGAACGGCTCGGCGGGCTCGAGGCTGTAGGCGCCGACCGCTTCGTCGGCGCGTCCCAGCATCACTAGGGCGTCGCCGATCGGTCCGTGGACGGCGGCGATCCTGGGATTGAGTTCGAGCGCGCGCCGCAACGGCGTCAGGGCGTCGCCGAACCGGCGCGCCGCATAGTAGACCGCGCCCGCCGCGCGCCAGGCGCGGGGGTTCAGGGGATCCAGAACCAGGGCGCGGTCGATGGCCCTCGCCGCCGCGTCGGCGCGCGCCGTCCAGGCGCAGAACGAGGCGAACGCGCCCAGGGTGTCCGCGTCGCCGGCCCCCAGCGCCCCGGCGCGGTCGTACGGCCCGCGCGCCTCGCGAATCTCCAGTTGACCGAACAGGGCCAGGCCGAGCGCCAGATGTCCCGCCGCCAGATCCGGCGCCAGGGCGATCGCCCGCCGGGCCGCCAGAACCGCCGCGTCATACAGGCCGCGAATCTGACCGGCCGGGGCGTCCTGACTGGCGATCGCCACCAGGGCCTTGGACCGCGCCGCGTGCGCGGCCGCGAAATTGGCGTCGGCCACGATGGCGGCGTCGAACCCCGCCAGCGCGGCGCGATCGGAGGCTTCGCCGGTGTCGAGGTGCAGTTGCGCCCGCCCCTGGAGAAAGGCGTCATAAGCCGCGACGCTGGCGGTGCCGCCCAGGCCCGGCTTCGTCGTCGCCATCTGCGCCGACATGGCCTGGGCGACGGTGTTGGAAATCTCGCTCTGCACGGCGAACACGTCGGCGAACTTGCGGTCGAAGCTGTTGGACCATCGACTGAAACCGGTGCGGCCGTCCACCAGCTCGGCGGCGATGCGCACCGTGTCGCCGGCGCGGCGCACGCTGCCCTCCAGCAAAAAGGCGACGCCGAGCTTGGCGGCGATGGCGACCGCGCCCTCGGTCGAATTGCGCGCGGTGTCCGACGAGGTGGGGGCGAGGACCTGCAGCTGGCTGTTTCTCGACAGCGCCAGGCGCACCTCTTCGGCCAGGCCGTCGGAGAAATAGCTCTGCGCCGGATCGCCGCTCAGATTGCGAAACGGCAGCACGGCGACGCTGTTGGCCGCCGCGGCCGAGAACAGGCCGGCCCGCCAGGCGACATAGCCCCCGCCGCCCACGACCGCCGCCAGGCCGACGCCGCCGCCGGCGATCAGCAACCCGCGCCGCGAAGCCCCAAGGGCAGGGGCCGGCGGACGCCGGACGGGCGCCTCGCGGCCCGCCGCCACCGCCACGGCGCGCACCAGGTCGTCGATCTCAAGCGCGTCGGCGCCCCCGCGCCCGTCCGTCAGCGCGATGGCGTGATATTGGCGAAAGCCCAGCGGCGCCTGCGCCCCGTCGAGCGACACCGGCACGAGACGGCCGCGATCGCGCGCATGAGCCGCCTCGTCGCGCACCCAGTCGGAGGCGATCGACGCCGCCGACCAGACCACGACCACCGCGTCGGCCTCGTCCAGGGCGGTTTCGATGGACCGCGCGAAGGCCGCGCCGCCCTCGATCAGGACATCCCACCACACCTCATGGCCGGCCGCCTCCAGCGCCGCGACGATCTTCGCCACGCGCGGCCGGTCGACGCGGGCGTAGCTGATGAAGACGCGCGATCGCCCGCCCTCGCCCGTCTCCCCCCCAACGCCGGCCATCGCTTCGGCTCCCTCGAACCCCGCAGGGGTCCGATTGAACACCAAGACGCCAGCACGCCAAGCAGAAAAGGCCGCGCGGCGCGCGCCAACGACCGATTGCGCGGGCCGCGCCCATCTGATAGCCGTCGCCCTCCCTTAAAAACGGGGCCTGGTGGCGGAGTGGTTACGCAGCGGACTGCAAATCCGTGTACCCGAGTTCGAATCTCGGCCAGGCCTCCAAATCCCCAAAACACTTTCGCCTAGGCTGTGGTCGGGAAAGCCGCGCGCGACGCGATTTGGGCCCAGTTCAAAAGGGCGTATCTACATGATTGGCCACGGCGGCGGCCCAACCGCGGTTTGTACGCTCGTCGGAGTCACGGCCTCGCCTCAGCTCGCCGGTCTTCGCTCAGAACCCCGGACAGCACCGGAGAAATTGAGATTGCAACTGGCACGGCGTTTTTCAGGCGTCGGCTACTAGAACGCCCGCCGATATCGCCGACCAAGGCAATACAGGAAGGTCTTCCCGCGCCAACCCCGTTTCGACGGCGAGCATGAAAGCGCGTCGCGCCGGCTCCGAAGGCGTCGTCCGGCTAATTTCGCCATTTCTGGCGTAGCTCGCGAAACGGGTGGCAAAGCTGGTCGACGTACTTAGTCGGAATGGTTTCCTCGATACCGTAACTGTCGCTGCAGACTCCCTGTGGCAGGTAATGGGTTCCAAAAAGGACATCCCATAGAGCGAACTGGGCCGCAAAATTCTTGTTCCGCGCTTCGCCAGCAGTGCTGTGGTGCCACCGATGAAACTCGGGGCCGACGACAGCCAAGCCGAACCTCCCCAGCGGCAACCGGATGTTCGCATGCTGGAGAATGGCATGACCGCGATAAATGCTACCCCAGACGCCCACAGCCCAAGGAGACCAGCCAAACGCCATTACCGGAAGCAACATCACAATCGAAGTGGGAACGTGGTCGACTGGGTGCACCCTGAAGGTTGCCAGCCAATCTAGTTCCTCAGTGCTATGATGGAGTGCATGAAAACTCCAGAGCATTGGGCTGTGGAACATGCGATGCATCCAGTAATGGGCCAGATCGGCCACCAAAATTAGCTCGATAACCTGCAGCCACAGTGGTTGATGAGCGACCGGTTCTGGAATTACGGACCAAATGATTTTGGCCTTTAGTGAGAGGATTGTGGCAATGCCAAGGACGATCGCAATATTCATCAGGGCGCTGTTCAACAACAGATAAATTAGGTCGGTCTTCCATCCCTTCCGAAGAATGGCCTGGGATCTGCGCAGCGGAAGTAGTCGCTCAAGCGGGATGAATATGACCGCGATCGCCAACGCTGACTTCTGATCGAAGAGTTGTCCAAAAAGGCTAGCGTAGCTCATTTTTCGCCGTGCCTTTCGAAGGGTTCTTGTATTTCATTCGCTGGGATGTGGCACCTTACGGGCCAGACACAGGACTCTACCGCCTATTGACGAGTCGCGCCAAAAAAAGCGTGCAGCGCTGGGTCAAGAACCACGTGCGTCGCTGCGTGTCCGAGCAGCGCGGTTACCAAACCGTACCGCCAATATAACCAGCCCCAGAGGATGCCAGGGCTCACATAACGGAGGGCATCATAAAGAAATTCTGTGAAATCTGTCGGGGTGGATAGTTGTGGTAGAAGTATAATTACTTGAGCTGTAACAAATATAATAGTTAGTTCTGGTAGATTTAACTCCTTTTTTTGAAAGGCCACGCCCATAAAAGCCACCATCCCGCCAACAATCACTAGTCGGCCGAGTAATTCGTCTTTCGTCGCTTTGCCAATCATCAATAGCGTTGTGGCCCATTCATGCGCCCCAGAGAACGACGTAGCCTCCGCCGTCAGACGGGAACGGAATAGCGCGTCGACGACCATTATCCCCAGCGTACAGCCAACGACGCTCACACCAATCGCCGCGACCGCAGCGTTAGGGTTTTCCGGCCACACGCGAAGAGCAGTCATTAATCAGGACCCGTCAGTTCTGTGGATCAAACCCGATACTAAAAGGTATGTCGACCTGCGTGAGAGACTTCACATAGTAGTATTTGTACGTGATTCTCTCTCGTTTGGGTTGTCTAATATGCAACCCAACTCTGGTTTGGATTTCCATCCGGATCGCGCTTGCAGGTGATAGCCGCTTAGGGTCTCGGCGCCTTGAACAGCAGGGTCATGGCTTTGACGCCGAGCGCCGCGTCGCCCGCGTGGCGCAAGTGGGTCGTGATCCCGAACGCGTCTTCAAACGTCCGCAACAGGGAATAGTGGTTGTAGGGCGTGGCGTCGGCGACGCCGCGCGGGCCGTGGTTGGTGATAACCAGGGTCGGGATGTGGCCGCCGCCGAAGTTCGACGGCGCGTCGGGCGTCACCGCGCAGCAGCCGAGGCGCGAGCCGGGCGAGCCTTCGTCGAAGGTGATGACGATGGCCATATTGTCCTTCGATTTCCACGCCGCCGTCGCCTGCAGCCGGTCGACCAGTTGGATAATCTCGGCGTCGCCGCGCTTGATCAGGGGCCCGGTCTGCAGGATGTCGCAGTCGGCCGGCGTGCCGGGGCCGTGCAGGCCGTGCATCTCATTGCATTGATTGGGCACGACCAGGGCGAAACTCGGCAGGGCGTCGGCGACGAGATCGGCATCCAACTGATCGAAGCCGACGATGTGTTTGGCCCGGTCCGGATCATTCTGCGTCGAGGCGAAGGCGAGGAAACCCGAATGCTTCTGGGCGTAATAGGCCAGGGGGTGGGCGGCGTTTTCCGGGTGAGAATCGGACACATAGGCATGCGGATCGAAGACATAGGCCATGGAGCCGGGCGCCGGCAGGTCTTCGTAATAGCCCTTCCAGGTCATGCCGGCGGCGGCCAGCTGGTCGCCCAGATGCGGCTCGGTCACCGTGTGGTCGGGATAACCGGCCTGACCGGCGCCGGGGCAGGTCTTGTCGACCGATCCGGCCTTGCAATAGACCGCGTCGTCGTCGTGAATGCCGAAGGTGTCGCCGCCCAGCAGGGCGACATAATTGCCTTCGCTCGGGTGGACCTCGCCGTAGAACCGGGTCGCCACGCCGTAGGCCTTGGCCAGTTGGGCGATGTTCGGCGCCATGGCCGGATCCATGATCTGACCGTAGTCATGTTTTCCTCGATGATGACGACGATGTGCGCATAGCGCGGCACGCCTTCGATGGCGCCCTGGGCCTTCGCCGCCACCGCCGGGCCGATCAGCGCGACGGTGAGAATCAGAGCCGCGCCCAAAGTGCGTCGCGCGGTAGTGGGGGGGCGTCGCGCCGTCATTTTGCTCTCTCCATCAAGCCGTTGGCCGCCGGGTATGGCCGATCTGTGTGACAGTTACATCACTCTCACTTGCACGCCTGCGCAACCCGTCGTAAGAGCCGCGCCTTCAACGATGGTCGTTATTCCTCGGTAGCTCAGTTGGTAGAGCAGGCGGCTGTTAACCGCCGGGTCGCAGGTTCGAGTCCTGCCCGGGGAGCCATCGTGATGGCGGCGCAACCGCCCGATGCCTCTTGCGGTATCGTCCTGATCGCGGACTCCTCGCCCGATAGTCCGGCGAGTTCGAGCTCAGCCCTCCGACACTCGCATGAAGAGCTCAATCAACGGGGCGTTGATGTAGTAGTTGTTGCGTCCGTGCTGGTGCTTTTCGACGAAGCCGGCCTCCGCGAGCTGGTCAAGATGCTTCGCCGCCGTCTGGCGAGTCACGCCGAGGTCAGCCTGCACATACTCAATGCGGGTGTAGGGATGGCGGAACAGATTGTTGAGCAGGTCTTGAGAGTAACGCACCGATGGGTGTTCGCGCAGGCCCCGTTTGTAGTCGACCATCAGGCCACGCATGCCCTCGATCAGCTCCAACGTCTGGCGGGAAGTCGTCGACACCGCGCCCAGGATATAGAGTAGCCAGGGCTCCCACGCGCCGTCATCTCGTACCGCCTGTAGCAGCCTGTAGTAATCAGCTTTATGGGCGTTCACATAGCGGCTGAGATAAAGGATCGGGATGTCGAGGAGGCCGACACGCGTCAGATATAGGACATTGATGATCCGGCCGATCCGGCCGTTGCCGTCGGAGAACGGGTGGATGCTCTCGAACTGGTGGTGGATCAGCGCCATCTTCACCAGCGGGTCGAGTGGGCTCGCCTCGTCATCGTTGATGAAGCGCTCCAGTGCGGTCATGTGCGCGAGGATCTCTTCGCCGTTTTGCGGCGGCACACAGACGATAGCGCCCGTCGCCTCGTTCTTCAGAGCGGTCCCCGGCGTCGCCCGAAAGCCTTCGTCCGTACGCTTCAACACGTGAAACATCTCGATGATGGTGTTGTTGGCCAGCAGGCCGTGGTTTCGGCGCAGGCGGTCGAAACCGCACTTCAACGCGTCCCGGTAGCTGGCCACCTCTTTCGCGGCGGGTGATCCTGGCCCCTCCATGAAAAGGCTCGCCCGGAAGAGTTCGTCCTGGGTGGTGACGATGTTCTCGATTTCCGAACTGGCTTTGGCTTCTTGCAGCGCGAGCGAATCGATCAGGATGGCCTGGTTAGGGATGCTCGATGCGCGACCTTTCAGTTCGGCCAGGTGTCGGTGAGCGTCGGCGAGCGCGCGCAACACCGCGGGCGTTTCAACCTCGCCGGGCGGCGGAAGGTCGGGCAGGCGATAGGTCGCTTTTAACACGTTACGACTCACATGTTCGAAAATTTCGAACTTTTTAACCCGACCGAGTGGATATGTTAAATGCGCGCGATCGGCGCATAAATGGCCTGCTTGGCGTTTGGCGTAATTCCGACACGCCCAGGCTCGTTTCGACAGCGTCGGCGGCCGAGCGAAGGGTCCGCGGTTTGCCAACAAGCCATCACCTGCCATCTTGATGGCAGGGGCGATATCCACTCTTGTCGTGAGACGGAGATTCCCATCGCCGAACCTAGGCTTTCCGAGACCCTGCGCAAATCGCCGGACCCGGCCGTGATCGGGTGGCTCGTCCAGCATGACACCGAACTTGCCCTGCCGACGGTGACAAATCGCGGAAATCGCCTTCGGCGTTCAAAAGATTCTGCCGGATCAGCGGGCAATCAGACTGGAGCAAGGCCTGTCGGATTGGTATCGGCTCGCGCGAAGAGGTCAATCCGTTCGGCGATGCGCGCGGCGATGTCGCGCAATTCGGGGATGAAGGTCGGGCCGATCGCCAGCGCCGCGCGCGCGGCCAGCCAGCGTGGCAGCAGGCGATAGCCGCTGACCGCGAACTCCCAGACGGCGAGCGGAATATCGCTGATCCGCCCCGAGCCATCGGCGCACAGGCGGATTTCTCCGTTGGCGTAAGGTCAAGTCGATGGTGGCGATCTGGCGGCTGGCGAAGAAGACGCCTTAGCGGCCGTCTTGGGTGAGTTGGCGGATGGCGACGCATTCGCGCGGCCGACCCCGCATTACGGCGTGGCGTCGTTCGATAGGCCGCGACGCCCACGCGGCAAGACATCACGCGCTATTTGGCCGGGTGAAACTCGCCGGTCCGTAGCGTCATGAATTTGCTGGTTGGCTTGTCCAGCGGCTCGCTGACATTGTTCACCGCGCCCGCGAATGTCACCAGGACGTCGCCAGGCGATTTGAACAACAGCTCGAAAGCTTCGGTCTCGATCCATTCGCCATCTGTGTCTCGGCCTGAATCGACCGCGGTCATGACGGCGTTGGAGCGGTCGCGTGGGAGCCGGAATTTACCGGGCTTGATTTCCTCGACCTTCCCGCCCCGGAGTATGAAGGCGCGCGCGGTGTCGCCGTTGATGACCAACCGCCATGTCTGTGGCGGAGAGTCTTGCTGCCGCAGGCCGGCGCCGTGGACCATGGTCAGCGAGCCTTCCCAAGTCCCGTCCAGGGTCGCGACATCCTGTGCGTGCACCGTGGTCACGCCAAGCGCGAGCATGGCGCCAAGCGTGCGCGCTAAGTTGCAGCGCGGCGTCGTTCTCCCATTTTGGCCCATCGTTTGTCTCCCGGCGAGGCGCGGCGACAAGCGCGCGCCTCGCGGTCACTATCGATCAATTTGCGGACGTGGCAAGAAAAGGCGCCGCGATCTGGTCCTCGCGACCACACCACGGCGAACCATCACGCTCCTCTCCACATTTCATCCCCGTATCGCCCGCGCCGAAAAACCGACATGGCGGGCGGGCAAAGCCGTGGCTATGGTGTTTCGCATGGTCGCGCGCGTCATGGCGTTTGTTTGTGTGCTGTGCGCGGGCGTCGCCCACGCCGCCGCGCCGCATCTGTTCGTCGATTGCCGCGGCGCGCCGTCATCGTCGCCGACGGTGATCCTGGAGGCCGGCGCCTTCGGAACTTCGGCGGACTGGCAGTTCGTGCTGGGGGATCTGGCGGTAGGCGGACGGGTGTGCGCGTACGACCGCGCGGGCCTCGGCCACTCGCCCGGCGCCGATGAGCCCAAGGACGTGATCGCCCGGGCGCACCAGTTGGCCGACCTGCTCGATGACATGGGCGAGACCAAACCGGTCATCCTGGTCGGCCATTCCAACGGGGCCATTTATGCCGAGGCCTTCGCCAAGCTGTGGCCGGAGCGGGTGGCGGGCCTGGTCTACGTCAACGGCGTCGGCGACGACGATCTGGACGATCCCCTGCTGCTCGCCGACCTGGTCAAGGAGCGGCAGTTGTCGGAACTGGCCGCGCGCGTGGAGCGCATGGGTTTCGCGCCGATCCTCGCGCCGATGCTGGTGTCGCAGATGCGCCTGACCGGCGAAGCGGCGCAAGCAAAGTTCCGCTCCCTGACCTGCCGCGCCTGCGTGGCCGTGGCGCGCGATGAGGATCGGCTGCTGATTCCGGGCCTCACGGCCGTCCGCGACCTGCCGGGCGACGTGCGCCATATTCCGACCGTGGTCATTGTCGGCGACACCCACCCCAAATCGCCGTTGGCGCAAGCGTTTCACGCCGCCGAGATCGCCCCGGCCACGCGGGCCGACCACGCCTGGATCCTCGACGCGCCCGGGGCGACGCACGTCTCGCCCCTGTCGCGCGATCGCGCCTACGTCAACGCCGCCGTCGGCTGGCTGCGCGCCGCCTATCAGACCCCCGCGCCGCCGCCCATGCCGGACCTGCCCGGCCCCGACGTTGGCGGACCCCCGCTACCAGACCCCGACGTTGGGCATTGACACCCACGGCTCGGCGGCGGCGAAGGCCGGGCCTTTTTGCAGCAGCTCGATGGAAATGCCGTCCGGCGAGCGGACGAAGGCCATGCGGCCGTCGCGCGGCGGGCGGTTGATGGTCACGCCGCCGTCCGCCAGACGCCGGCAGGCGGCGTAGATGTCGTCGACCTGATAGGCGAGGTGGCCGAAATTGCGGCCGCCGTCATAGGGCTCGGGATCCCAGTTGTGCGTCAGCTCGATCGTCGGCGCGCGGTGGGCCTCGGCGGTTTGCGCATCGTCCGGCGCGGCCAGAAACACCAGGGTGAACCGCCCGGCGGGATTGTCGACCCGCGATACCTCGGCGAGGCCCAGCTTGGCGCAATAGAAATCCAGCGCCTCGGCCAGATCGGTCACGCGGACCATGGTGTGCAGATATTTCATGGGGTGGGTTCCTCGTTTTCTTCCTCCCTCCCCTTTATGGGGAGGGACAGACGGCGCAAAGCGCCGTCAGGGTGGGGAAGTGTCATCAAGCGCGTAGGCGTCGCGGGTGACCAAGACTTCCCCACCCCGGACTTCGCTGCGCTTCGTCTCGTCCCTCCCCATAAAGGGGAGGGAGGCTTTCTCTTCGCGCGCATCAGCCCGGGTCTGGCGGCGCCACAGGGCGGCGTATTCGCCGGCCCGGGCCAGCAGTTCGTCGTGGGTTCCGCGCTCGACGATCCGGCCGCGGCGCACCACCAGGATCTGATCGGCGTCCATGATGGTCGAGAGGCGGTGGGCGACCACCAGGGTGGTGCGTCCGGTGCGCACCTTGCGCAAGGTAGCCTGGATGGCCGCCTCGGTGGGACCGTCCAGCGCGCTGGTCGCCTCGTCCAGGATCAACAGACGAGGATTAGCCAGCAGGGCGCGGGCCAGTCCGACGCGCTGACGCTCGCCGCCGGAAAGTTTCAGGCCGCGCTCGCCGACCCGTGTCTCCATCTGGTGCGGCAGGGAGCCGATGAATGGCGCGAGCTCAGCCGCCTCCGCCGCCGCCCATATCTCGGCCTCCGCCGCGTCCGGCTTGGCGAAGGCGATGTTGGCGCCCAGGGTGTCGTTGAACAGGGCCACGTCCTGCGGCACCAGGGCGACCGCCTGGCGTAGCGACGCCTGGGCGACATCGCGCAAATCCATGCCGTCGATCATCACCACGCCGCTCTGCGGATCGATCAGGCGCAGGGCGAGGCGCGCCAGCGTGGTCTTGCCCGAGCCGGACGGGCCGACGAGGGCGGTGGTGGTTCCCGGCGGGGTTTCGAAGCTGACGCCGTCCAGGCCGACCGAGCGGGCGGTGTGCTGGAAGGCGACGCCGGCGAAGGCGAGATCGGCGCCGACGCCGGAGGCGGGCGGCAGGTCGCGGGCGTCCGGCGCGTCGACGATATCGGCCTTGACCGCCATCAAATCGATCATCTGCTCCATGTCGATGAACGACTGGCGGATCTCGCGATAGCTCATGCCCAGGATGTTCAGCGGGCCATAGACCTGTTGCAGGATGAGGATGCAGGCGGTCACCCCGCCCAGGGTCATCTTGCCGGCCAGCACGTCCGCGCCGGCCAGCAGCACCACCGCCGCCATGCCGATGTTGAGCACGACCGTCTGCATGCCGTTGAGCCATTGCAGGGAGGTGTTGGATTTCACCGCCGCGCGGGCGTAGCGGCCGAGCGCGGTGTTGTAGAGGCCGGTCATGCGGTCTTCGGCGCCGAAGGTCTTGATGGTTTCGTAGTTCATCAGCGAATCGATCGCCAGGCCGGCGACCTCGGAGTCCGCCTCGTTCAATTCGCGGCGGTGGGCGATGCGCCAGTCGGAAATCGCGAAGGTGAACACGATGTAGAGCACGATGGTGATCACCGCGATGATCGCCAGCAGGCCATTGTAGCGGCTGGTCAGAATATAGGCGGCCATGGCCAGCTGGATCACCGTGGGGCCAAGGTTGAAGACCACGCTGCGCAGCAGAAAATCGGTCGAGCGCGAGCCGCGATCAATCAGACGCGCCAGGGCGCCGCTCTGCTTGCCCTGGTGGAAATTCATCGACAGGCTGAGTGAATGGCTGAACGCTTCCATGGCCGAACGGGCCATCGCCGTCTGCGACACCGGCGTGAAGATCGCTTCGCGCAGATAGGGGATGACGGCGGCGAGGAAATTCAGACCCACCCAGCCCATCGCCAACCCGGCGAAGGCCACGAACACCGCCTGTCCGCCGCTCACGCCGTGATTGAGCCGGTCGATCGCGCCCGACAGCGCCAGGGGCCCGATCACCCCGGCCCATTTGCCGATGATGACCAGCGAAAGGGCGACGGTCAGGCGGGTCTTCAGGCCGCGCGCCTTGGAGCGCAGAACCAGGCGGACGAGATCGCGCACCGATGTCCAGGCGCTGAAGCGGGTCTTGGTCGGCCCGCCGACCGGCGCGGCGTTGTGCCGGGTTCCGGGGTGGGCGTAGCTCAAGCGCGGACCTCGCCGCCGGCGCCCGTCACGCGGCCTTGCGAATTTGTTGCTTCGTCACTCGCCATCACGCCTCCCACATGGTTACACCGGGCGCGAAACGCCAGCGAAAACATCAGCGAATCGGAGTTCCAGCGCCCAATGTCGTCAAACCCTCGCCGGCTCGACACCATCTGCGTCTATTGCGGCTCGTCCGACGCGGCCGGGCCGGCGTGGCTGGACGCCGCCGCCCGGTTCGGCGCCACCCTCGCCAGGGAAGACCTGCGTCTGGTCTACGGCGGCGGCGGCATGGGCCTGATGGGCGCCTGCGCCCGCGCCGCCCTCAAGGCCGGCGGTCGCGTGCTGGGGATCATTCCCGACTTCCTCACCCAGGTCGAACACACCGTACCGGGCGTGGACACCGTCGTCGTCAGCACCATGCATGAGCGCAAGGCGCGCATGTTCGAGGAGTCCGACGCCTTCGTCGTTCTGCCGGGCGGCATCGGCACCCTGGAGGAGGCGGTCGAGATCCTGTCCTGGCGGCGCCTGGGCGTCCACGCCAAGCCGATCGTGTTTTACAACCCGGGCGGCTTCTGGGACCCGCTGTTCGCCATATTCGCCGCCTTCGTCGATCAAGACCTCACGCCCGATTGGTTCGGCGAGAGCTGGCGTTCGGTGAAGACGGTGGCGGAGATTTTGCCGGCGGCGCGGGCGATGGCGGCGGCGCCGGTCCATCCCGCGTTCGGCGCTCCCATTTGACGGCGCCGTGCTCGACGGTCGTGGATAAAACGCCTGACGCGATTGCGGTCGGCGCACCGTTGCACGACAATCGGCGACACCCACCGACGATGACACAGGCCCGAACGGGGAGAGAGCGACCATGACCAGAACCTTCATGACGACGAGCGCCGTTCTGGCGATCGTCCTTGCGGGCGGCGCATCCGCCCGGACGACGGGGCAGGACCCTCTGCACGGCTGGCTCACCGGCTCCACCGCCGGGCTCGAGCAATGGACGCAGGGCCATCTGGCGGCCGAGCGCAAGGCGGTCGCCGATCTCCTGGCCGTCAAGGGCGCCCGCACCGTCGCCAACACGCTGGAGCCGTTTGACCGGGCGCAGAACGAGCTCGCCCTCGCCGGCGATCAGACCAGTCTGCTTTATTCGGTCGGCGACAGCGCGGAGATCCGCGACAAGGGGCAGGCGCTGACCCAGGCCGTCTCGTCGGCGAACACCGAACTTTCCCTCAATCACGATGTCTACGTGGCCCTGCAGGCGCTGGCGCGCACGCCGGGAGCCAAGAGCGCCGACGCGGCGACGCGGCACTATCTCGCCCGAACCCTGCTCGAATATCGCCTGGCGGGCGTCGATCGCGACGACGCTACCCGCGCCAAGGTCAAGGCGCTGCAGGACCGCATGACCGACCTGTCGTTGCAGTTTGGGCGCAATGTGCAGGACGGCAAGCTGACCATTCAGGCCAAGGCCGACGAACTCACCGGCCTGCCGGCCGACTTCGTCAGCCGCCATCCGGCCGCCGCCGACGGCGCGATCGCCCTGACCACCGACCAGCCGGACGTGACCCCGGTGCTGAAATTCGCGGCGAACAAGGATCTGCGCCGGCGCATGAGTCTCGCCTACACCAATCGCGCCTATCCCAAGAACGAGGCGGTGCTGCGCGACCTCTTGCAAGCGCGCAAGGACTTGGCCAATCTGCTCGGCTACGCCACCTGGGCCGATCTGGCGACCGCCGATCAGATGATCGGTTCGACCGCCAGGCTGAAAGCCTTCCTCGCAGAGGTCGATGCCGCCTCGCGGCCCGACGCCAAGCGCGAAACCGACGCTCTGGCCGACTTCGTCCGGCAAAAGGACGCATCGGCCCTGCCGCTGACCGACGCCGACTCCGGTTATTGGCGCGAGCAGTACCGGCGCGGGACCTATAATTTCGATTCCCAGTCGGTGCGGCGGTTTTTCCCGTATGAGGCGGTTCAGGCGGGCATCCTCGACGCCGCCGGCCGCTTCTTCCACGTCAGCTTCAAACCGGTCGCCGGCGCCAAGGTGTGGGATGCCGGCGTCGCCACCTTCGATGTCTACGACCAGGGCAAGAAAGTCGGGCGCATCTACCTCGACATGCACCCGCGCGACGGCAAGGATAAATGGTTCTCCTCCGCGCCGGTGACGCCGGGCAAGGCCGGAACGCAGCTGCCCGAAGGGGTGCTGATTTGCAACTTCCCCGGCAGTCAGGCCGGCGATCCGGGGCTGATGGAATACGGCGACGTCGTCACCTTCTTCCACGAGTTCGGCCACCTCATGCACCACGTCCTGGGCAGCCAGGGCCGTTGGTCGGGCGAGGGTGGCTTCAACGTCGAGGGTGATTTCGTCGAGGCGCCGTCGCAGATGCTGGAGGAAATGTTCCATTCGCCCAAGGTGCTGCAGGGCTTCGCCAAGGATTATAAGACCGGCGAGATTCTGCCCGCCGCGACCATCGCCAGGATGAATCGCGCCGACGCCTACGGCCGCGCCGACTGGGTTCAGCGCCAGCTGACCTTCTCGACCTATTCGCTGCAAATTCACCAGATGGATCCGGCGGCGATCAAATTCACCGCGCTCTATCAGGACGACCAGCGGCGGTTCTCGCCCATATTGCCGCTGGAGGGGGCCAATGTCTTCGCCGCCTTCACCCATCTGACCGGCTACAGTTCGAACTATTACACCTATGTGCTCGATAAGGTGATCGCGGTCGATTTCTTCGAGAAATTCAACGCCGCCGACCCGATCGACGACCCGGCGGCCCTGCGCTATCGCCGCGCGGTGATCAACCGGGGCGCGACCGCGCCGGCCGCCGAACTGGTGAAGGGCTTCCTCGGCCGGCCGCAGAGCGTGGATGCGCTGAAACGCTGGATCGAGGTGGAGTTCAGGAAGTAGAAGTTTTTCCCTCCCGAAAAAAGGGGCCACGGCATTCATATATCGCGAGAATGTCTCAATTTTATCCCTCTCCCCGTTCTTGCGGGGAGAGGGCAGGGTGAGGGGTTTATCCGCGTGACGGGTCTTTCCGGAGAGATCGCGGCGGTTGCGGCGCCCCCTCATCCGGCGCTTCGCGCCACCTTCTCCCCCGCCAAGAACGGGGGAGAAGAAAAACGACGATGTATGAATCCGGTGGCTCCCTGGAGGAGGGAAGGGTTTTACGTCTTCGTCACCCGATCCCGGAAGCCGTTGACGATCGGATAGCGGCGGTCGCGGCCGAAGGCGCGGGGGCCGATCTTGACGCCGGGCGACCTGACGGCGCTTGTATTCCGAGCCGTAGAGCAGGCGCTGCACCCGCTCGACGACGGCGCCGTCGTGGCCGCGCGCGACGATTTCGTCCAGCGTCGCCTCTTCCTCCACCAGACCGTGCAATATGGCGTCGAGGACTTCGTAAGGCGGCAGGCTGTCCTGATCGGTCTGGTTGGGGCGCAGCTCCGCCGACGGGGCTTTGGTGAGGATGCGCTGCGGGATCGGGTTGAGCGGCCCGTCATAGGCGGCGTGGGCGTTGCGCCAATGGCAGACGGCGTAGACCTCCTCCTTGTAGAGGTCTTTGAGCACATTATAGCCGCCGCACATGTCGCCATAGAGGGTGGCGTAGCCGACGGCCATTTCCGACTTGTTGCCGGTGGTCATCAGCATCAGGCCGAGCTTGTTGGAAAGCGCCATCAGGGTGACGCCGCGGATGCGCGCCTGGATGTTTTCCTCGGTGATGTCGGGCGCGCGGCCGGCGAAGGCGGGCGCCAGCATGGTCTCGAACGCCGCGACGGCCGGGGCGATAGCGATTTCGTCGAGAGCCACGCCGGCGCCTTTCGCGCAGGTGGCGGCGTCCTCGAGGCTGTCAGGACTGGTGTAGCGCGAGGGCAGCATGAAGGCCTTGACGTTGTCGGCGCCCAGGGCGTCGCGGGCCACGACCAGGGAAATCGCCGAATCCACCCCGCCGGAGAGGCCGAGCAGGACACCCTTGAACCCCGATTTGCGCACATAGTCGCGCAGCCCCGCCACCATCGCGTGGTAATAGGTCTCCGGCGCGCTCGGCCAGTCGGCCATCGGCGCATCCGCGCAGTCCCAGCCGCACGTTCCGCGCGTCCAGGTCGACACCGCCAGGTCTTCGGCGAACATCGGCAGGCGCATGCACACCATGCCCTCCGCATCGACGGCGAAGGACCCGCCGTCGAACACCAGTTCGTCCTGGCCGCCGACCTGGTTGACGTAGATCAGCGGCAGGCCGGTTTCGCGGGCGCGCTCGCGCGCCACCTCCAGCCGCTCGGCCTGCGAGGTGCGGCGGAACGGCGAACCGTTGGGCACCAGAATGATCTCGGCCCCCTGGGTCTTCAGCTCGGCGCACGGGCCGCCCCCCCAGATATCCTCGCAGATCGGCACGCCGATCTTCACGCCGCCGAAATCGAACAGGCCCGGCTCCGCGCCCGGCGCGAAGATACGCTTTTCGTCGAACACGCCATAGTTGGGCAGGTCCAGCTTGAACGAAACGCCGCGCACCTCGCCGCCGTCGATCAGGGCGACCGCGTTGCGCGGCCGACCGTCGTCGCCGGGCCAGGCCAGGGTGATCAGGCCCGCGCAGCCGCCGGCCGTCTCGCTCGCCAGCCGCTCTAGCGCGCGTTTGCACGCCCGCACCGCCGCCGGCTTCAGGGCCAGATCCTCAGGCGGATAGCCGATCAGGAACAATTCGGGAAACAGGGCGATATCCGCGCCCAGCGCGCTCGCTTGGCGCATCAGATCGCGCGCCCTGGCGGCGTTGCCGTCGATATCGCCGACGGTCGGATTGGCCTGCACCGAGGCGACGACGAGACGATCGGAAATCACGCGCGGAGACATGGCGACGCTTTTAGCGAGGCGGCGGGGTTTTCCAAAGAACTGATCTTTCCCTCCCCTTCCGGGGAGGGTCGAGACGTGGCGAAGCCACGTCCGGGGTGGGGAAGTGCGATGAAACGTGGTGCGACGGTGGTGATCGAAAGAGCCCCACCCCGGTCGCTGACGCGACTCGCCCTCCCCATAAAGGGGAGGGAGTTTTTCCCTCAATCGTCCCGATGCACCCGCTCGTTGCGTTCGTGGCGTTCCTGGGCTTCGAGGCCAAGGGTGGCGATCGGTCTGGCCTGCAGACGGGCCAGACTGATCGGCTCGCCGGTCTCTTCGCAATAGCCGTAAACGCGCTCGTCGATTCGGCGCAGGGCCGAATCAATCTTGGCGATCAGCTTGCGTTGACGATCGCGCGTGCGCAATTCCAGGGATCGATCGGTTTCCGACGACGCCCGGTCGGCGAAATCGGGGTGATTTTCGGTATCTTTTTGCAGATGGTCGACGGTTCCCCGCGTTTCGCGCAGGATGTCATCTTTCCAGAGCTGAAGTTTTCTTCGGAAGTATTCAAGATGCCGCTCATTCATGAACGGTTCATCCTCCGAAGGACTGTACTCTACGCCGTTCAACTCTATCACTGACGCTTGCATCAACGCCTCATAGCCCTGCCCCGCCGTTTCCGGCTCTACGAAGCCGCGCTTATAGCAAATGATTTGGCGCGGGCAATGCGGCGCTTGACGTCCGGGCCGCGTCAATTCATCCCTGGCCGCAAATATCGTCCACCGAATGGGCGGGTCCATGACGTGAGAGGCCAATCCATGAGCGCGATCGACTCCTCTTCCTCGCCATCGGCGGCCCGGGACGAGGCGGCCTTGCTGGCGCTGATTCGCGCGCGGTCGTTTCGCCGGGGCCGGTTCAAACTGGCCTCCGGGGTCGAGAGCGATCTCTATTTCAACCTCAAGCCGACCATGATGGACCCTCAGGGCGCCTATCTGGCCGCGCGCGCCTTCATCGACCGCATCCTGCCGGAAAACGTCGACTATGTCGGCGGGCTGGAAATGGGCGCCGTGCCGATCATCGGCGCCCTGGCGGCGGTCAGCCACAACGAAGGGCGACCGGTCCGCACCTTCTTTCAGCGCAAATCCCCCAAGGAATACGGCGCCCAGTTGGCGATCGAGGGCCTGGGCCCCGACGAGTCGCTGGCGGGCAAGCGCGTTCTGGTCCTCGACGATGTGGCGACCAGCGGCGGCTCCCTGATCAAGACCATCGACGCCGCCCGCGTCGCCGGCGCCCACGTCGACGCCGCCCTCGTCCTGGTCGACCGCCAGGAAGGCGCCGCCGAGACCCTCGCCAAACTCGGCATCCGCCTGCTGTCGGTGTTCAAGGCCTCGCAGTTTATGTAAGGGTGGCGGGGCGCATAAATATGGTTGACGTATTACGTAAAATACGTTAAGCGTACTGATGATTCTGAGCTTCAAGACCAGATGCATGGAAGCCTTCGCCAACGGCGAACGGGTGCGCGAATTTTCGGGCTTTGAGCGTCAGGGTTGGAAGCGCTTGGAAATTCTCAACGCCGCCACCGGCTTGGAGGATTTGCGCGCCCTGCCCAGCAATGGCCTTGAGGCCCTGCGTGGCGACCGGCAGGGTCTCTACAGCATTCGCATCAACCTGCAGTGGCGGATTTGTTTCCAGTGGGCGCACGGCGAGGCCGGACCGTCGGACGTTGAAATCGTAGACTATCACTAGAGGAGCCCTGCCGATGTCCAGACCCCCGATCCATCCCGGCGAAATCCTCGCCGATGAACTCGAAGCGCTCGGCGTGACGTCGGCCGCCCTGGCGCGGCACGTCAAGGTGCCCGCGAACCGCATCTCCGAAATCATCCGTGGCCGTCGCTCCATCACCGGCGACACCGCCCTGCGCCTGGGCCACTGGTTCGGCACGACCCCACAATTCTGGATCAATCTGCAGTCGGCCTATGATCTGCGAGTGGCGGAGCGGGAGGCCGGCGAAGCGATTGAGAGGTTGCCGAGGCGAGTGGAGGCGTTGGTGGCGTGAGCCCGCACAACCCTCATTGCCAAGATTTAACTGGCGTCCGGGGCATGACGCACCATCTTGGGGATAACATCAATCGATGAGGAACCCGCCGTGTCATCTCGCCTATCCCTGACGCTGATCGTCGCCGGCCTTTTGGGTCTGGCGCCGTGCGCGTGGGCGATGGATGGATCGTGGGTGGTGCCGCGGGTGGTCTCGTTCGGCGGGACCTGCGCCGGTTGCGATCTGTCGCGACGCAAGCTGACCGGCGCGCGCTTCATGGGCGCCGAGTTCCAGAACGCCTCGATGGTGGCGTCCGATCTGCGCGGCGCCTCGTTCATGGGTTCGGACTTCTCCCGCGCCGACTTCACCCGCGCGGACTTGCGCGGCGCGCAGATGATGGGCGGCGATTTTGGCGGCGCGACGATGGAAAACGCGGCCCTCAGCGGAGCCGAGGCGCAGGGCGCCGACTTCGGCGGCGTCAACGCGCGCGGGGCGAATTTCGATCGCGCCGAACTGTTGGGCGCCGATCTGAACCACGGCCTGTTCGATCGCGCCACCTTCCGCAACGCCGACCTGACCGGCGCCGATCTCTCCGGCAGCCGGTTCACCGGCGCCGATTTCAAGGGCGCGACCTTGCGCGGCACGGTGGTCGCCGGTGCCGATCTGGCGGCGGCCAAGAACCTCACCCGCGATCAGGTGCTGGTCGCCTGCGGCGACGCGGCGACGCGCCTGCCCAGCGGCCTGGCCGCACGCGGCTGCGGCTTGCGCGCGGTGACGGTGGTCACGGTCAAGCGGCACTGAAGCTTGCCGCTTGGTCTACCTCAGCTTGTTCTCGACGATTTTTCCGCCACACCCGAAACGCCCTCGCGCGCCTCGAGCGCGGCGGCGACGTCGTCCAGGGTGACGCCGGCGCCGGCGATCACGGCCAACCAGTGGTAGAGGACGTCGGCGCTCTCGGCGATGATCGCGGCCTTGTCATTCAGGACGGCGGCGAGGGCCAGTTCGACCGCTTCCTCGGCGAGTTTCTTGGCCGCGAGCGGTCGGTCGGCCAGGAGTTTGGCGGACCACGACGTGGCCGGATCGGCGCCGCGACGCACTTCGATCGTGGCGGCCAGGCGTTCGAGCGTATCGTTAAACCGCGTCATAGACTTCAACCTCTATGGGCCGAACGGGAATGCCCGCCGCGGCCATGGCCTGCTTCGTCTCACCGATGCTGATCTCGCCGAAGTGGAAGATGGAGGCGGCCAGCACCGCCGCCGCGCCGCCGCGCTTGACCGCATCGACCATGTGCGCCGTCGATCCGGCGCCGCCGCTGGCGATCACCGGCACGCGCACCGCGCCGCTGACGGCGGCCACGAGATCCAGATCATAGCCCGTCTTGGCGCCGTCGCGGTCCATCGAGGTGAGCAGGATCTCTCCGGCGCCGCGCGCCACGGCGGCGCGGGCGTAGTCGACGGCGTCCAGCCCGGTGGCGCGGCGCCCGCCGTAGGTGAACACCTCCCAGCCCGCGCCGTCGGCGCGGCGCTTGGCGTCGATGGCGACGACCACCGCCTGGCTGCCGAAGGCGTCGGCGCAGGCGGCGATCAGCTCGGGGTCTTCCACCGCCGCGGTGTTGATCGAGACCTTGTCGGCCCCGGCGCGCAGCAGGCGCCGCGCATCCTCCACCGTACGCACGCCGCCGCCGACCGAGACCGGCATGAAACAGACCTCGGCGGTGCGCGCGACCACATCGAGGATGGCGGCGCGGCCCTCGTGGCTGGCGGTGATGTCCAGAAACATCAGCTCGTCGGCGCCGGCCAGATCATAGGCGCGCGCCTGCTCCACCGGGTCGCCGGCGTCGCGCAGCTCAAGAAAGTTGACGCCCTTGACCACGCGGCCGTCCTTGACGTCCAGGCAGGGAATGACGCGCACCTTGAGCATCAGGCGGCCGCCGCAAGGGCCTCCGCCGGCGTGATGCCGCCGGTGTAGAGCGCCCGGCCCAGAACCGCGCCGGCGATCGGCGTGCCGGTGCGGGCCATCAGCTTGATGACATCGTCGACGCTGGCCAGGCCGCCGGCGGCGATGACCGGGATATCCACCACATCGGCGATGGCGCCGAAGGCCTCGATATTGAAGCCGAGAAGGGCGCCATCGCGATCGATGTCGGTGATGATCAGAGCGCTGACGCCCGCGTCCTCAAAGCGTTTGGCGACGGTGACGGCGTCGAGACCGGAATCCTCGGTCCAGCCCTGCACGGCGACCTGGCCGGCCCGCACGTCGACGCTGACGGCGATCTGTTCGGGCCAGCGGCGCGCGGCGGTCTTGACGAGGGCCGGGTCGCGCACGGCGGCGGTGCCAAGGATCACCCGGCTGACGCCCGCTTCGATCCACGCCTCGACATTGGCCAGGGTGCGGATGCCGCCGCCCAGCTGCACCGGAATGGACACCGACTTGAGGATGGTCTGGACGGCGTCGGTGTTGACCGAGCGGCCGGCCACCGACCCGCTCAGATCGACGACATGCAGCCAGGAAAACCCGGCCTCCGCCCAGGCGCGCGCCTGGGCCCCGGGGTCGGTGTTGAACACCGTCACCTTGGCAAGGTCGCCGCGCAGGACGCGAACGCACAGACCATCCTTCAGGTCGATGGCGGGATAGAGGATCATGGGCGCCAATTCAAAAAGTTGCTGAGCAGGCGCGCGCCGGCGGCCTGGGATTTTTCCGGATGAAACTGCACGCCGGCCAAATGGCCGCGCACGACCGCCGCGGCGATGGGTCCGCCATGGTCGGTCCAGGCGGCGACGTCGGCGTCGTTTTTGGCGAACAAGGCGAAGGAATGGGTGAAATACATATGCGTTCCCTCGCCCAGGCCCGCGAACAGGGGCGACGGCGAGATCGTCGCCAGGCTGTTCCAGCCCATGTGCGGGATTTTCAAGCGCGCGTCGGCGGGATCGAGCTTGCGCACCTCGCCGGCGATCCAGCCCAGGCCCTCGGTGGCGCCGAACTCCAGGCCGCGCTGGGCCATCAGCTGCATGCCGACGCAGACGCCCAGAAACGGCGCGCCGCGCGTTTGCACCGCCTCAGTCATCGCCTCGATCACGCCGGGCCGGGCGTCGAGAGCGGCCTTGCAGGCCGCGAAGGCGCCCACGCCCGGCAGCACCACGCCGTCGGCCCTGGCGATGACGTCCGGGTCATCGGTGGTGACCACCTCGACGCCGCCGTTCAGGCCTTGGGCCGCGCGGCGCAGGGCTTTTTCAGCTGACCGCAGATTGCCCGAGCCGTAGTCGATCAGAGCCACGCTCCGCATATCGCGCCGGCCCCCTAAAGCACGCCCTTGGTGGACGGCGCCTGGCCCAACGTCTTGGGATCGATCTCGACCGCGTCGCGCAAGGCCCGCGCCAGGGCCTTGAAGCCGCTCTCGGCGATGTGGTGCGAGTTTTCGCCGTACAGGGTTTCGAGGTGCAGGCAGGCGCCGGCGTTCATGGCGAAGGCGTGGTGGAACTCCTTGAACAGCTCGGTGTCCATGTCGCCGACCTTCGGGCGCACGAAGTTTACGCGCCAAATAAGATAGGGGCGATTGGAGAGGTCGATCGCGCAGCGGGTCAGGGTTTCGTCCATCGGAATATAGGCGTGACCGAACCGGCGGATGCCCTTGAGCCCGTCCAGGGCCTCGGCGAACGCCTGGCCCAGAACAATGCCGGTGTCTTCCACCGTGTGGTGCATGTCGATGTGCAGATCGCCCTTGGTTTCGATCTGAAGATCGAAGCCGCCGTGGCGGGCGAAGCTTTCGAGCATGTGGTCGAAAAAGCCGACGCCGGTGGATACGGTCGAGCGGCCGGTCCCGTCCAGATCCAGCTGGACGCGGATCTGGGTTTCCTTGGTGTCGCGGCGGACGTCTGCGGTTCTGGACATGATGGTCCCCTATAACCCGCGCGAGACGGCCAAGTCTCGCAAAGAGACCTCGGGACGCGGACCATAGTGGCCGATGACCTCGGCGGCGGCCAGGCCCCCCAGGCGCGCGCAGACCTCGAGCGAGCGGCCGCGCGCCAGACCGAACAGGAATCCGGCCGCGTATTGATCGCCGGCACCGGTGGTGTCGACCGCCTTGCCCGCCGGCTCGGCGGCGACGATGTGGTCGCCGTCGGCGCTCAACACCACCGAGCCTTGGGCGCTGCGCGTCAGGGCCGCGATGTTCACCTTGCCGCGCAGGGCCTCGGCGGCGACGGCGAAGTCATCGGTTTGAAAGAGGGAGCAGATCTCGCCCTCATTGGCGAACAGGATGTCCACCTGATCCTCGACGAAGCCGAGCAGGGCGCCGCGATGGCGGTCGACCACAAAGGCGTCCGACAGGGTCAGGGCGATCAGGCGTCCGGCGCCGTGGGCCAGGCCGGCGGCCTTGGCGAAGGCGCGCCGCGCGTCCGGCGGATCAAACAGATAGCCTTCCAGATAGATGGTTTTCGACGCCTCGATCACCGCGTCGTCCACATCATCGGGACCGAGCTCGCCGGCCGCGCCCAGAAAGGTCGCCATGGTGCGCTCGCCGTCGGGGGTGACATTGATCAGGCAGCGACCCGTGGCCGCGCCGCCCGTCAGCGGCGGGGCGGGGAAATGGGCGCCCTGGGCGCGCATGTCATGGGTGTAGATCTCGCCCAAAGCGTCGGCGGCGACCTTGCCGATGAAGGCGCCCTTGCCGCCGAAACTGGCCAGGCCGGCGATGGTGTTGCCCGCCGAACCGCCGGACATCTCCACCCCCGCCGCCATGGCGCTGTAGAGCGCTTCGGCGCGCGCCTGATCGATCAGGATCATCGACCCCTTGTTGAGATGCTCACGCGCCAGGAAGTCATCGTCGGTCGGGGCGATGACATCGACGATGGCGTTGCCGATGGCGGCGACGTCGTAAAGGGCGGTCATGGACTCTCCGAAGGCGCGTTGACGGCGGCCCCGGTACACGAAGAACGAGAATAAGGCGAGGGTGGGATGATCCTCGCTCTCACCCACCCATGAACAATTCCCGCGACGGGCAGAGATCGGCGATCAGGCAGGCGTCGCAGCGCGGTTTGCGGGCCATGCAGACATAGCGGCCGTGCAGGATCAGCCAATGGTGGGCGCGGGTGAGGCGCGCCTTGGGGATCACGGCCATCAGCTGCGCCTCGACCTTGTCCGGCGTCCTGGCGTCGGCGAGTTTCAGGCGGTGGGCGACGCGGAAGACGTGGGTGTCGACGGCGATAGCCGGCTCGACGCCCAGCTCGTTGAGCACGACGCTGGCGGTCTTGCGCCCGACGCCCGGCAAGGCCTGCAAGGCCTCGCGCTTCAGCGGGACCTCGCCGCCGTAGTGTTCGATCAGGATGCGCGAGAGGGCGATGACATTCCTGGCCTTGGTGCGAAAAAGGCCGATCGAGGCGATGTACGGCGTCAGGCCGGCCTCCCCCAGCGCCAGCACGGCCGCGGGGGTGTCGGCAACCTGGTAAAGTCTCGCCGTCGCCTTGTTCACCGACACATCGGTCGCCTGGGCCGACAAAACGACGGCGGTCAGCAGGGTGTAGGGGGATTTGTGGGTCAGCTCGGTGCGGGGATCGCCGACGGCCTGCGCGAACCGGTCAAAGATCGCCGTTATGCGCCGGCGATCCTTGGGAGAACGCGTCTGGGTCATGCCGCAAACCATGGCGGCCTTTATCACGCGCGCCAAGACCCGTGATGAGACTATACCCCCACCCCTGCCGGCGTTAGACTGTGCGTCATCGAGCCAAAGTGGCGGAGACACGCATGACCCAAGCCTGGACGCCGGACGGCCCCATCTCCCTGCCGCCGCGCACCCTGGCCTATGGGGCCGGCGCGGTGATCGCCGCCATGGCCCTTGTCGGGATCGGCTTGGGATTCAACGCCTCCTTGCGCCGGTCCTCAGCGCCGGGTCTGGAGGGCTCGGGCCAGGCGGCGTCGGCGGACGGCGCCCCGATCGCCAGGCCCATCGTCGAACTGCCGCCGCCGGTGACCGCGGCCAACACCGATGCGGACGCCGCCGCGAGCAACGCTACGGACGCCGCGGCCGACAACATTGACGCCCAGACCGCCGCCGCCCAGGCGGTGCAGTCCAAGCCGTCAAAGGCGCCGGCCGATATCGACCAGATTCTCACCTCCAAAACCGAAAAGCCCCCGACGTCGGTCAAGCCGAGCACCGACGAAGCCCCGCCGGTCAAGACCGACGTGCCGTTCTAGAGCAGGGTGACTTTAGACGGGAACCGTCCAAAATCTTAAATGCTGCTCGAAATGCAAAAGTGCAGAGCCTGATTTGAGCGTTCAGATCTGTTCCGCCTGAACGCGTCGGGCTCTAGGCGGCGCGAAGCGGCCTTACGCCTCCAGTTCGATGTCCCAGTAGAGGTAATCGAGCCAGCTTTTGTGCAGATGGCGCGGCGGGAAGCGGCGGCCGTGGTCTTGAAGTTCATAGACGGTCGGCCGACGCGGCGCCCGTCGCGGTTGCATGCCCGCCTCGCGCGGCGTGCGGCCGCCCTTGGCGAGATTGCAGCGCGCGCAGGCGGTGACGATGTTTTCCCACGTCGTGCGCCCGCCCCGCGAGCGCGGCGTGACGTGATCGAAGGTCAGGTCCTCGGTGCGTCCGCAATACTGGCAGGCGAAGGTGTCGCGCAGGAACAGGTTGAAGCGGGTGAAGGCGGGCGGCCGATCCTGCGCCACATAGTGCTTCAGCGACACGACGCTGGGCAGGCGCATCTCGAAACTTGGGGAATGGATCAGGGCGTCGTAGGTTGAGACGACGTCGACCCGGTCCAGGAAGACCGCTTTGATCGTCTCCTGCCAGGACCACAGGGACAGGGGATAGTAGGAAAGGGGGCGGTAGTCGGCGTTCAGCACCAGGGCGGGCGCGCCGGACGGCGGTCGGCTAAGCACCTGCATGACCGCCTCCGCAGGTGATTTTCAATGTCGACGGTAGGGTCCGGTTACGTATCCTGAAGACCTGGGCCTCCTTCTGGCGCCGGGCGGCGAATCGACCGATCCGCCGTACCCGATCAAGCCTAGAGGACTTTCGGCGACATCTTGGTGACAGACAAGCGCCGATTGCGATTTGTTACGGCGGTTGCGGGCGGGTGTTGGAGCGGCGCCACAGTCGCGCCGCCCTGCACGCCCTCCGCCGAAACGGGCATTTTACAAGCCGGCGAAGGAGGTTGCGCCGGCCAGGGCGACACCGAGAACCAGGATGAACGCGGTGATGGACCGGTCGAAAAGGCGTTCGAAGTTTGAAATTTGCAGGAGGGACATGACAAAGTTTCCTTTTGGATTAATCTCCCGGCAAGGAGACTGTCCGATCTGGACAGTGCTTAGATAGCACCTATCTGAACGTTGTCAAGTTTATCTTTACAATGTTTGGATATAGTTTTATGGTGACCGTCATGAGAGAAACTGGGAACGCCCTTGCCGCCGCCGAAGCGCGGCGTCCCTATCACCACGGCAACCTGTCGCACGCCCTCGTGCTGGCCGGCCGTCGTATTCTTGAGGCCCACGGGCCGGCCGCGCTGTCCCTGCGCGCCGTGGCCCGGGAAGCTGGCGTCAGCCCGGCCGCGCCTTACCACCACTTCAAGGACAAGGGCGAACTTCTCGACGCCGTGGCCAAAGAGGGCTGGCACGCTCTGGGCGAAATGATCAGCGAAGCGCGGGCGAGAACCTATTGCCCGCATGAGACCTTGACCGAAATCGGCGTCGCCTATGTGCAGTTCGCGCGCGCCAATCCGGCCCTCTACCGCATCATGTACGATATGGCCTGCGATCGCGAGAACATGCCCATGGACGCCAAGACCGAGGATAGCGCCTGGACCCACGTGGCCGAGGCAATCACCAAAGCCGGACGGGTCGATCCCACCGACGACCGCGACATGCAATTGGCCCAGATCGCTCTGTGGTGCGCCGCCCACGGCGTGGCCGAAATGGCCGCGTTTAAGGAATTCGACGGGCTCAAGGCCGACCTCGGCGGCGAAGAGGCGTTCGTGCGCGCCCTGCTCAGCCGGATCGGCGTGTCCGGCCTGAGCCGCAGGCCCCCCGCCCACTAGCTTTAGAGCACGATGACATAAGGCGGAATCGACTTATGTCTGAATCGTGCTCTCAATTCAAACGTGTAGAGCTTGATTCAGACGTCGATACGACGTCATCAAGTTCTAGCTTCGTCACCCGGTTCGCGCCCTCGCCGACGGGACTGGCGCATCGCGGCCACGCCTTTTCCGCGCTTACCGCCTTTTCGGCGGCGCGCGCCGCCGGCGGGCGGTTTCTGTTGCGCCTGGAGGATATCGACAGCGTGCGCTGTCGTCCGGCGTTCGCGGCGGCGTTTCTGGACGATCTCGCCTGGCTCGGCCTGACCTGGGCGACGCCGGTCCGCCGCCAATCGGAGCATTTGGGCGACTATCGCGCCGCGCTGGAGCGACTGCGCGCGCGGGGCCTGGTCTATCGCTGTTTCAAGACCCGCAAGGACATCCTGGGCGATATCGGGCGTGCGCCGCACGGCTCGCCGACGCCGCCCGCCGGCGGACCCCTCTCCGGCGCCGGGGAAGGCGCGTTGCTGGCCCAGGGGCGGCCCTATGCCTGGCGGCTGTCCCTGGATGCGGCGGCGCGCGCCCTGGGCGGTTTCGACGACCTCGCATTCATCGAGGAGGGGGCCGGTCCGGACGGCGAGCGCGGGCGGATCGCGGCGCGGCCCGGGATCGCCGGCGACGTTATCCTCGCCCGCAAGGACCTTGGCGTCGCCTATCACCTCGCCGTCGTCGTCGATGACGCCGGCCAGGGCGTCAGTCACGTTATCCGGGGTGAGGACCTGTTCGCCGCCGCGCACATTCAGCGCCTGTTACAGGCCCTGCTGGACCTGCCCACCCCGATCTATCGTCACCACGCTCTTCTGATGCGTCCCGACGGGAAACGCTTCGCCAAGCGCGACGCCGCCGAAACCGTGCGGGGCTTAAGGGACAGCGGCGTAAGCCCGGCGGCGCTGCGCGCGCAATTGGGGTTTGCGGACTTGCCCGCCGAGACGGATTAGGGTCCTTGTCCGGACATGCATCGAGGGGATGGTCGGCATGCGGAACGGGTTGTTGAAGGCGCTCGTGGCGCTGATCGCGGTGAGCCTCGCCGGCGCGGCGGCGGCGAGCGACGTGGTGATCCATGCCGGAACCTTGATCGACGGCGTATCGCCGGTCCCGCGCCATCAGGTTTCTATCCGCATTCACGACGACAAGATCGTCGCCGTCGAGCCCGGCTTCACCTCGGCGGCCGGCGCGGAAGTGATCGATCTTTCCACCGCCACGGTGCTGCCAGGGTTCATCGATTGCCACGTGCACATCGCCGCGAAGCTCCCTGGCGAAGGCAACGCCGTCGAGGACTGGCTGACCCACACCGACATTGATCGCGCGCTCGACGGCGCGGTCTTCGTCCGCGCCATGCTGCAACAGGGTTTCACCAGCGCCCGCGACGTCGGCGGCGGCGACGACACCGTCGCCGTGCGCGACGCGATCAACGCCGGCAAGATCCCCGGGCCCAGGCTGTGGGTCGCTCTGGAGCCAATCGGGCCCACCGGCGGCCACGAAGACCCGCGCGACGGGCTGGACGCCGGCCTGCGGCACGCCGGATGGGATGCGGGCATCGCCGACACGCCCGACGAGGCGCGGCTGCGGGTGCGCCAGCACAAGCTGCGCGGCGCCGATCTGATCAAGATCATGCCATCCGGCGGCATAGCCTCCAGCGGCGACGATCCGCGCGCCCAGCTGATGACCAATGACGAAATGCGCGCTGCCGTGGAGGCCGCCCACAGCCTCGGCCTCAAGGTCGCCGCCCACATCTATCCGGCCGGCGCGATTGAAAACGCCGTCCGCGCCGGGGTCGATTCGGTGGAGCACGGCGCCTTCGCCACCAACGACACCTTCGCCCTGATGAAGGCGCGCGGAACCTACCTGGTGCCGACCTTAAGCGTATTCGAGATCTATTACGCGGCCGCGCGCGACCACCCCGAAACGCTCACGCCGGGCACGCCGGCGAAGGAGCTGGCCAATGACCTTCTGCCGATCCGCAACATGCCGCTGGCCCTGAGGTCAGGGGTGAAGATCGCCTTGGGCACCGATCTGGGCGAAGGCGATCATACGCTGGAGTTCGAGCTGATGATCAAGGCCGGCATGGCGCCGATGGACGCCATCTTCGCCGCCACCCGCAATGGGGCCGACCTGATCGGAGCGTCCGACCGCATCGGCGCCGTCATTGCGGGCCGGTTCGCCGACCTCGTCGCCGTCGCCGGCGATCCGATCGCCGATTCCGGGCAACTTCGGCATGTCGCGTTCGTGATGAAGGGCGGCAAGGTCTACCGCCAGGGTGGCCACGCGACGGCGGAGGGCGCGGATTAGACGACGCCCGCTTTCAACCGGCCAAAGCCGCCCCAAATCGCGACCCGGCTTTTGCGGCGGTCTTGGGACCAAGCGCGCTCACCGCATGGCGGCCGGGCGCCAGCAGGCGGGCCCCCAGGCGGGCGATGTTTTCGGGCGTGACCGCGTCGATGGCGGCGGCGATTTCGCCGGCGGGGAGCAGGCGACCGAGGGCCAGTTGCTGGGCGGCGGCCTGTTCGGAGCGCGCCAGCAACGACTCGCGGCCCATGAACAGGGAGGCCTTGAGCTGAGCCTTGCCCCGGGCCAGTTCGGCGGGCTCGGCGCGCGCGGCCAGGGCGCGGATTTCGGTTGCGACGACCTGCGCGAGGGCGCCCGCGTCCTTGGCGGCGCAACCGGCGTAGACGCCCAGCACGCCGACGTCGGCGTAGGCGTCGACATAGGCGTCAATGGCGTAGGCGAGACCCAGCCGCTCGCGCGCCTCCTGGAACAGGCGCGAGGACATGCCGCCGCCCAGCAATTCGGTGAACAGGCGCAGGGTCCAGTGATCGGGGTCGGTGACGCCCGGCGCCGGCAAGAGGAAAACCAGGTGCGCCTGCTCGAGTTTGCGCGATTCGGCGACGACGCCGCCTTCGAAGGTCGCCGGCGGGGCTTCGGGCATCGCCGACGGAGCGGCGGCCGCGAAATGGCGTTCGGCGAGATGCAGAAATTCATCCTCATCGACCGCCCCGGCGACGCTGATCACCAGCCGCTCGGGGGCGTACAGCGCCGCGCGCCAGGCCTCCAGCGCGGCCGGCGTCGCGGGCGCGAGGCTGCCTGCCGTGCCCAGGATCGGACGACCGAGGGGCTGGCCGGCGAAGGCCGCGCCTTGCGCGCCTTCGAACACCTGATCGTCCGGCGTATCGGCCGCTTCGGCGATTTCCTGGTGAACGACATGTTTTTCTCGCGCCAGGTCGCCCTCGTCGAGGGTCGGATGTTGAACAAGGTCGGCGACTATTTCGAGGGCCAGGGGCAGGCCGCCGCTCAGGGCGCGCACCTGAAAACTGGTGCGTTCGTGACCCGTCGCGGCGTTGAGCTGACCGCCCTGGCTTTCGATTGCTTCGACCAGCTCGCGGGCGGAACGCGCTCCCGCGCCCTTGAACACCATGTGCTCCAGCAGATGCGACCAGCCTGATTGCGCTTCGTTTTCCCAGCGAGCGCCGCGCCCCGCGACTACGCTTACCGCCAGGGTTTCATAGCCCGCGACCGCGTCGCAGATCAGCGTCGCCCCGTTGCTTAAGGTATGGACGGTGGCCAGCCGGGTCATGCGTCCTCGCTTACGAAAGCGCGAACATAGGCTTTGATGGAGTCGATGTCTGCGGGCAGGCGGTCGAAGACTTCGGGCAGGGTCATGCGATCGCCGACGCCGGCCGGCGCGCTTGGCGTGGCGCCGGTCGCGGCGTTGACCGCTTCGGGGAACTTCGCCGCGTGGGCGGTAGCCAGGATCACCAACGGCGCCGTCTGGATTGCCCCGCAGGCGCGCGCGCCGGCGACCGCGACGGCGGTGTGCGGATCGATCAATTCGCCGGTGTCGGCCAGAACCCGCGCCATGGCCAGGCTGGTCTCGTCTTCCGTCACGGCGACGCCGGTCAGGGTTTCGCGCATGCCGGCGAGAATATTGTGCGGAATATCGATGGCGCCGGTGGCGGCGAAGTCTTCGAAGGCGGCCGCTGTCAGGTCTGAATCGCGACCGGCGCATTCGAAATACAGGCGCTCGAAATTCGAGGCGACCTGGATATCCATGGCCGGGCTCTGGGTCGCGCACGCGGCGCCGCGTTCATAGCGTCCGGTGGTCAGGGCGCGGGCGACGATGTCGTTGCTGTTGACAGCGGCGGTGATGGCGCTGATCGAAAGGCCCATCCGCCGCGCGGCGTAGCCCGCGTAAGCGTCGCCGAAATTGCCGGTGGGCACGCAGAAACGAACGGATCGGGCGGGCGCGCCGAGCGCCGCGGCGGCGGTGAAATAGTACACGCTCTGGGCGATGATGCGGGCAATATTGATCGAGTTGACCCCGGAAAGATCGACTTCGCGGCTGAAGGCATGGTCATTGAACAGGGCTTTTACAATCGCCTGGCAGTCGTCGAAGTCGCCGGCGACGGCGACGGCGCGGGCATTGGCCCGCGCGCCGGTGGTCATGAACCGCCGTTGCACCTCGGAAATCCGTCCCTCGGGAAACAGGGCGACGATGCGCACATTGGCCCGCCCCTTGAACGCCTCGACCGCCGCGCCGCCGGTGTCGCCAGAGGTGGCGCAGACGATGGTCAGGGTGCGAGCGCGCGTCGCCAGAGCGTGCTCGTACAGCCGGCTGAGGATCTGCATGGCGACGTCCTTGAACGCCAGCGTCGGGCCGCGAAACAGCTCCAGCAGGAATTCGCCGGGCGAGAGTTGGATGAGCGGCGTCACCGCCGCGTGGTCGAAGGTCGCATAGGCCTCGGCGCACAACCGCCGCAGGGTTTGGGGCGTGATGTCGTCGCCGACGAAGCGGCCGAAGATGTCGGCGGCGACCTCGGCGTAGGGCCGACCGGCGAAACTTGCGATGTCGGCGTCGCTGACTCGCGGCCAGGACTCCGGCATGTACAGGCCCCCGTCCGGCGCGAGGCCGGCCAGCAAGGCCTCGGTAAAGCCGACCCGCGGCGCACCGCCGCGCGTGGAGATGTAGTTCATGCCGTCGTCATCCGTCGCCAAACCAGGGCGCCATAGAACCATGCCAGAATTCCCGCCAACGCAAACCAGGTCAGGGCGTAGACATAATGATTGTTGGGGATGTCCTGCGGAAGGGCCGCGGGCGTTATTCCCGCCGGCGCCGGCGTCTCGCTTTCCGCCGCCAGCAGATAGGGCATCGGACGGTGCAGGCCATTGGCGGCGGCGATCTTCATCAGGGCGTCATGATCGATGATGCGCACGCTCGCCACGCCGCCGGCGGTCGCCAAACCGCCTGAGTCAAACATCGGCCTGGCTCCCGGAGCGCGCAACACGCCGGTGACGACCGTCGGTTGGGCGAAGACGGCGGCTGACGGAGTCATCGCGCCGGTAAGCCGCTCAACCACGCCGCGATCGACGACCACCCCGTCATAACCGCCCGTCGCAAGGCGACACGGGCTGAGCAGGCGCCAGGCCACCCGACCGTCGTGAACCGCATAGCGATAGATCGACGCCGGGGGCTGGGCGGGCGCGGTGCACGCGGCGCTGATGCGGGTGAAGTTAAGATCCTCGCCCCGCGCAATGCGGCCGGCGACTGCGGCGATTGACGCGGGCGGCGCATGTTGCAGAGCTTCGATCTTGGCCAGAAGCGCCTCTTTCCACGTCAGGCGCTGCATCTGCCAGGCGCCCAGACCGATCAGAATGGCGAAGGCGATCCCGGCGGCGAGGGTCAGTCCAAAGGGGAAACGCTTCAAGGATTGTTGTCCGTCGGGCCCACGTCGCGCCGGTGCTGGGCGGCCTGGTTGCGCACCTGCGCCGCCAGCATCAGGCCCTTGGCCGGTCGCAATAACGCAAAGCAAAGCGCGACGGCGAGGATGGGCCAGAGGACGAGATGAACCCAGAGCGACGGGTGAAACGCAATCTCGGTGAACAGGGCGGCGAACACCACGACAAAGCCGACGATCATGATCAGGAACACCGCCGGGCCGTCGCCACTGTCGGCCTTGGCCAGATCAAGGCCGCAGGCCTCGCATCGCTGAACCACGGTCAGGAAGCCGGTGAACAGCGGCCCCTGACCGCAATTGGGACACCGGCTACGCGCGCCGGCAAGGAAGGAATTGACCGCAGGTCCGCCCGTCAATGACCCCAACCGGCGCCGAAGATCACATAGAGGAAGGTGAACAGGAACAGCCAGACCACGTCGACGAAGTGCCAATACCAGGCCGCCGCCTCGAATCCGAAATGCTGGGTGGGGGTGAAGGCGCCCCGGATCAGGCGGATCAGGCAAACGCTGAGGAAGATGGTGCCGATGATCACGTGGAATCCGTGAAAGCCGGTCGCCATGAAGAAGGCCGAACCATATAGGCCGGAATTCACCGCCTCGGCGCCGTAGAACAATTTTTCCGTGAGGATGTGATTGTATTCATAGGCCTGGATCGAGGTGAACATCATGCCGAGCAGAATGGTCAGCAGCAGGCCGATCTTGGCGCCCCTGCGGTCGCCGGTCTGCAGGGCGTGGTGCGCCCAGGTCACCGTGGTGCCCGACAGCAGCAGGGTCAGGGTGTTGACCAGCGGCAGCTCGAACGCCGGTACGGTCTCAATGCCCTTGGGCGGCCAATTGGCCCAGGCGGCGCGCACATCGTCGATCGACGAGCCGGCCCGCACATGGTGGAACAGGGCCATTTCGAAGAAGATCCAGAACCAGGCGACGAAGAACATCACTTCGGAGACGATGAACGGGATCATGCCATAGCGCAGACCAATGCCCACCACGGGCGTGTGATCGCCGCCGTCGGCTTCGCGCACGACTTCGGTCCACCAGCCGTACATGGTCCACAGGACGCCGACGGCGCCCAGGGCCAGCAGCCACCACTGACCCTTGGCCACCGGGCCAAAGCCCTTGAGCCCGCCAACCAGACCCATCGCCAGGGCCACCGCCGCGATCGAACCGATCAGCGGCCAGGGGCTGGGATTCACCAGATGGTAGTCATGTTTTACGCCTTCGTGGGCCATGTCGCGGTCTTCAACCCTTGCAAAGATCGCCACGGGCGACCTCGTTATAGATTCAATGCCTGGTGCTATAGCCTTGCCTTGGCCCGTCCGCCAAGAGGCGAGGCGCCGTCCTTCGGCGTCTGGCTATCGACCCGTGCGCCGGTCGCCGCCGGAAAGAAGGTGTAGGACAGGGTGATCTGGCCCGAACTGGCGTTGTCGCGATCGACGGCGTAGCGGGGATCGACGGTGTAGACGACCGGAAACTCGATGGTTTCTCCGGGCTTCAGGGTCTGATTTTTAAAGCAAAAGCACTCGAGCTTGGAGAAATATGGCCCTGCGGTTTCGGGCAGGACATTGTACAGGGCCCGCCCGGTCAACGGCTTGTCGCTGGTGTTGGTGGCGCGAAAAAAGGCCAGCTTGGCTTCGCCCAGATGGACGGTCTGGCGCGCCTGCACCGGCTCGAATTTCCACGCCAGGTCGCGCACATTGGTGTCGAACCGCACAATAACGGTCTTGTTCGATACCTGGAGCGCCGCAGCGTCGGCGCGCCGGACCGCGCCGTTGAAGCCGGTCGCCTGGCAAAAGGCGCGATAGAGCGGCACCGCGGCGAAGGCCGCGCCGACCATGGTCACGAACACGGCGCCGCAGATCAACGCGACGCGGGCGTTGCGCCCATTTTGGCTGGAAGGGCCGGGGCTAGAAGGGGGCGGCGCCATGCGCGCTCATTTTGGCGATTGAAATGATGAACACCAGAACGACGAAAGCGATCAGCGCCAAAGCGGTGGCGATGTTGCGGCCCCGCCGCGCCTTGGCCGCCTGCGGCGACTCCAGATTGGGATCACTCACAGCGCCAATCCTCCCAAAGCCGCCAACCGCTCGATCAGCAGGGCCGCGAACAGGCCGAACAGATAGAGGATCGAAAAGGCGAACAGGTCGCGCGCCGGTCGGGTCGCGGCCATGACGTCATAGAGACCGTCGTGCCTGGGCGCGGCGTCGCCGGCGCCGCTACGCGCCAGTCGCACCGCCAGAGCGATGAACGCCAAGCCGCCGAGCGCCGCGACGGCGAGATAAAGCGTTCCGCCCAGACCGGTGAAGGCCGGGGCGATCGCCGCCAGGGCCAGAACAACGCTGTAGGCCAGGATCTGCCGCCGCGTCGACGCCGCGCCCTTGACCACCGGCATCATCGGCACCCCCGCCTTGGCGTAGTCGGCGCTGGTGTAGAGAGAGAGCGCCCAGAAATGCGGCGGGGTCCACAAGAAGATGATCGCCACCAGCAGCCAGGCGTTGAGCGGGGCCGCGCCGCTCGCCGCCGCCCAGCCCACCGCCGGCGGCAGGGCGCCGGCCAAGCCGCCGATGACGATGTTCTGCGGCGTCCGGCGCTTGAGCCAGACGGTGTAGACCAGGGCGTAGAAGATGATGGTGAAGCCGAGCAGGCCGGCGGCGAGCCAGTTGAGCGCCAGTCCCATCAGGCCGACGGAAAACAACGACAGGGTGATCCCGAGCGCCAGGGCGTCGGCCGCCTGCACCGCCCCGCTTGGCACCGGTCGGCCGCGCGTACGGCGCATGAGGAGGTCGATGTCGGCGTCATAGGCCATGTTCAGCGCCGCCGAGCCACCCGCGCCGACGGCGATGCACAGCACGGCTACGGCGGCGAGCACCGGATTGATCGGCGCGCGCGCACACATCAGGCCGGTGAAGGCGGTGAACACCACCAGCGACATCACCCGGGGCTTGAGGAGCTGCACATAGTCCTGCCACCGCGCCACGGTGGGCGCGGGCAGGATGGTCGCTGCGGTTGGCTCAGTCATTTCGATCCGTGGGACCGCCCGGGAGGCGGCCGGGTTAGTGGCTGTCGGCGTGGATCACCGGCAGTTCATTGAATTGGTGGAACGGCGGCGGCGAGGGCAGAGTCCACTCCAGCGTCGTCGCGCCTTCGCCCCAGGGGTTGGCGCGCGCCGGTCGCCGGCGAATCGCGGCCTCGGCGAGGACGACCAGGAACACGATCAGGCCCACGAAGGTGATCGCGTAGCCGATCGAGGAGAGGTGGTTCCAGAAGGTGAAAGCCACGGGATAGTCGATGCTCCGGCGCGGCATCCCCTGCAGACCGAGCATGTGTTGCGGGAAAAAGATGATGTTGACGCCGACAAAGGTGACCCAGAAATGGATCGCGCCGAGCGCCTCGTTGTAGCGAACGCCCCACATTTTCTCGAACCAGTAGTAAAAGCCGGCGAAAATCGCGAACACCGCGCCGAGGCTCAGCACATAGTGGAAATGGGCGACGACGTAATAGGTGTCGTGCAGGGCGTAATCGAGACCGGCGTTGGCCAGAACCACGCCGGTGACGCCGCCGACGGTGAACAGGAAGATGAAGCCGATGGCCCACAGCATCGGGGTCTTGAACTCCAGCGAGCCGCCCCACATGGTGGCGATCCAGGAAAACACCTTCACCCCGGTCGGCACGGCGATCACCATGGTCGCGGCGACGAAATAGGCTTGCAGGTTCACCGGCATGCCGACGGTGAACATGTGGTGCGCCCAGACGATGAAGCCCAGAAATCCGATCGCCACCATGGCGTAGGCCATGGCCAGATAGCCGAACACCGGCTTCTTCGAGAAGGTCGAGACGATGTGGCTGATCATGCCGAAGCCGGGAATGATCAGGATGTAGACCTCGGGGTGACCAAAGAACCAGAACAGGTGCTGGTACATCGAGGGATCGCCGCCGCCGGCCGGGTCGAAGAAGTGGGTGCCGAAATTGCGGTCGGTGAGCAGCATGGTGATCGCCCCGGCCAGAACCGGCAGCGAGAGCAGCAGCAGGAACACCGTCACCAGGATCGACCAGACGAACAGGGGCATGCGGTGCATGGTCATGCCCGGCGCGCGCATGTTGAAGATGGTGGTGATGAAATTGATCGCGCCCAGGATCGAGCTGGCCCCGGCCAGGTGGATCGACAGGATGGCGAAATCCATGGCCGGTCCGGTGTGCCCGGTGGTCGATAGCGGCGGATAGAGGGTCCAGCCGCCGCCAAATCCCTTGCCCGGTCCGCCATCGACGAACATCGAGGTCACCAGCAAGGTGAAGGAGGCGACCAGCAGCCAGAAGCTGATGTTGTTCATGCGTGGGAAGGCCATGTCCGGCGCGCCGATCATCAGGGGCACGAACCAGTTGCCGAAGCCGCCAATCATCGCCGGCATGACCATGAAAAAGATCATGATCAGGGCGTGGCCGGTCACCACAACATAATAGCCGTGCTTGGACGCCTCGATGACGCCCAGATGGTCGAGCCAGGAGCCCTTGGTGAAGATCTGGATGCCCGGCTCGGCCAATTCCCAACGAATCAGGCCTGAGAACAGGGCGCCGACGATCCCCGCGCAGATGGCGAAGATGATGTAGAGAGTGCCGATATCCTTGTGATTGGTCGACAAGAACCAGCGAGTAAAAAAGCCGGGGGTTCCGTCATGGCCGCCGTAGCCGTGCGCCTCGTCGGCGTGAGCGGCGTAGCCGTGGGTGTCTGCGATGTCGGCCATCGAACTACTCTTTCTCGAACAATGCTTTAGTGAGCCGCCGCCGGCGCCGCGGCGCCGGGCGTGGCCTGGACGGAGGCCGTGGCGACGGCGGTCGGCGCGGCCTTGGGCGCCTTGCCGGCCACCCAGGCGTCAAACTCCGCCTGCGGCACGACGTGCACCTCGATCGGCATGAAGCTGTGGTTGATGCCGCACAGCTGCGAACATTGGCCATAGAAGACCCCGGTCTTGGTCGCCTTGAACCAGGTCTCGTTAAGGCGGCCGGGAATGGCGTCGATCTTGATGCCGAAGGCCGGCACCGAGAAGGAGTGGATGACATCTTCCGCCGTCACCTGCACCCGCACCACCTTGTTGACCGGCGCATACATCGGCGCGTTGGCGGCGAGCTGGTAGGGAACGCCGCCCGCCTTGGCGTCGGCCTCGGTCATCAGGGTCGAGGTGTAGGCGCTGATTTTCTGGTCCGGATATTCATAGTCCCAGTTCCACTGACGGCCGGTGACCTTCACGGTCAGATCGGGTTTGGGCATGTCATGCTCTTCGAAGAGCAAGCGGAACGAAAAGATGGCGACGACCGCCAGGATCACCACCGGAATGACCGTCCAGGCGATTTCGATCGGCGTATTGTGGCTCCAGCGCGCCGGCGTCGGGTTGGCCCGTGCGTTGAAACGCACAATGCAGATGACCAGCAGCGCCAGCACGAACACGGTGATGACCGTGATGATCGGCAGCAGCAGCCAGTTGTGAAACCAGATTTGGTCCTCGCGAATCTGCGTCGCGGCGCCCTGCAGGCCCCAGGCTCCGTCGGTCGGCTGGCCCAGCGTTTCCGCCACGGCGCCGGCTCCGGCCATCAAACCCAGCAACGCCGTCGACAGACCCGTCGCCATTCGCGCCATAGGAGAAATCCCAGACTTCATGTTCCTCTCAGCCCGTTCAACCGGCGTGACGGAACCAACGGGAAAGCCGAGGCCGCGCATTGCCGACGCAAAAAACTCGAAAAGGGCGAACGATTTGAGCCGCCTACGGCGAGCCTAGCTTCGCACCCGGCCTTTCCTTGGTGGGGTGCATACGCGGATCGCGCCAGATTGCCAAGGTGGTTGCGTCGGTCATCGCGGGGTTGGCTTAGGGAATCTCGACCATTAGCCATTTCGCCGCCGGGAGCGGACGTCTATCTAAGGGCGCAGGCCCCCGATTTTTGCCCGAATTTGAAAGTCACCCTATGAACGCTCCGGTATCCGCGCCGTCCATCCTCGAAGCGTCCGGCGTCGACCGGGAGACTGCGGCGCGCCTGCTGGGCGAAGCGCTGCGCGGCGCCGACGACGGCGAGATCTTCGCTGAACGTTCAGAGAGCGAGGCCTTCTTGTTCGACGACGGCCGGCTCAAATCGGCCAGCTATGACGCGACCGAGGGATTTGGACTGCGGGTGGTGGCGGGCGAGACCGCCGGTTACGCCCACGCCAGTGAAATCTCCGAAGCCGCCATTGCGCGCGCGGCGTCGTCCGCGGCCCTGGCCAAACGCGGCCACGCCGGCGTCGTTGCCGCAGCGCCGCGCGCCACCAACGCCAAGCTTTATGGCGACGACGATCCCCTAGCGTCGCCGGGCTTTGGAGACAAGGTCGCGCTGTTGCAGGAAATCGACGCTTTCGCCCGCGCGCGCGACCCGCGTGTCGCCCAGGTCATGGCCTCGCTGGCCGGGGAGCGGCGCGTGGTGGAGATCTTGCGCGCCGATGGGGCGTTGATTCGCGACGTGCGGCCCCTGGCGAGGCTCAACGTGCAGATCACCGTGGAAAAGGCCGGCCGACGCGAGAGCGGGTCGTCCGGCGCCGGCGGGCGGGCCGGATTCGAGGCCTGGATCACCCCGGAACGTTGGCGCGATCAGGTCGAGGAGGCGTTGCGCCAGGCCCTGGTCAACCTGGAGTCGATTGATTGTCCCGCCGGTGAAATGGACGTGGTCCTGGGCCCCGGCTGGAACGGGGTGCTGCTGCACGAAGCGGTGGGCCACGGTCTGGAGGGCGATTTCAACCGCAAGGGGACCTCGGCCTTTTCGGGCCGTCTCGGCGAGCGGGTGGCCGCGCCCGGCGTGACGGTGTTCGACGACGGCGCCATCGAGGGCCGCCGCGGGTCCCTGAGCGTGGATGACGAAGGCACGCCAACCGAACGCACGGTCCTTATCGAGGACGGCATCCTTGTCGGCTATATGCAGGATCGCCAGAGCGCGCGGCTGATGGGCATGGCGCCCACCGGCAATGGTCGGCGGCAATCCTACGCCCATATCCCCATGCCGCGGATGACCAATACCGGCATGCTCAACGGAACCGCCAAGCGCGAAGAGATGATCGCCTCGACCAAAAGGGGTCTGTATTGCGCCAATTTTGGCGGCGGGCAGGTCGACATCACCAACGGAAAGTTCGTCTTTCAGTGCACCGAGGCCTATCTGATCGAGAACGGTAAAATCACCGCGCCGGTCAAGGGCGCCACCCTGATCGGCGACGGGCCGTCCGCGCTCACGCGCGTGACCATGATCGGCGACGATTTCGCCTTCGATCCGGGCATCGGCGTATGCGGCAAGGCCGGACAGTCTGTTCCCGTCGGTGTCGGCCAGCCGTCGCTCAAGATCACGGGTCTTACCGTGGGCGGAACGGGAGTTTAAATGCCTCCCCAATACTGGCTGGTGCGACGATATCGCGTCTGTTAGTTTATGCGGAGACGTATAAATAGGATGGAGCGGTCGAGAAATTCGACTTCAACCATCGACGCTCGGGGTTTAGTGCAAAATTTGAGTATCGGGATTGCCGTCGCAGGAGTCCTCGCCGCCACCGCGCCCGCCGCCGTGGCGGCGAGCCCGCAGGCTGTTGCGGGTTATCCCGCGGTGTTTTTCGCCCCCTTCCAACCCAATACGGCGCTGGACATGATCTTCCGGTTGCCGGGTTTCACGCTGGACACCGGCGCGAGCGTGCGCGGTTTTGGCGGGGCCGCGGGCAATGTGCTTATTGACGGTGAACGACCGACCTCGAAGGACGACTCCCTCGACGAGGTTCTTCGGCGCATTCCGGCCGCGTCGGTCATCAGGATCGAACTCATTCGCGGCGGCGCGCCAGGCGTCGACATGCAGGGCAAGACGGTTCTGGCCAATATCGTGCGACGGCCTGACGGCGGCCTGAAACTGAGTGTCGACGTGTCCGGCACGCGTTGGTACGACGGACGCACCGGTCGGGATTTGCGCGTGGAGATTTCAAGGGCGGTCGGCGAGACGCGCGTCGAAGGCTCCCTGCTGCTGGATCGGGGGATCGACGACGCGGCGGGCAATGGCGTGCGCATTCTGCGCAGCGCCACCGGCGCGGTCACCCAGACCTACGCCGAGCACAACGCCGGGGACACCTACCTGTATAAGGCGACCGGCGCGGTTGAAACGCCGCTCCTTGGCGGCAAGGTGCGTTTGAATGCATCCTTGACCAGCAGCCCCTATCGCCTGCGGCAGGTCGATCGTCCGCAGACTTTGCCGGGGCCCGATGTCACCGACCTCTACGACCAAAATAAGAAGACCGCCGAGATCGGGCTGCACTACGATCACGGTCTGGGGGCGAAGGCCAGCGTCGAGACGGTTCTGCTGCAGCAATTTGGCCGCTACAAACAGACCGACGATTTCAGCGAGGTCGGCGACGTCCAACACTTCAACCTGGCCAAGAGCACCAGCGAGACCATCGGTCGAACGACGGTCAAGTTTGACCCGGCCACGTCTCTTTCCCTGCAGGCCGGAGCTGAGGGGGACTACAATTGGCTTAAGGATCGCACCGCCTATAGTGTCAACGGCGCGCCGGTTGTCGTGCCCGCCGCCAACGTGCGGGTGACCGAGACACGTGGCGAGGGCTTCGTCTCGGCGACATGGCGCCCGGAGCCGACGACGGCGATCGAGGCGGGCCTGCGCGTCGAGGCCTCAAGGATCGCCGCGACGGGCGACGTGACAAGCCGTCGAACCTTCGTCTATCCCAAGCCCCGCATCGTGGTCACATGGACGCCCGACGCCGCCGATCAGATTCGGCTCAGAGTCGAACGTGAAGTGGGTCAGCTGAATTTTGACGACTTCGCCGCCGGGCAGGCCGCTTTGGCCAACAGCGCCGTTCGCGCCGGCAACCCCAATCTGACGCCGCAAAAGGACTGGGTGTTCGAAGGCGCCTTTGAGCGGAAATTATGGGGCGCGGCCGACGCGACCCTGACCTTGCGTCACTATGCGCTGACCGACGTCATCGATCGAGCCCCGGTCTATAGTTCCAGCGGCGTGTTTGACGCGCCCGGCAACATCGGCGGCGGCCACAAGGACGAAGTCGCCTTCGCCCTGTCGCTCCCGACCGACAGGCTGTTCATTCCGCGCGGCCTGATCACCGGCGCCGCCACCTGGCGCTGGTCGAGTGTCACCGATCCGACCACGGGGCTGCGGCGGCCGATTTCCGGCCTGCATCCCGCCGATGTCGAAATTCATTTCACGCAAGGTCTGCCCAGGTTGAAGACAACCTGGGGAGTGGATGTCTACGACCAATGGCGGGAGACCTATTACCGGTTCAACGAAATCGATACCGACAAGAAAAAGGTCTATGTCTCGATGTTCGCTGACTTCAAGCCACGTCCGGACCTGTCGTTTCGGGTCGAACTGGAAAACGCCAGTGGGCGCGGCTACAGCCATGCGCGACAGATTTACGGGTCGCCGCGCAACACGGCCGCGCCGCCGATGACCGACATCCGCAACCTGCACACGGGCCGCGGGATATATCTTCGGATACGCAAGACCTTTGGCTGAGCAGGTTCCGGTTACCGCGAATTAACTGGCGCGCCGCCGAGGCGCCTGCGAGCCTGCCGGCATCCAACCGGGGGGCCGCGATCTTGAGCTTCGGAACCGTTACAGGCGCCTTCGTTGTCGCCGCGGCGCCGGCGACCAGTCCGGTGACCATCTATCCGGCGGCCTTCTTCGCCAGCTATCAACCCAACACCGCGCTGGACATGGTCGGGCATGTGCCGGGGTTCACCCTCGACACCGGCGCCGGCGTGCGCGGCTTTGGCGGCGCGGCCGGCAATGTCCTGATCGACGGCGGCAGGCCGGCGGCCAAGGACGATACGCTCGACGAAACGCTCAAGCGGATTCCGGCGTCGTCGGTGCTTCGGATCGAGCTGATCCGTGGCGGCGCGCCGGGCGTCGACATGCAGGGCAAGACCGTCCTGGCCAACGTTGTGCGCCGCAAGGACCGCAAGGCCACGGCGTTGGTCGCGGTGGCGATCGATCGCTGGTACGATGGCCGCCTGGACCCCGCCCTTCGCATCGAAGGTTCCAGACGCATTGGCGTCACCGATGTCGAAGCCTCGTTTCGTGTGGGCAAGAGCATAGACGACGGGGCGGGCAACGGGACCCGCATTCAACACGACGGCTCGGGCGCGCTGATTGAGACCGGGCCGGAACATTCGGCGGGCGCCGCCGGTGTCTACAAAGCCACGCTGGCGGTCGAGCGCCCGGTTCTGGGCGGCAAACTGCGGGCGCACGGCTCGCTCTCCAGCAATCCTTACGACTATCTGCAGGACGACCATCTGGTTCCCGGCGGGGAGCGGGTCGAGAATGATCGTCAGAACCAGAAGACCGCCGAAATCGGCCTCGATTACAATCACTCGCTCGGCGCCAAGGCCAGCCTTGAGACCGTGCTCCTGCAGCAGGTGGGCGCCAGCTATTACACCAGCGATTTCGCCGCGCCGGGCGATATCGAGCACTTCAACCTGGACAAGAAGACCGGTGAAAGCATCGCCAGGATCACGCTCAAGGCCAGCCCGTCGACGTCGCTGTCGCTCGAGGCCGGCGTCGAGGGCGATTTCAACTGGCTCAAGGACCGCACCGTCTATGTGGTGAACGCGGCGTCCGTGACCGTGCCGGCGGCGAATGTGCGAGTCAGCGAGGCGCGCGCCGAGGGCTACGCCACGGCGACCTGGCGGATGACGCCCAAATTTACGCTGGAGAGCGGCCTCCGCGTCGAGGCCTCGAGGATCGCCGCCACGGGCGACGTCGTGAGCAGACGGACCCTAGCCTTTCCCAAGCCGCGCGTCGTAGCCACTTGGTCGCCGGATCCGAAGGACCAGATCCGCTTGCGCGTCGAGCGTGAGGTTGGTCAACTGAATTTCGACGATTTCGCCGCCGGTCAGGCCACCCTCGCCAACGGTGCGGTGCAAGCGGGTAATCCCAATCTGACCCCGCAAAGGGACTGGGTGTTCGAGGCCGCCTACGAGCGCAAATTTCTCGGCGACGCCGACGCGACGGTCACCCTGCGCCACTACGTTCTGACCGACGTCATCGACCGCGCGCCGGTCTATAGTTCGAGCGGGGTGTTTGACGCGCCCGGCAATATCGGCGGCGGCCGCAAGGACGAAGTCGCCTTCGCCCTTACCCTGCCGACCGATAAACTCGGCGTCCGGCGCGGCCAACTGACCGGCCAGGCGACCTGGCGCTGGTCCAGCGTGACCGATCCGACGACGGGCCTGAAACGCGAGATATCCGGCCTGCAGCCGGTGAGCGCAGAGGCGCATTTCACGCAAGGCGTGCCCAAGTTGAAGATGACCTGGGGCGTGGACGTGTTCGACCAATGGCGCCAGACCTATTACCGCTTCGATGAGATCGACACCGACAAGCTGAAAACCTATGTGTCCATTTACGGAGAGTATAAACCGCGCGCCGACCTTGCCATCCGTCTCATGGTGGAAAACGCATCTGGCCGGGGCTTCGAGCACACGCGGCAGATTTGTCCGGGCCCGCGCAACACCAATGGTCTGGCGTTGACCGATATCCGCAATCTGCACACCGGACGCGGGCTCTACGCGCGGATCCGAAAATCTTTTGGCTGAGCTATTGGTGAATGTACCAGAAGCCCTTGATGTCGGCCGGTAGAATCGTCGGCCCCTGGCGTCCCTTGCCGAGGTAGTAATCGCCCTTATCGTCCACGCCGCCGGGGCCGATCGGGCCCATGGCGGCGGCGAGGCCGTGTTCGGGACCGACGGTGACGGCGGCGTTGAACCAGGCCTGGAACACCGTCTGCGGTGCCCCGTGCGCGCCCAGCATGTTCTCGACGAATATCCGCTCGAAACTACCGTCGCCGACCGATTCCGGCGACGCCCAGCCGGTCATCATGTGCAGGCCGCCAAACGCCTTGCCCCAGCGCTGGGCCGGGGTCAGTCCGGCGCCGTCGACCGCGTCGAGGGTGTCGCAGGCGTCCATCAGCAGCCACAGCAGTCGACTGTTCGGGCCGCCCCAGGAGCCGCCGAGGTCCACCGCGTAGGAATGCGCGCCCGGGGCATCGTGATAGTTGACCAGGCCGGCCAGCACCGTCTGGGCGGCGGACGGCGCACGCACCTGCGCGGTTGCGTAGGCGTCGGCTTTCGCGTTCGGCTCGGCCGCCGCGAAGCCGTCGGCGAAACCGTCGGTGTTGTTGAGCACCATGGCGGCGGTGTTGATCCCGCGCGTGTCGGCGTCGCCGTTGATCCACGGCGCGTCCGGGGTCGTTCCGCGTGGCGACGGCGCGATGAAGTCGCCGGGCCAGGACTCGGCGCCCAATCGCTCATAGGCCTGGACGCCGCCGCCGGCGCCCGGCGCGGCCATGGCCTTTTGCCAGGCCAGGCGGTCGACAGCGAAGGTGGGCTCGCGCGGACTCTGAACGGCGTAGGTCGGTTTGTCAGGCGCGGCGGCGGCGGCGGCGTCGCCGCGCCCGGCGGCCAATAGCGCCAGGACTTTCAAACTGGCCTGGGCGACGACCGAGACGCCGTTGGCGTCAGTCACCGTGACGCCGATGGTCTCCACCCGCGGCGTGGTCCCTCCCGCCGTCGCCGAATGATCAAGTGGCGACGCCAGCGGGGCGTATTGAACCGCGTCGCCGGTCTCGGCGGTCAGTTCGGGGCTCGATCCGCTCCAGTGATAGCTGTAGGGCGCCCGCCCGCCTGTCACCGTTACGACGGCGGCGACTTGTGACGTGCCGGCGCCGGACACCTGAAGTTTGGCCGTGGGAACGTAGCGGGTGTCGTCGGTGGCGGGAATCAGGGTCACCTTCGCCGTGACCGCCGCGCTCGCCCCTCGTGATGGGCCGGTGAGCGGCGTCGTCTGGCTAACGGCGTACCAGGGTATGAGCGGGCGTGGCCCACTCGACGCGCCGGCCTCGCCCGCCAGCGCGGTCGCCGCCCAATAGACCAGCCTCAAGCTGTTTTGGGCGCCCGGCGCGGCGATGTGCGGCGACCGATCGCGCGCGGCGTTTTCGGGGACGACGTTGACCTGGCCGCCGGCTCGGGGTGTTCCGCCCGCCGCGCGCAGGTGGGTGACGGCGCCGCTGGGACCAAACGTCACTTCCAACTGGGCGCCTGGGCCGATGATCGGAATTCCGCCGGCGGTGAAGGTGAAGGCGACCCGGGTGTCCAGGTCGCGGGTGATCTGGATGGGTCGTCCGGCGCCGTCATCGTAGACTGCGCTCAGCGTGTTGTGGCTGACGAGCGGCTTGACGCCGTCCAGAACATATCCCGCCGCCGCGAACCCGGCGCGCGCCATGCGCTCCGCCTGGGCCGGATCGAGCGTCCGCAGCCGGCTGACGGCGTCAAAATCGATCGCATCGAGGCGCGCATCGCCGATCGGCTTGTGCGGGACCGCCAGATAGGCGTTCGTATCGACGAACCCGATCCCGCCGTTTTCCACATGCAGGGCGTCCGCCGGAAGACTGAAGGCCTGGGACAGGCGCTGGATCTGCACGTCGGGCGGACCAGGCGGAACCAGTTGATACACGGGCGCTCGCGTCGGCGAGGGATGGGCGGCGCGGGCGGCGTGGAACAGGGCCAGTCCAAGGCCGAGCGCGCCCAGCGCATCGACGCCGCCACCGCCGAAGGTGTCGCCGGAGCCGCCGCCGTTCGGATTGCCCCGCCCCGCGGGTGGCTGCTGCTGCGGCTGGCGAGCGTAGGTGTTGTCGTTGGTGCTTTGCGCCGCCGCCGACTGGAGGGCTAACGCCGTCACGACGGCGGCAACTAGGGCGTTCTTCAAGGTCAGCATTCTCGTCTCCCTGTCGCTCCTCGATACCACCGGCAAGCCGCGATGGCGATCATGCGGCGGGATGGTTGGCCGCGTCATTCACGCCATGGCCCCATTTTTTGATGAAGGGCGCCAGGGCGAGGAAGGCCGCGCCGATGCCGACGCCGCTCCAGCCGATCATGCTGAACACATGCAGCGAGGTGTGCAGGGCGGCGGCCGGATCGAGCACCTGACCGCCGACGGTGTCGGTGCCGGCCAGTCTGGCGATCTTCGCCCCGATAAACTGCCCCCACGAAATACCGGTGAACCATAGGGCCATCAGGGTTGAAATCAGCACCGGCGGCGCCAGCTTGGTCATTTCCGAAATACCGACCGGGCTCAGGCAAAGTTCGCCGGTGGTGTGCAGCAGATAGGTGAAGCCGAGCACCAGCAGCGGCAGACGAAAGTGCGCATCGGCGCTCCCCTGGCTCCAGACGATGACCAGAAAGCCTAAGCCCACCTGGGCGAGGCCGAGGCCGAACTTGGTGACCGGATTGGGATCGCGGCCACGCCGCCCCAGCCACGACCACAGGGCCGCGAATACCGGCGCGAAGATCAGAATGAAGCCGGCGTTGAACGACTGGGTCTGGGCGGCGTTGAAGCCGGTGTCGATCCACAGGGCGCCGTGCGCGTCGGGCGTCGCGGCGAGCATGGCCCTTGTCCCAAGAAACACCTGGCGCCCAAACAAATCGAAGGTGAGCGGCGCGCGGGTGAGAACCAGATCGGTGTTGCGCTCGGCGAACAGATTGAGCGAGGTCGCCGCCTGTTCGAACAGGGCGAAGAAGGCCATCGAGCCCGTGATCAGCACAAACGCCAGAAACAGGCGATCACGTTCCACCCGGCTGCATTTGGTGACCATGAAATACGCCACATAGCCAAGGGCGACGACCGTGCCGAGCGTCAGCAGGAGGCCGACGATCTTGTTGTGCTGGATCAGCAGCCAGATCAGCGCCAGGCCGCCGAAACCGCCCAGATAGATCAGCCATTCCAGATTGATCGGACCCACCAGGGGTTTGGCGAGGCGGGCCGGATCGGGCGGTTCGCCCTTGCCCTGCAGCAGCGGTTTGCCGAGCATGAAGGTGACATAGCCGGCCAGCATGCCGACGCCGGCGAGGCCAAAGCCGTAGCGCCAGCCAAGGTTCTGGCCCAGATAGCCGCACAGGATCGCCGCCCAGAACGCTCCCAGATTGACCCCGTAGTAGAACAGGGTGAAGCCCGGATCTCGCCGGGGATCGCCCTGGGTGTAGAGTTGGCCGACGATGGCGGAGATGTTGGATTTCAAAAATCCCACGCCCATGATGATCAAAGCCAGGGCGAGATAGAGGGTGTTGACGAAGAACGGGTTGCGGTCGTGCGTATCCAGACTGAACGAACCCTTGGCGAGAACGCCCGGCAAGGGCGCGCCCGGCGGCAGGCCCTTGACCTCGAACGCGCCGGCGGCGCTCTGGTCGAAATCGTAGCCGTGGCCGGCGATGACCAGCTTGGCCGCGCGCTCATCACCGCGACCGGTGACGGCGATATCATAGCGCGCGCTTTGATAGATCAGCGTCTCCTGCGCCGGCGGGCCCTCGATGGCCATGGTCATATGTCCGGCGACCAGCAACAGGGCCCCGAAGGCCACGGCCTTGCGCGCGCCCAGATAGCGGTCCGCCAACACCCCGCCCACCAGGGGTACCAGATAGACCAAGGTGGCGTAGGAGCCGTATTGCCCGGTCGCGACGGTATCGCTGAACAGGAAGTGCTGGGTCAGATAGAACACCAGCAGGCCGCGCATGCCGTAGTAGGAAAACCGTTCCCACATTTCGGCGAAGAACAGCACGAACAGGCCGCGCGGATGGTCGCGCAACAGCTGCAGGGCGACGGGGATTCCGGTGACGAGGGTGACGATCACCCCGACGATGACAACGATACTGTTCATGCGTTTCTCACCCCGACGCGGGCCGACCTTGGCGCGGCGGCGCTATGGATCATTTACCAAAACAATCACGGCGGGCGTGCTTGCACAAGCGGCGCGAGATCAGGGCGGCGACTTCACGCCGAGCGCCTGGTTCATGTCCGGGTCGTCTATCGCCTTGGCGACGTCCCTGACACTCAGGCCCGCGCGGTTTTTCCGATCCAGGCTCGCGCCGCGCCCGCGCAGAAGCGCCGCCGTCTTCACTCTCCCGGCGACGACGCTCTTCATCAAGGCGGTGTCGCCGTCGGCGTCCCGCGCATCGACCGGCGTCCCCCGGGCGAGCAGGTCTTCCACTTCGGGCGCGCGGCCCGCGGCGGCGGCGGCGCTAAGGCGGTCGGCCTGACTTGGCGCCGCGCGGAGGGCCGAAACGGCCGCACTCCGCGGCGGTGGGGGGGGCGAAGCTGCAAAAGCCTCCGCGCGTGGGGCCACCACCGGCGCGGCGGCGGCGATCGCGTCCTCGGGCCGGGCGTCCGTGACGGCGTTCGCCGCTTTGTCGGTCTCGACCGACGCGTCAGGGCCGCGCGCAAGTCCGCCCATTGGGGCCCCCGAACGCGGCGTCGGTACGACCGGGAGGGGCGCGGCGGCGATCCTCGGTGCGTTGCTCGTCGCCACCTTGGGCAAGACGGGCGGGTGATCCGTCGATTTCTGCGTTGGCGCGGACGCCGCGTCCGCTACGAGAGCGCCGGCCGCCGGCGCGCGTCGCGCCGCCGGCGTAGCGATTGGCGGTCGTTGCGGCGCCTGGATGGCGACGAACAGGCTCAAACCGACCACGCCGGCCGCCGCCAGCCAGCCGCCGGATTGCATCATCGATCGCCCGGTCCGGACCGGCGTCCCGGCGCGTCGCGCGGCGTCCGTCCGGGCAATCTCGCCGAGCACGCGCGCGCGCCTTTGAGCTCGGGCGGCGTCATCCGCCAGCAGCGCCTCGGCGTTGGCGTAAGCCCGGTCGATCGGCTCCAACGCGGTGTCAGGCTCATCCATTCGCGGACCTCTGACCGGGCACTATGCGCCTCAAAGCCGAACGGGCGTATCGTAGCCGGCTCTTGGTCGTCTCGACGCCGACGTTGGTGACGCCGGCAATCTCGTCAAGCGAGAGCCCGCCTTGGGCGAACATCACGAATGTCTCCCGCTGAACCAGAGGCAGGGCCTCGACCGCGGCGATCAGCGTCAGCGCCAACTCGCGCGTTTCCACCCATTCAATCGGTGTCGGCCCGGTGTCGGCGACCCTCATGGCTGCGTCGTCCTCTCCGGTCGCCAGAACCGCCACCTTCTGCTTGCGAAAATGGTCCCAGACCTTGTTGCGCGCGATGGCGAACAGCCAGGTGGCGAAGGACGACTTGCGGGCGTCATACGAGCCCGCGTGGGCCGCGACGGACATCCAGGTGTCCTGATGCAGATCCTCGGCGGCCTCCGCGTGCGCGGGTCCCAACGTTCTGCGGATGAACTGAAAACACTGGCGATCATATCGGTCATAGAGGCGCCCGAAAGCATGCCGGTCGCCGCCGCCGTGGGCGCGCAGAAGGTCGGCGTCGTCCGCGGGGCCCGGCTCCATTGACGCCTAGTCTAGCCGCCGCGCCCGGCGGCGCAAAGACCTACGGTTCCGAGGGCGGATCAGGGACAAATCCGGGCTGATCGGGGATCGCCGGAAATGGCCGGGGCCGATGATCCGCATAGGGGAATCGCGGAATCACCCCGACCGCCACCAGGTTCGCGTAGGTGTCGTATTCGATCAATCGAAGGCTCTGCGGATACCGTGTCGCCCGCTCGAACGCGGTCGTACTCGAAGCCGACCATTCGCGCGCGCCGTGGGCCGTGCCCAATTTATCCTCCGGCGCCGCCGGCGCGTCGGCGTAGGCTTCGGCTCGGCCTTCGGCCAAATCCGCGGCACGCGCTTCGCTCCGCGCCATTGCCGAAGACTTTGCCGAGAGACCAGCGGTCGGCGCGGGGGCGGGGAGGGCGCGATTGTTCTCGCTAAACCGATCCAACCGGACCGGAGGCGTCATCGGGATTGGCCGCCGGATGGCGGCGCGTTCCCGGAATACGGCCATGCCGATCACGCCGACATCCGCCGGTCGACCCGTGCGGGCGGCGTAGGATTGACCCTGCGGCGCGAATTCGAAGGCGGCGATCTCCGCCTGGCTCTTGCGCCAGCCGTTCAGGTCGTACGAACTCCACGGATCGAGCACATAGCCGTTTTGACCGTAGTCCGCCGTCTCGCCAGTGACGATGTTGACCCCGTCGACCGACATGACCACCATGACCCGACCGGAGGTAAGGTTGCGCACGCGCAGGCCGTACCGCGCGCCCGGCTGCCCCGCGACATAGAGCCGGCCGTGGTGGGCGTAGGTCGGCAACACCCGCCCCGTCTCGCGGTCAACCACGCTCAGGGCCACCAAATCAGGACCCGCAACGGCCGTCCCGGCGCACGCGACGCACAGCAGCGCCGCGATCGAAGCCAGCACCGTCCGTCGCGGCGGTTTCACGCCCTTTTGATCAATCGTCGTCATATGCGCCTCCTTGAACCTACACAGTGATCTACGGTCCAAGGTCGGCGGCGGGGTTAGGCGGGCCGATTTTTATTTCGGTGTCGACCACGCACTTTCGCAGTCGACCGCATTCGCCGCGCCGCGTAGACTCCCCGGTCTAGGCAGGGGGTGGCCAGAAAACGCGGAGCCATGCGCCATGGACACTGTGAAGATTCCCGGACCCGATCATCCCATCGTGGTGACCCCGCACGAGGGCAGGATGCTGGCCCGCTTTCACGGTCAGGTCATCGCCGACAGCGCTGACGTGCTGATGCTGAAGGAAGCGTCGTACAAGGAGGTCGCCTATTTCCCCCGCGCCGACGTGGATATGAGCCGTCTCGCGCGCACCGGCCTCGACACCTATTGCCCCTATAAGGGCCACGCGGCCTATTTCACCCTGACGGCGGACGGCGCTGTGGCCGAAAACGCCGTCTGGACCTACGAGACGCCGCATCCGGCGATGACGGTTATAGCCGGGCGGCTAGCGTTCTATCCGAATGTTGCAGAAGTGACGGACGCGTGAGGCCGATCCGCGCCAGATAGCCGTTAATCGTTCTCTCGTCAGGATCGCGCGCCGCCAGGGCCACATGCCCGTCCGGCCGCACCAGATAAAGGGCGTCGCGCGTCAAGCTCGCGGCCCGCGCGCCGGCGCTCCAGGCGAAGGCGCGCAGGGGCAAGCCGGCCCCCGCCAACGTCGCTGCGAGACCGTCGCTGATCTTGCCGTAAACGTGCGCCTGCCAGTCGAGGGTTTGCAACGGGGCGTAGTTGTCCGCCTCGCCGGTTGCATCGGCCACCCACGGCAATCGGTCGCCGCCACGAACCGGGCCGACGACGCCTTCGCTCAGGGCGCTCATCCGATAATGGATGCGGATTTGCGATATGGCCTTGAACGCGGCGCGGCGCACGGCGGCGAAGCGGGTCGCGATCGCGAGGATCCGAGGCGCGAGCAGCGTCCGCACCAGACGCCCGCCGAGACCCGCGCCGACGAGGGCCTGAAACGCCCGGTCGGTGGTCGCCACCAGAGTGCGGGCGAAGGCGATCCGTTCGGTTTCGTAGGTGTCCAGCACCGCCGGGTCCATCCGCCCATTCAGAGTCTGGGCGAGTTTCCAGGCAAGATTCGCCGCATCGCCGATGCCGGTGTTCATGCCCTGGCCGCCGGCGGGACTGTGCACGTGACCGGCGTCTCCGAGCAGAAAACACCGCCCGACCCGAAACCGCGCCGCCACCCGGTGGTGCACCTGATAGGTGGAATACCAGTTCACGGCCTCGACGCGGATGCCCATCAGGCGTTCGACGGCCGGCCGAATGGCCTCAAAGCCGGGCGGCGGCGCTTCGGCGGCGGCGGGAGGCAACAGCCCGATCAGTCGGCGCGTTCCGCTCGACCGCACCGGCAGCATCAGTCCGAACGCATCTCCAGCCAGATTGCCAGTCAGATCGTCGTTGCGCTCGCCTGCCAACGCGACGTCGGCGACGTAAAAGCGTTGGTTATAGGTTCCGCCCGGGAATTCGATCCCAAGACCGGTTCGAACGACGCTGTGCCCACCGTCGCAACCGCACACATAACCGGCGCGCACCGTCTCGCGCGCGCCGCCCGCGTCGAGGATCGCGGTGACGCCGGTCTCTTCCTGAGTGAATTCGATCAGGGCGACGCCCCACTCCACCGCGACGCCGACTGCCGCCAGCTGCTCGACCAGGAACCGTTCGTGATCGTCCTGCGGAAAGCTGAGGGCGAACGGATAGGCGCTGAGGCCCCGGCCCATATCCTTCAGATCAAGCCGCGCCCGCTCGCGGCCGCCCTCGCGCATCCGAATGGTGTCGACCTTGACGCCGCGGGTGACGACCTCCTCGGCTATGCCCAGCTGCCGATAGAATTCCAGGACGCGCGCGTGCACGACGATGGCGCGCGACGCCTGGCCGGGACCGCTGCTGCGCTCGATGATCCGAAACTCAATGCCCTGCCGCGCCAGGCTGAGGGCCAGAACGAGCCCAGTTGGCCCTGCGCCGACGATCAGGACGTCGGTGTCGGTCATGGCGCTCTCAATACGCGAACGCCTCGAACACCCGGCCGGCGTCGCCGGCCCATTCGCCGTGGTAGAGGGCCAGCAGGCGCTCGGCCGCCGTCACGCCGGTATCGGCTATGTCCTCAAGCTCTGCCAGATAGCTTGTTTCATCTATCAGGCCGCCGGACAGGCGATTGCGGCGTTTGAGACCCTGGTGGGCGATGGCCATCATGTCCTTGGCGACGTCCTGGACCCGGCGCCCGGCCACGGTGGCGTGCAGGGCCAGAGGGGGCACGTCGCGGATCAGGCCCGCCCGATCCTCGACGGTCCAGTGCTTGCACAGATCCCACGCCGCCGCCTGCGACGCCGGATCGTAGAGAAGGCCCGCCCACAGGGCCGGCAGGGCGCACAGGCGGGTCCACGGACCCGCGTCGGCGCCACGCATTTCCAGATATTGCTTGAGACGCACCTCGGGAAAGATGGTGCTGGTGTGATCGACCCAATCCTTCATCGTCGGCCGCTCGCCCGGCAACTCGGGCAGGCGCCCGTCAAGAAAATCGCGGAAGGATCGACCGGCGACGTCGTGGTAGAGCCCGGCGCGCTTGATGAAATACATCGGCACGTCGAGGGCGTAGCGGGCGTAGGTTTCGAAGCCGAAGCCATCCTCGAACACGAACTTGAGCATGCCGGTCCGGTCGGCGTCGGTGTCGGTCCACACATTGGCGCGGGCGGTCAAAAAGCCGTTCGGCTTGCCCTCTGTGAACGGTGAATTGGCGAAGAGAGCCGTGGCGATGGGCTGCAGGGCGAGGCTGACGCGGAACTTGGCGACCATGTCCGCCTCGTCGGCGAAGTCGAGATTGGCCTGTACCGTGCAAGTGCGGAACATCATGTCCAGGCCCAGGCCGCCGACCTTGGGCATGTAATTGCGCATGATCGCGTAACGGCCCTTGGGCATGATCGGGACGTCGTCGCGCCGCCAGATCGGCGTGAAGCCGAGACCGAGAAAGCCCAGCCCCAGGCCTTCGGCGACGGTCTTGACCTCCTCGAGGTGCTGGCCGGTCTCCTCACAGATGTCGTGCATGGTGGGTAGCGGCGCGCCCGATAGTTCGAACTGGCCGCCCGGCTCCAGGCTGACATTGGCCATGCCGCGCGAAAGGCCGATCAGAGTCTCGCCGCCGGCGGCATTGCGCTCATAGGTTCCGGCCCAGCCGAACTTCATCAGCCCTTCCATCAGGGCGTGGATGCCCGCGGGACCGTCATAGGCGACCGGCGCGTGGCTGCCCTGGCGAAACACGAACTTCTCATGCTCGGCGCCCACGCGGAACTCCGACGCCGGCTTGCCCCCGGCGGCGAACCAGCCGGTCAGGTCGTCAAGGGTCAAAGGGTGATCGTCGATCGTCGTCTCAGCCATCCCGCACCCTTAGCCTGGAGTCCTATCCCCGATCCATGAGCAAGTGGGGCGCCGAAGCGCGAACCTCAAGGGGTTCGCCAATCGCCGATCGCCGCCTGCCACAAGGTCATCGCCGCGATGGCCGCGGTGTCGGCGCGCAGGATGCGCGGGCCGAGCGACACCGGCACGGCGCCCGGGACAGCCCGGATGCGCGCGCGTTCGGCGGGGGAGAAGCCGCCTTCGGGACCGATCAGGATGGCCCACGGCGTGGTGGAGGCGTCGCGGAGGGCGGCGAGGGCCGGGGCGGCGTCGCCGGCTTCGTCGCAGAACATCAGCCGACGCGACGAACCGCAACCGGCGAGGACGCGATCGAGGCGTTCGGGCGCCAGCACTTCGGGCACGTCCAGCCGCCCGGTCTGCTCGGCGGCCTCCGTGGCGATGGCGGTCAGGCGTTCGACCTTGACCCGGTCGGCGTTGGTGCGTTCGGTGGCGGTCAGGCGCACCCGCCGCGCGCCCAACTCGGCGGCCTTTTCGACAATGGTCTCCAGGCGTGGGCGTTTGATGAGGGCGACGATCAGATCGAGGTCCGGGCCGATGTGCTGGGCTCGTTCCAACGTTTCCACCCGTAGGGACGCGCCACGTTTGGCGACGGCGATGAGCCGCGCCGCCCACTCGCCGTTGCGTCCATTGAACAAGCGCAAGGTTTTGCCGACCTCTAAACGCATGACGTTGACGAGATAGTGCGCCTGCTCGGCGGGCAGGTTGAGATCGACGCCCGCCCCGAGGTCGTGGGTGACGAAGAGGCGGATCACGAAAGGTCGAGCGCCTCGTCCGGCCGCCCGCCGCCCTTGACGAAGGTGAGGCCGACGAAACCGATCGCCAGCAAAAGGATGATTGAGGCCATTCCGCCCTGCTGGGTCTTGAAAACGCGAGTGCCGATATTGACCAGAAGCGAGCCCAGCCACACCGTCGCTGTGCCCGAGAGGGCGTAAACGCCGAAGAAGGCGCCCGATTTTTCCGGCGGGGTCAAGCGGGTCAGCAGGGTTCGGCTGGAGGCGTAGTGGGCGGTGATGAAGACGGCGTTGTTGAATCCGATCAGCAGATAGATCCATTCCGGGACGGTGCGAAAAAACGGGCCGGTCCAGATATTGGCGTGGGCGGCCAGGTCCCAATGCCAAAAATACAGAATCTTGTCGGGGGCCATGCCCAGGCTGGCGATCATGCCGAGCGTCGCCATGCCGATGGCGATCTGGACGGAGCGTTTGGGCCCCAAGGCGTGGTCCATCCACCGCCCGACAAAGCCGCCCAACACCGCCAGGACGCTGAGGATGATGCCCCACACCAGCAGTTCCAGCGGTCCCCATTTCATGACGCCCGACGCATAGATGCCGCTGAAGATCAGGATCGCCGTCATGCCGTCGACATAAAACATCCGCGAGACGAGAAAGGTCGCCGCGTCGCGGAACTCCCGCACGGTCTTGATCATGCGCCAGAGGTCGGCGGCGCCGCTCCTAAACGCGGCGAGAACGGGAATACCGGACTTGGGGGCGTCGGGGGTGAAGAAAAAGAACGGTATGGCGCAGCTGGTGAACAGGGCCGCCGACATCAGGGCGACGACTCGTTCCGGCTCATGCAAGGCGCGCGAGAGGCCCAGCAGTGGGGCGTGCGGCAACCATGACCAGCTCGCCGTCGACGGCAGGCCAGGCAGGGCGAAGGCCCAGGCGGTGAAGCCGAGCGCCACGACGCTGAAGGCGTTGCCGAGCGAAAGCGCCAACCCCGAGGCCTTGTGCGCCGTCGAAAACCCCGCGGCGCGGATCAGCAGGGAATTGTGGAAGACTTCGGAATAGGTGAAGAGGACGCCGATCACGTAGGCGATCAGCAGGGTTGCCGTGACGCTCAAGCCCGCGCCATCGGCTCTGGTGAACCACAGAGAGGCGATCAAGGGGACCATCAAGGCGACGATCAAGGCCAGCCAGAACTTGCGCCCGCCCAGCTTGTCGATCGACGCGCCCAGCAGAGGCGCGGTCAGGGCCACCGTCCAGCCGGTGAACTGCTGCATTTGCGAGACCAGCACCTGGCCCTTGACCGGGTCGCCGACCACGGTCCGCGCCAGATAGGGCATGAAAATATAGATGGTGATCAGAATGACGTAGGGCGTGCGGCCCCCTTCAAACAGCGCCCAACATGCCGCGCCGAGGGTGAGTTTGGCTTTCGGATCGTAGGTCGGCGCGGAGACCGGAACCGGGGCCCCGTCGGGCGGCAAAATCACTTCACTCACGCGCATCCTCCGAGGGTCGGGGTCCCTTTAGCGAGGCGCCCGCGCCGGTCGGCACGTTAGCGGGGTTTGGGGGAATGTCAGCAGGAAGTTATGGCGACTTGTATGACGGATAATTCATGCCGCCATCTTCCGCCTTCGCGGGGAAGACGATGAAGGGGGTGCGAGATGGGTCGGAAACCAGACCGCAATCCGCTGCTCAGTTCGCTTCCAGCCATGCCCGCATCCTCGCCATGAACGGCTCATCCGTCGCCGGATCGAACGGGCGAGCCTTGGCCCAGTCATAGGCGACGGCGGCGCGTTCGCGGCGCTGCTCGTCCGGCTCGCTCATGAACCGCGGGATGATGTGGGTGTGCAGCGACGGGTCGAGGTTGCCGAGAGTCTCGTAGTTGATCCGGTCGGCGCCGGCGATCGCCATCAGGGCGTCGCCGACGCGGAACATATCCAGGGCGTAGCGGGCGCGGTCCGCCTCGCTCATCGCGTTGGGGCCAGGAACGATGGGGTCGGCGAGGAGGACGCAATAGCCGGGCAGGGGCTGGACATCGCCGATCACAAGCCAGCCGGCCGGCAGACGAGTGATGACACGCGGGTTCTCACCCCGGCGCGCCGCGAGGATCCATTGCTCGACCAGGGTCGACATGGCCAGGCCGATCGGTGGGCCGCGGCCCTACAGCCCGGGCAGCTTCAGCTTGGAATCGGCCTTGCGGGAAATCAACACCGGCTGATTGCCGGTCAGGCTCTGGATCCGGGTCGCTTCGACCGCCGCATCGACCGGCGCGGGGGTGGAGGCCGCGGGATCGGGCTTTATGCCGGGGTCGGCGGCGGGCTTGTCCTTGCGCCAGAACATCACCCAGTCGGCGAAGCCCTTGTCCTTGTGCGCCAGGGAGCCGAATTCGTCGTCGACCACATAGCGGATCAAGGGGTCGGCGTGATCGGCGCCGGCCTTGGAGGCCAGCATTTTCTCGCCCTCGTCGCGCACTTCGGCGTTGCGTTGGCCCAGCAGGGCCTGACGCGCGGCGCTTTCGGGCTGCAGTTCCGTCGGACGGGGCTCGCCGGGGGCGGGCGGGCGAAGAGCGTAGTCGGGCGGCAGGGTCAAGGGCGCCTTGGTGACCACCCGGAACTCGTCGGGCGACACCTTGCCCAGGCCCAGGGCGTGGGACGCCGATTGGCAACCGGCCAGACCGGCGCCGGCGCAAAGCGCGACCGCCGCAACAACACGGTTCAATTTCATCGAGATATGCATCCTTAAGGCGAGGCCACTTGGAGCTTGATTACTCCATTCGAGGCGCCGGGCCAACTCACGCTTTGTGACCTTGCGCCGGGCTGGGTGTGAACAGGCTTTCGATGAGCAGCAGCGTGATCCCAACCGAGATGGCGCTGTCGGCCAGATTGAAGATCCACGGAAAATGCAGCGCCTGCACATCGACGAAATCGACGACCGCGCCGCGAGTGATCCTATCGATCAAATTTCCGACGGCGCCGCCCATGATCAGACCGAGCGTCAGGGCGGTGAAGGCCTTTTCCGACCGCTTGGCCCAGATCCCCAGGCCGATGGTCACCGCCAGCGAGAAGGCGGCCAGGGCCCAGCGCGTCCACGGCGCCTGGCTCTGGAAGAAGCCGAAGCTGATACCGTTGTTGGCCACGAGGGTGAAGCGTAGCGGACCCCACACCGGCCAGGACGCGCCCGGAGTCAGGCGCAGGTCGGCGAGCAGCCAATGCTTGCTCGCTTGATCAAGGACAATAACGAGGATCGCCAGGGCGTAGGCGGCCCAGGCGCGGCGGGGAAATGCGGTCATGGGCGGTTCGCGTCCCACCAGGCGACGGCGTCGGCGTCGCGCCGGGACAGCTCCGGATAACGCGAGTCCGACCCGACCTCGGGCAGGATGCGCCAGGACCGGGCGCATTTTCGACCACTGGCCTTGATCGCCTCGACGGCGACCGTGTCGTCACCCTCGAGACGGAAAGCGTCCGCCGGGCCGGCGCCGGCGACAAGGGTCGCCTGACTGGTGCGGAAAACTTCGGCGGCGTCCAGACCCTCGAAGGCGGCGATGAGGGCGGGATCGGCGATGTGTACGCGCGGCGCGGCCTCCAGCGCGGCGCCCAGCCGCTTGTCGCGCCGCTCGACCTCCAGAGCGCCGGTGACAACGCGGGTCACCCGCTCGACCTTGGCCCAGCGGACCTCTTCGGCGTCATGGCGCCAGGCGTCCGGGGTGTCCGGGAACACCCGAACGCTGTTGAACCCGGCGTCCGGGAACCGCGCGCCCCACGCTTCTTCCATGGTGAAGGGGATCAGGGGCGCGAGCCAGATGGTCAGGCGCTCGAACACCGCGTCCATCACCGTGCGGCAGGCGCGGCGGCGGATCGAATCGGGGCGGTCGCAATAAAGCGCGTCGCGGCGGATGTCGAAGAACAGGGCCGAAAGGTCGTTGGAACAGAAGTCGGCCAGGGGCCGAACCACGTCGGAAAATGCGTAGCGGCCATAGGCGTCGCGGACGGTCCGGTCGAGACCCCACAACCGATGCAGGACATAGCGCTCCAGCGGCGGCATATCGCCCACGTCCAACCGCTCGGCGGCTTCGAACCCGTCCAGGGCGCCGAGCAGATAGCGCACCGTGTTGCGCAGCTTGCGATAGGCGTCGATGGTGGTCTGCAAAATGGTCGGGCCGATGCGCTGGTCTTCTGCGTAGTCGACCAGGGCCGCCCACAGGCGCAGAATTTCGGCCCCGCTCTGGCGGGTGATGTCCTGCGGCTCGACGCTGTTGCCGAGCGATTTGGACATCTTCTCCCCCTTTTCATCGAGGGTGAAGCCGTGGGTCATGATGGCGCTGTAGGGTGCGCGGCCGCGGGTGCCGCAGGCCTCCAGCAGCGACGACTGGAACCAGCCGCGATGCTGATCCGAACCCTCCAGATAGAGGTCGGCCGGCCAGCGGCTGTTGGCGCGCCCTTCCAGCGTGAAGGCGTGGGTCGAGCCGGAATCGAACCAGACGTCGAGGATGTCGTCGATCTTCTCGTAGTTTTCCGGATCGAGATTGCCGAGGAAGTCTTGCGCGGGTCGCGTAAACCAGGCGTCGGCGCCTTCGCGGGCGATCAGATCGACGATGCGGGCGTTGACGGCCGGATCGACTAACGGCGCGCCGGTCGTCCTGTCCACGAACATGGCCAGGGGCGATCCCCAGGCGCGCTGGCGGCTGATCAGCCAGTCGGGACGGGTCTCGACCATGGAACGGATGCGATTGCGCCCGCCTTCGGGATAAAAGGCGGTGGCGTCGATGGCCGCCAGCGCCGTCTCGCGCAGGGTCTTGCCACCATGAACCGGCCCGGCGATCGGCTCGTCCAGTCGGATGAACCATTGCGGCGTATTGCGGAAGATCACCGGCGCCTTGGAGCGCCAGGAGTGCGGATAGCTGTGCTCCAGCCGCCCGCGCGCCAGCAGATTGCCCGCCTCGATCAGCTTATCGATGACAGCGGAGTTTGCGGGACCGAACTTGCCGGATTTCTTGCCCTCGATTTCGAGCACTTTGAGGCCGCCGAACAGGGGCACGTGCGGGTAATAGGCGCCGTCCTCGTCGACGGTTTCGGGGATGTCGCGATAGCCGTTGGCGAGCCAGACCGCATAGTCGTCGGCGCCGTGACCGGGCGCGGTGTGCACGAAGCCGGTCCCGGCGTCGTCGGTGACGTGATCGCCGGCGAGGAGCGGGACGTTGAAGCCGTAGTCCTTGTCGAGGCGGGCGAGAGGGTGCGCGGCCACCACGCCCCGCATGTCGACCGGATTGAGCTTGACCCATTTGGCCACCTTGGCGGCGGCGAACACCTGTTCCGCGAGAGCCTCGGCAAGAACAAATTGGTCCCCCGGCTTGGCCCAGGGGGCGAACGGCAAATCGGTTTCGAGCGCCTGCACTTCATAAACCGCATAGTCGATCTTGGGATTGAACGAGATCGCGCGGTTGGCGGGAATGGTCCACGGCGTGGTGGTCCAGATCACCACCGACGCGTTTTTCAGCAACTCAGCCCGCGCAACGAGATTCGCAGTATCTCGACCTCCAGCGCGCGTGACAGGGAACTTTACCCACACCGTCGGCGAGGTGTGGTCGTGATATTCGACTTCAGCGTCGGCCAGGGCGGTGCGTTCGACCGGGCTCCACATCACCGGCTTGGAGCCGCGATAGACCTGGCCGGAGGCGACGAATTTGTGGAACTCCGCGACGATGGCCGCCTCTGAGGCGAAATCCATGGTGGCGTAGCGATTGGCGAAGTCGCCGACGACGCCCAGGCGCTGGAATTCCTTGGATTGTTCGGTGATCCAACCGGCGGCGTAGACGCGGCAGCGGGCGCGAAACTCGGCCTTGGAGACCTCGTCCTTGCGCCGCCCCTGCTGGCGGAAGCCTTCCTCGATCTTCCATTCGATCGGCAGGCCGTGACAGTCCCAGCCGGGTACATAGTCGACGTCGAAACCGAGCGCGAAGCGCGAACGGACCACGAAATCCTTGAGGAGCTTGTCGAGCGCGTGGCCGATATGGATGGCGCCGTTGGCGTAGGGTGGGCCGTCGTGCAGCACATACAATGGCGCGCCTGACGCTTGCCGCGCCGCGCGGGCCTGGGCGTAAAGATCGCCCCACGCCTCCAGAATCTTCGGCTCAAGCTGCGGCAGGCCGCCGCGCATCGGGAAGTCGGTTTTGGGGAGAAAGATGGTTTCGCGATAGTCGCGCGTCATGGTTTCTTGGGTATCGGACATCGAGGGTTCCAGTGGGATCACGGCAAGCTGGGGGGTCGTTCCCGGCGCGCGCTGGACCGCCAGGGGTCCGGCCACGTCACGCCGGGCGCTTAATTCGCCGATCGCTCAATATGTCCGACATGGCGCGGATGTAGCAGAGGCCGGCGGGCGCCGCCAGAGTGGGCTGGAAAGGAAAAACGGATTCTCACGTCCCACGCGATTCCCGTCAAACGCCCCAATCCGTTTTCCCCGCAAAGGCGGGGAAAACGGTGATTGGAGGGGCGGGAAGTACTCACCAAAGCCCGAAAATGTCCCGCGCCCGGCGCGCGTCGATGCGGATCTGGTCGACCATGATCTCGATGCTGGGGAATTTCTCTTCCGGGCGCAGGAAGGCGATGAGGTCGGTCTCGATGGTTTCGCCGTAGATATCTTCGTCGAAGTTGAACAGCCACACTTCCAGCCTGGGCTCGACGACGCCGGTGGTGGGGTTGACGCCGATGTTGGCGACGCCGGGCATTTCGCGGCCGTCTTTCAGGCGCGTGCGGGTGGCGTAGACGCCGAATATGGGCGCGACATAGTCGCCCAAATACACATTGGCGGTGGGAAAGCCGAGGGTGCGGCCCAGCTGCCGGCCCTTCTGCACCACCCCTTCGATGGCGAAGGGGCGCCCGAGGATGGCCGTCGCGGTTTCCGGATGTCCGAGGCGCAGGGCTTCGCGGGCGGCGGAGGACGAAATCTTGCCGTCAAGGTTCTCCACCGACTGGGCGACGGAGACGCCGAAGCCGAATTCCTCGCCGTATTGGCGCATGCCCTTGGGATCGCCCGAGCGGCCTCTGCCGAAGGTGATGTCGAAACCCACGGCGACGTGGCGCACGCCGAGGCCCGCGACCAGAACGTCGCTGACGAAATCATGGTCGCTGAAGTTGGCCATCTCCACGCCGAACGGCAAGAGATACAGCAAGTCGGCGCCGAGCCGCTCGACGGTGCGGGCGAGCTGGTGGGCGTTGGACAGGCGAAACGGCGGCGCGTCCGGCTGGAAGTGCATACGGGCGTGCGGCTCGAAGCTGATCACGCCCATCGGCGCGCCCAGCTTCGCGGCTGCCTCGGCGGCGTCGGCGATGACCCTTTGATGGCCCAGATGCACGCCGTCGAAATTGCCCAGCGCCACCGACGCGCCCTTGTCCGCGTCGGCGAGGTTTTTCCAGCCGTGAAGAATTTTCATGGCGCCGTTCTAGCGGCTAATTCCGGTTTGGCGAAAGGGGCTGCCAAACGAGGGCGGTCATGGCGAGACCGTCCTCGCCCAACAGAGTGCTCAGGGCCGCATCATTCAGGCCACCGTCGCGATCGAGAACCTCCGCGCGATGGATGCCGTCGGCGATGAACAGGACGTCGAGGCCTTGACCGCGCGCGCCGGTGATGTCGGTGGCCATGGCGTCGCCGATGGCCAGGACGCGTTTCCGGTCCATGGGGTCGGAGAGCGCGCGCCGCGCCGCGTCGAGGGCAAGGTCATAGATCGGCGCGTGAGGCTTGCCCGCCATGATCGCCTTGCCGCCGAGGGTCTCGTAAAAGGCCGCCAGGGCGCCGCCGCAATAGATCAGCCTGTCGCCGCGCTGGACGACCAGATCGGGGTTGGCGCAGATCATGTCCAGCCCCCGCGCCGCCGCCAGGGTGAGAGCCGCGCGGTAGTCCTCGGGCGTCTCGACCTCGTCGTCGTTGGGGCCGGTGCAAGCGATGAACGCCGCCGTTTCCAGGTCGGAAAATTCGAGGCCAAGACCGTCATACAGGGGTGCGTCCCGCTCCGGCCCGATCCGCCACGCCGGCCCCGGCGCGCGGGCGGCCAGCAGGACCCGGGTGGCGTCGCCCGAAGTGACGAAGGCGGTCCACGACTCGCGCGGCACGCCCAGAGAGTCCAGCTGATGGACCACGTCGGCGGCCGGACGTGGCGAATTGGAGATCAGCACCACCGGTCCGCGCTCGCGCCGCCAGCGCGCCAGGGCCGCGCAGGCGTCGGGAAACGACTCCCGCCCATTGTGGATCACGCCCCAGACGTCGCACAGCAGGACGTCGTAGCGATCGGCGGCGTCGGCGAGGCCGTTAAGGATTTCAGCGGTCATGGCGGGCGTGCGCAGGCGCGCGGACGGCCTACCGGGTCGGAACCGGGTGTTCGCCACGGTAGTCGTAGAAGCCGCGCCCCGCCTTGCGACCCAGCCAGCCAGCCTCGACATATTTCACCAGCAGGGGGCAGGGGCGATATTTGGAGTCGGCCAGTCCCTCGTGCAGAACATTCATGATGGAGAGAACCGTGTCCAGCCCGATGAAATCGCCCAGCTCCAGCGGCCCCATGGGGTGGTTGGCGCCCAGTTTCATCGCCGTGTCGATGGAATCGACCGTGCCGACGCCTTCATACAAGGTGTAGATCGCCTCATTGATCATCGGCACGAGGACGCGATTGACGATGAAGGCGGGGAAATCCTCGGCGTTGGCCGTCGTCTTGCCGAGCGACTTGGCGAAATTGACCGCCACGTCATAGGTGTGAGCGTCGGTGGCGATGCCGCGGATGATCTCCACCAGCTTCATCAGCGGCACGGGGTTCATGAAGTGCAGGCCGATAAACCGCTCCGGCCGATCGGTGGTCGAGGCCAGGCGGGTGATCGAAATCGACGAGGTGTTGGAGGCCAGGAGGGTGTGGTCGGCCAGGTGCGGCGCGAGGTTGCGGAAGATCTGCTTCTTGATCTCCTCGTTTTCAGTGGCCGCCTCGATGGCGAGGTCGGCGCCGCCCACGGCTTCAAGGGTGGTCGCGGCCTTGATGCGGGCCAGGCCCGCGGTCATTTCGTCCTGGGTGATGACGCCGCGCCCGACCTGACGGGCCATGTTGTGATCGATCAGGGTCACGCACGCCTCGATGCGGGCCGGATCCAGATCGTTCAGAAGCACATCGTATCCGGCCAGGGCGCACACGTGCGCGATGCCGCCGCCCATTTGGCCCGCGCCGATTACGCCGACCGTTTTGATATCCGCCATGACGTCCGCCTTGTGCGCCTATTTGGGGCGCTTCGATCTTTCGACCCGTGTTGTGACAGGTTTCTTACACAAGCACACGGGGGGGCGCCAAGGATTTGCTGCAATGCAATACGAAATTTGACGAAGGGTGATATTCTCCCTCCCCTTTATGGGGAGGGTGGATTGGCGCGCAGCGCCAAGACGGGTGGGGAACGCGCATGAAGGTCACGGGCGTTTGGGGTGGTCCAGATTTCCCCACCCCGGACGCCGCTTCGCAACGTCTCGTCCCTCCCCATGCAAACGGGAGGGAGACAAATAAATTACACCCCGGCGGCGGTCAGGGCGGCCATCAGTTCGGGCACGGCGGTCTTGTAGTCGCTGACCAGGCCGTAGTCGGCGACCTGGAAGATGGGAGCGTCGGCGTCCTTGTTGATGGCGACGATGACCTTGGAATCCTTCATGCCGGCCAGATGCTGGATGGCCCCGGAAATGCCGATGGCGATGTACAGCTGCGGCGCGACGACCTTGCCGGTCTGGCCGACCTGATAGTCGTTGGGCGCATAACCGGCGTCGACGGCGGCGCGCGAGGCGCCCACGGCGGCGCCCAGTTTGTCGGCCAGAGGCTCGATCACCCGGTGGAATTCCTCGGCCGATCCCATCGCCCGGCCGCCGGAGACGACGATCTTGGCGCCGGCGAGTTCGGGGCGGTCGGATTTGACGATCTCGTCGGACACGAACCGCGATTTCGCCGCGCCGGGGCCGGCGTCGACCGCCGAGATCGGCGCCGATCCGCCTTCGTCCGCCGCCTTGAAGGCGGTGGCGCGCACGGTGATGACCTTTTTCGTATCGCTTGATTTGATCGTTTCCAGCGCGTTGCCGGCGTAGATCGCCCGCACGAAGGTATTGACGTCGACCACCTCGACGATTTCCGAAATCGCCGCCACGTCCAGCAGCGCCGCGACCCGGGGGGTGAAGTTTTTGCCGACCGAGGTCGCCGGCACCAGGACGGCGTCATAATCGGCCATCAGCGGCAGGACGCAGGCGGCCACCGCTTCGGCGACCTGTTTGCCGAGCGCGTCGCTCTCGGCGGTGAGCACCTTGCGCACGCCGGTGATCTTGGCGGCGTGGGCGGCGACGGCGGCGACACCCTGGCCGGCCACCAGCACATCCACAACGCCCGACAGCGCCAGGGCGGCGGTGACGGTCTTGTGGGTGTTGTCTTTCAACGACGCATTGTCGTGGTCGGCGACGACGAGCACGGCCATTAGAGCACCCCCGCTTCGATCTTGAGTTTGGTTACCAGTTCGGCGGCGTTTTCCACCTTGACGCCGGCGACGCGCTTGGCCGGTTCGGTCACCTTGACGATGGCCAGATGCGGGGCGCTGAGGCCGCCGTAATCGTCGACGGTCTTGATGGCGATCTCTTTCTTCTTGGCCTTCATGATGTTGGGCAATGAGGCGTAGCGCGGCTCGTTGAGGCGCAAATCGGCGGTCACCACCGCCGGCAAGTCCAGTTCGAGGGTCTGCAATCCGCCGTCGACCTCGCGGGTCACTCGCACATTGGACGCGGTCAGTTCGATCTTCGAGGCGAAGGTCGCCTGCGGCCAGTCGAGCAGGGCCGACAGCATCTGGCCGACGGCGCTATTGTCGCCGTCGATGGCCTGCTTGCCCATCAGAATGAGGCTCGGACCCTCGGCCAGCGCCACCGCTTTGAGCAGTTTGGCCACCTGCAGGGGTTCGGGGTCGGCGTCGGTCTGGATCAGAATGCCGCGATCGGCACCCATGGCCAGAGCGGTGCGGATGGTTTCCTGCGCCTGGATCGGGCCGATGGAGACGGCGATGATTTCCTCGACCGCGCCTTTTTCCTTCAGGCGGATCGCTTCTTCGACGGCGATCTCGCAGAATGGATTCATCGACATTTTCACATTGGCGAGGTCGACGCCCGACTGGTCGGATTTGACCCGCGCCTTGACGTTGTAGTCGATCACCCGTTTGACCGGCACCAGGACTTTCATGGATCTCTCACGGTTCATTTTTCGCGCCAAGCCGGCGCGGCGTTTCGAATAACGCCTTGTCCGCGCTTTGCAAGCCTCGCGTTGGGGCTGGTTTGGGTAGGGCGCGGCCTATAGAAGGCCCGCCATGGAATCCACGATCTCCAAGATGAAGTATGTCCTGCTGGCGCTGTTTGCCGTCGCGAGCATCGCCACCGTCGGCTACGAATGGTGGTTCGTGTGGCCGGCGAAGAACTGCGACGCCAAGCAGCTATGGTGGGATCCGAAGGATCACCAATGCCTTTCGCCCATGCCGATCTGGCGGATCACCGGGCGTGAACTGCCCAAGCCGCCGCCTAACGCGCCAGGCGCCAAGCCTTAGGACCATTCAAACCGTTTTCCCCGCGAAGGCGGGGACCCAGTCTTTCTCAGGCGCCGCCGTACAAGAGTTCTGGACCCCCGCCTTCGGGCGGGAGACGGAGAGGGGTGGCGATCTAAAGCGGGGCGACCTAGCGCGTGGCGCCGGGCTTCCACAAGATATCGCCCGCACCCTTGTTGTTGGCGAAACGAGCGGCGACAAACAACAGATCCGACAGGCGATTGAGGTAGCGCAGGGCCTCCTGGTGCGCGCCGGGCGGGTGAGCCGGCGCGAACGCCACCGTCGCGCGCTCGGCCCGGCGACAGACCGTGCGCGCCAGGTGCAGGGCGGCCGAGGCCGGCGATCCGCCCGGCAGGACAAACGACGTCAGGGGCGAGAGCGACGCATTCAGGTCATCAATTTCGCTCTCCAGCCGCGTCACCTGGGCCGGAACCATGCGCAGGGCCGCCTGACCCCGTTCCGGCGTCGCCAGATCGGCGCCCAGGTCGAACAGTTCGTTCTGGACGCGCGCGAGGATGGGATCGAGGCGCGCGTCCCGCGCCGTGTGTTGCCGGGCCAGACCGACCACCGCGTTCAATTCATCTACGCCGCCATAGGCTTCGACCCGCGCGTCGGCCTTGCTCACTGTCTCGCCATCGACCAGACGCGTCCGACCGGCGTCGCCGGTGCGGGTGTAGATCTTGTTGAGAATGACCATCGCTGCACCCCTAGTGGAAATGACTGCGCCAGAAGAACGCGGCGACAAGGATGAGGATGGCGGTGAACTGCAGCACCACGCGCAGGCGCATCAGCTTGTTGGAGTGGGAGCGGGCGTAGTCGCCGCCGCGAAACAGGCTGTAGACGCCGAAGCCGAGGGTGATGGCCACGGCGGCCAGGGCGAGGGGAATGAGCAGATCGAAGGCGTCACGCATGGAGCGGACCCTAGAGCAGGATGATTTTGGACGGAACCGTTCAAAATCTGAATCCTGCCCGAAAATGCAAAAGTGTAGAGCCTGATGCGGTTGCATCGGTCCCGTGCAAACGCATCAGGCTCTATGTCGATGCGCGCCGGACCGCTAGAGCAGGTTGCGTTTCGATGGAATCGAAACCCTGCTCTAGGTTTTTGTTCTGGCGCATGTTTTCACGGTTAACCAGTACCCACTTAACCGAAACATGCACTACTGATCGTTCGATATCGACATTTCAGGGAGCCTCGCGATGATCACCATCCACCACCTCAACAATTCCCGCTCGCAACGCATTTTGTGGCTGCTGGAGGAACTGGAGGTTCCCTACGACATTAAATTCTATCAGCGCGACAGCGTCACCAACCTCGCGCCGCCGGAATTGAAGGCGGTGCATCCGCTGGGTAAATCACCGGTGATGACCGACGGTGATCTGACCATCGCCGAATCCGGCGCCATCGTTGACTACATCATCCGTGTTCATGGCCAGGGGCGTCTCGCGCCCAAGCCGGGAACGCGCGAACACGAGGCCTATCTCGAATGGCTGCACTATGCCGAGGGCTCGGCCATGCTGCCCCTGATGATCAATCTTTACGTCATGCGCCTGGGCGAAGCGGGCGCGCCGCTCAAGGGCCGCATCGATAGCGAGATCGACAACCATCTGGGCTATGTCGATCAGGCGCTGAAGGGCCACGACTTCATCATCGGCGACGATCTGACCGGCGCCGATATCCAACTGAGCTTCGTCGGCGAAGTCGGCCGCGCGTTCGGACGTCTGGAAAAGTTTCCGGGCCTCGCCGCCTGGGTCGAGCGCCTGCACGCCCGCCCGGCGTTCAGGCGCGGTCTTGAAAAGGGCGGGCCGTACAATCTGGCTTAAACTCTTTCCCTCCCCTTTATGGGGAGGGAGGCAAGGCGCCGGCCTCGATCGCCAAAACGGGGCTTGACACCCGGTCGAAATAATATTGCAATACGCAATATAGAGACCTGTGGCTGACGGCGTTTGCCGACGGTCCGCCCGACATCAGGGCAAATTTGCATTACAATATGAAAACTATGCACGACGTCGCCGTGGCGGCGCGGATGTGGACGCCCCAGCCGGGTCCGCAAACCGCATTTGTCGACAGCAAGGTGTTTGAGGTTGTCTACGGCGG
>JANXUA010000160.1 GCA_025352085.1 Caulobacteraceae bacterium | reverse complement strand
GCGCGCCCGCCGGCGAGCACGAGACCGGCCCACCGAACCGGGAGCGCGGGCGTCTCGCTGGCATTCCGGGGAGTCATCGTCGCGCCCGCGTGTTCCCGCCGTGCGCAAACCGGCCTAGTGTCCGCATCATGGTTCAGTCCTCTTCCGCGCAGACGTGGCGTGTCGATACCGGCGAGACAATCGCCGCCGCGCGCGAGGTTCCGGCGGAAGCGGCGATCGGTCTGGCCTACGACAGCCGCCCCTATGTCGTGATCATGGGCACGCCGGACGACATCGAGGACCTGGCGGTGGGCTTCACCGTCACCGAACGGATCGCCTCGGCGGCGGACGTCGAGCGGGTTACGATTTCGCAAACGCCCGACGGCTGGCTCGCCGACATATTGCTTGCGCCGGGCGCGGGGGTGGCGATGGCCGTGGCGCGGCGGCGAACGCAGGAGGCGCGGTCGAGCTGCGGCCTCTGCGGCGTCGAGAGCCTGCGCGACGCGGTGCGGCCGATGCGCAAGGTCGGCGTGGGTCCCCGTCTCACCCGCGCGGCGATCCAGGCGGCGCTGGCGGCGCTGGAGAGCGGGCAGGTGCTCGGCGCGCGCACCCGCGCCACCCACGCCGCCGCCTGGGCCGACGCGTCCGGCGCCGTGCGGCTGGTGCGCGAGGACATTGGGCGGCACAACGCCCTCGACAAGCTGATCGGCGCCGGCGCCCGCGCCGGCCTTGATCCAGCCGACGCCTTCGTCGTCATCACCAGCCGCTGTTCCTATGAGATGGTCGAGAAGACCGCGGCGGCGGGCGTCGCCGTGCTGGCGGCCATCTCCGCGCCCACCGCCCTGGCGATTGATCAGGCGAAGGCGGCGGGGATGACCCTGATCGCCCTGGCGCGCGCCGACGGGCACAGCGTCTTTACCGGCGCGCAGCGGATCGAACCGGCATGACCGCCCCGACCTTTGGCGGCGATGATCTTCGAGCCAACGTGCATGCGCATTCACGCGCGCGGCGCCTGGTGGTGTTCGCCCTTTTGTATCTGCGGGGACGCATCCGGGCGAGCGAACTTTGGCTGGTGGTGATCGCCGCCGGCGTCGGCGCCGTCGCCGGTCTCGCCACCCTGACCACCAGTTTTTTGGCGCGGCGCTTTCAGATCGCACTTTACGGACTATCGCACACGGAGAGACTTTCGTCCGCACACAACTTAAGTCCTTGGACCCTTTTGGCCCTGCCCGCCGGCGGTTTGCTGCTAGGCGTCCTGACCCGGCTGTGGATGAGGCGCAGGCCACGCCCGATCGTTGACGCCGTCGAGGCCAACGCTCTGCGCGGTGGTCGGATGAGTTTGCGCGACAGCCTGTTTCTGGGCGTTCAGAGCGTGGTCTCCAACGGTTTCGGGGCCTCGGTCGGGCTGGAGGCGGCCTACGCCCAGCTGGGGGGGGCGGCGGCGTCGGTGACGGGCGGCTTGCTCAACCTGCGCCGCAGCGATCTGCGCGCCTTCGTCGGCGCCGGCGCCGGGGCGGGCATAGCCGCCGCGTTCGGGGCGCCGCTGACCGGCGCCTTCTACGCGTTCGAGATCATCATCGGCTCCTACACCGTGGCCAACATCGCCCCGGTGGTCGCCGCCGCCCTGGCCGGGGCCCTGATCGCCAAGGTGTTCGACGTCGACGGCATGGTGATTCACGCCTCGGTGACCGACGCCCTGACCCTGACCCACTATCTGATCTTCGCCAGCCTCGGCATTGTCTGCGCCCTGTTCGGTATCGGCGTCATGCGCATGGTGGCCCTGACCGAAAAGGGCGTGTCGCACCTGCGCCTGCCGGTGTGCATCAGACCGGCGATCGGCGGGGTCCTGTTGGCGCTGATCGCCTGGTGCGCGCCGCAGACTCTTTCGGCGGGCCACGGCGCCATGCGCATGGATTTCGGCCTGGAACTGGCCGCCGGGACTCTGGCGCTGTTGATCCTTAGCAAGGCCGCCGCTTCGGTGCTGGCCCTGGGGTTCGGCTTTCGCGGCGGTCTTTTTTTCGCCTCGCTCTATCTCGGCTCCCTGGTCGGGCGCCTGTACATCCTGAGCCTCTACGCCGCCGGTCTCGACATCGGCATCGACCCGATGGCCGGGGCCCTGGTCGGCATGGGGGCCATGGCCGTGGCGATCATTGGCGGGCCGTTCACCATGACCTTTCTGGTGCTGGAAACCACCGGCGACTTCGCCCTGACCGCCGCGACCCTGACCGCCTCGATCGTCGCCAGCGTGCTGGTGCGCGAGGTGTTCGGCTATTCCTTCTCGACCTGGCGACTGCACCTGCGCGGCGAGACCATCCGCAGCGCCCACGACGTCGGCTGGCTGCGCACCCTCACCGCCGGGCGGATGATGCGCTCCGGCGCGGCGACCATTTCCGCCGACGCGACGCTCGACGTGTTTTGCCGACAGTTCCCGCTGGGCTCGACCCGGCGCGTGGTCGCTCTCGATCCCGAAGGCCGCTACGCCGGCATCGTGCCGGTGGCCGCCGTCTACGCCGATCACGACAACGAGGGCACCGCCGGTCAATTCGCGGTCAACGCCGCCAATCGCTTGACGCCGGACATGAACATCAAAGTCATCATGAGCGAGTTCGACCGCACCGAAAGCGATGAACTGGCCGTCGTCGATCAGGACGGGCGGATGATGGGGATAGTCTCCGAAGCCTACGCGACCCGCCGCTACGCCGAGGAGCTCGAGCGGGCGCGCCGCGATCTGGTGGGCGGAGAGTAGGGGGCTCAGCGCCCGTGCCGCTTACAATACCCGCGCCAGGGCGTCGGCCCAGCCGGCGAGGCGTCGTGACCGGGTTTCCGCCGGCATGTTGGGCGCAAAGCGCTGGGCGCCGGTGCGCATGGCCGCCGCCGCCTCCAGCGAGGAGTAGAGACCCGCGCCGACCGCCGCCAGCATGGCCGCGCCCATCGCCGTCGTTTCGATGAAGGCCGGGCGCTCGACGTCGATCGCCAGCATGTCGGCCAGATCCTGCGCCATCCAGTCGTTGGCGACCATGCCGCCGTCGATGCGCAGTTCGGCCCAGTCGGCGCCATCGGCGGCGAAGGCGGTTTTCAGGTCGTGCGTCTGGTGGGCCATGGCTTCCAGGGCCGCGCGGATGATGTGCGCCTTCTTGGCGGCGAAGCTGAGGCCGCTGATGACCCCGCGCGCGGCCGGTCGCCAATGCGGCGCGCCAAGACCCGACAAAGCCGGCACGAGATAAACCCCGCCGTTGTCCGCCACGCCGCGCGCCAGCGCCTCGGTGTCGGTCGCGTGTTCGATCAGGCCCAGATCGTCGCGCAGCCACTGAATCAGGCTGCCGGCGACGAACACCGAGCCTTCCACGGCGTAGCTGCGCTCGCCGCCCAGCTGCCAGGCGACGGTCGATAGCAGGCGGTGGCGCGATTGCGGCAAGGTTCTCCCGGTCTGGGTTAGCACGAACGCGCCGGTGCCGAAGGTGGCCTTGGTCTGGCCGGGCGCGAGACACGCCTGGCCGATCAGGGCCGCCTGCTGGTCGCCGGCCATGCCGCAGATGGCGATCGCGCCGCCGAAGAGTTCGGGCAAGGTGTCGCCGAGGCGCCCGGCGCAGTCGACGATCTTGGGCAAAAGGCGATGCGGAACGCCGAACAGATCGCACAGGCCGTCGTCCCAGCCGCCGACGCCGATGCCCATCAGCGCCGTGCGCGAGGCGTTGGTGGCGTCGCTGACGTGCAGGCCGCCGGTCAGCCGGTAGACGAGATAGCTTTCGACGGTGCCGACGGCGAGGTTGTCGCCGGCGTCTCTCAACTGAGGCCAATGGGAAAGGGCCCAGCCGATCTTGCTCCCGGAAAAATACGGATCGAGCAGGAGCCCTGTCTTGGCCTGCACCATCGGCTCTTCGCCACGGCTTTTCAGCGCCTCGCACAGATCGGCGGTGCGCCGGTCCTGCCAGACAATCGCCGGGGCCAGCGGCTCGCCGGTGCGCCGGTCCCAAAATACGATGGTCTCGCGCTGGTTGGTGATGCCGATCCCGACGATCTGGTCCGCGCCGCCGGCCAAGGCGACCATGTCGCGGGCGCAGGCCAAGGTCAGGGTCCAGATTTCGGCGGCGTCGTGCTCCACCAGCCCGGGCGCCGGATAGTGTTGGGTCAGGGGCCGCTGGGCGCTGCCCAGGCACGCGCCTTCGCCTGCGAACAGCATGGCGCGCGTCGAGGTGGTGCCCTCGTCAATCACCAGAACGTGCTGGGTCACGTCAGGCCTCCCGCGCCCAAGTTATCTCATCGACCCGGCGCGGATCAGTGGAAGATATCCGTCCACAGTTTCCAGGCGCCGTCGACATTGCGCCACACGACGACGTAGCTGGCGCTGACCGCCGTCGGCTTGTCGCCCTTGGTGGTGAAACTCGCCACGCCGAACTCGCGGATGTAGTCGGGCGAGAGGCGCTTCACGTCGTTGGCCGTCAGTTTGAGATGGTCGATCGCGCTCGCCATGCCGGCGAAGAACGTGCGGATGCCCGCGCCCGTCACCACCGAATTGTCCGGCGGCAACACCGTCGCGTCGGGGGCGTAAAGCGCGGCGACCGCGGTCGCGTCGCCGCGATTGGCGGCGGCGTCGAACTTGTCGTCCAGGGCCTGGATGGTCGCCTTGTCGTCGGCGAAGGCGGCAGTGGCGCCGGCCAGACCGGCGCAGAGCGCGACCGCGAGCAGAATTTTGCGCATGAGTAGTCCTCCCATTTTCCGACCTTGATAGCGCGGCCCGGATGCGGCGCCAATTGCCGCGGCGCTACCTATCGATCTTGGTCGATAATACGATCGATGATGTCGTCCGCTCCACCCCCGCCAGCGCGCCAAGCGCGTCGATCAGGGTGTCCATCTCGGCCACCGAAGGGGCGACGACCTCGGCGATCAGATCGAAGGGGCCGCTGACCGATTGCAACAGGCGCACCGGCGCCATGCGCTTGATCGCGCCGACGACGGCGGCGGACTGTTTGTGCGAGACGGTCATCATCACGTAGGCGTGGATTTGTCCGCGCTCGTGAGCGTCGGACAGGCGCACGGTGTAGCCGGTGATCACCCCCGATTGTTCCAGGCGCTCCAGCCGGCTCTGCACCGTGGTGCGCGAGAGGGCGAGTTTGCGGGCGAGCGCAGCCGTCGGCGCGCGGGCGTTGTCGCGCAGGGCGTCCAGCAGGCGGCGGTCGAGGTCGTCCATATGCGTAATATTCTCGGCGATATGCCGGAATTAGATCGGCATTTCGTCGTCTTGGCAATGGGAATCGACGAACTCTTCCCTCACGCTAGGCGAAGGAAAATCGGGAGAGATTACTATGAAAGACGTCGTCGTCATCGGCGCGGGCCATATCGGCTCGACCATCGCCACCCTGCTCAGCGAAACCGGAGACTATCGCGTCACCGTGGCCGATCAGTCGGCGTCGCAACTGGCCGCGCTGGGGACCCAGGCGGGCGTGGAGCACCGCGTGCTCAACGTCAGCGACGCCGACGCCCTGCGCGCCCTGCTGGTCGGGAAGTTCGCCGTGCTTTCCGCCGCGCCCTATCACCTGACCTATCTGGTCGCCGAAGCTGCCAAATCCGCCGGCGCGCACTATCTCGACCTCACCGAAGACGTCGCCTCGACCCGCAAGGTCAAAGCCTTGGCGGTCGACGCCAAGACCGCCTTCATTCCGCAATGCGGTCTGGCGCCCGGCTTCATCTCCATCGTCGCCGCCGACCTCGCCCGCCATTTCGACACCCTGCACGACGTGCGTCTGCGCGTCGGCGCTCTGCCGAAATATCCGTCCAATGCGCTGAACTACAATCTCACCTGGTCCACCGACGGCGTGATCAACGAGTATTGCGAGCCGTGCGAGGCCATCGTCGACGGCCTGCCGCGCCAAACCCGCGCGCTTGAGGAACTGGAAGCCTTCTCCCTCGACGGCGTGACCTACGAAGCCTTCAACACCTCCGGCGGCCTCGGCACCCTGTGCGAAACCCTGGACGGCAAGGTGCGCAATCTCAACTATCGCACCATCCGCTATCCGGGCCACGCGGCGATCATGAAAGCGCTGCTGAACGATCTGCGCCTACGCGATCGGCGCGAACTGCTCAAAGACATCCTCGAAAACTCCCTGCCGGCGACCCTGCAGGACGTGGTGATCGTGTTCGTGACCGTATCGGGCCTGAAGGACGGCCACCTGGTCCAGGAAACTTACGCCAACAAGATCTACGCCCGCGAAATGGGCGGCCGGATGACCAGCGCCATCCAGATCACCACCGCCTCGGCCATTTGCGCCGTGCTGGACATGCTGCGCGACGGCGCCGTGCGTTCGGTCGGCTTCGTGCGTCAGGAAGAAATCGCCCTGACCGACTTCATCGCCAACCGTTTCGGCGCCGCCTACGCCATGGCCGAAGACGTCCATCCGGCGCGAGCGCCGGTCGCTTCGATGGCGAACGTCGCGTGAGCGGCCTCGCGCAAGACACGGCGGCCTTGCTCGGGCGCCTCGGTGTCGCAACGTCCGCCTTCACCGGCGGCCAACGCTCCGTCACCTCGCCGATCAGCGGCGAAGTCGTCGCCCACGTGCATGACGCGACCGCCGACGACGCCGCCCGCGCCATCGACGCGGCGCATGACGCCTTCCTCGCCTGGCGATCGGTTCCCGCGCCGCGCCGCGGCGAGCTGGTGCGTCTACTCGGCGAAGAGCTGCGCGTCGCCAAGGCCGATCTGGGCATGCTGGTTACGCTCGAAGCCGGCAAAACCATCTCCGAAGGTCTCGGCGAAGTGCAGGAGATGATCGATATCTGCGACTACGCCGTGGGCCTGTCGCGCCAACTATTCGGCCTGACGCTGGCCACAGAGCGGCCCGATCACCGGATGATGGAGACCTGGCAGCCGCTGGGCGTTGTCGGCGTGATCAGCGCCTTCAACTTTCCCGTCGCCGTGTGGTCGTGGAACGCGGCCCTGGCCCTGGTGTGCGGCGACTCGGTGGTTTGGAAGCCCTCGGAAAAGACCCCGCTGACCGCTTTGGCGGTGCATGCCTTGTTCGAGCGCGCCGCGGCCAGGTTCGCCGACGCGCCCGCCAGTCTGTGCGCCCTCCTGATCGGCGACCGCATCGCCGGTGAAGCTTTGGTTGCCGCGCCGAAAGTGCGCATTGTTTCGGCCACCGGCTCGACGGCCATGGGCCGCGCGGTGGGGCCGATCCTGGCCGCGCGCTTCGCCCGATCGCTGTTGGAGCTGGGCGGCAACAACGCCGCCATCGTTTGCCCGTCGGCGGATCTGGATCTGACCCTGCGCGGCGTCGCCTTCGCTGCCATGGGCACGGCCGGTCAGCGCTGCACCACGCTCCGGCGCCTGTTCGTACATGACAGCGTCTACGATACGCTCGTGCCGCGCCTGAAGGCCGCCTACGCCTCGGTGCGCATCGGCGATCCGCGTGCGGCGGACACCCTGGTTGGGCCCCTGATCGATCCGGCCTCTCTGGCCGAGATGGAGCGCGCGCTCAGCGACGCCAGGGCCGACGGCGGCGTCGTCACCGGCGGCGAGCGGGTCGCAGGCCCCGGCGAGGGCATTTACGTCCGCCCGGCCCTGGTCGAGATGAGCCATCAAGGCGAGGCGGTGCGCCGCGAAACCTTCGCGCCGATCCTCTATGTGATGCGCTACACCGATCTCGCGGACGCCATCCACCGCAACAACGACGTGCCGCAGGGCCTCTCCTCATCGATCTTCACCAATGACGTGCGCGAAGCCGAGCGGTTCTGCTGCGCGACCGGTTCGGACTGCGGCATAGCCAACGTCAACATCGGCCCCTCGGGCGCCGAAATTGGCGGGGCGTTCGGCGGCGAAAAGGAAACCGGTGGCGGCCGCGAAGCCGGCTCGGACTCCTGGAAAGCCTATATGCGCCGCACCACCAACACGGTGAACTATGGCTCGACCCTGCCGCTGGCGCAGGGGGTGGTGTTCGAGATTTGAAAACGGACGCCATCGCCTTCAGAGGCATGCGGCGTCAAAGACGATTGACTTCGCGCCCGTCTGGGTCGCGTCTGGCGGTCTGACGTCCGAGTCCGGGACGCGTGCGGAGGAAACGAGGGTGAGGCTGCGACCTGCAACGGCGGGTTTTGTCGGCGCCCTGGCCGTCTGGCCGGGATTTGGCGCAGGCGTCGCGGAGGCGCAAAGCCCACCGGGCCCGGCGCCCGTAGTCATCGCCACGCCCCCGGCGCCGGACGAGGCGGACGGTCCCACCGACAGCCTGAAGATGGTTCAGGACTCCTCCTCGCGGCTGACCCTGCCGGTTATGGTCAACGGGCGCGGGCCGTACGATTTCCTCGTCGACACCGGTTCGGAGCGGTCGGTGATCTCGCGCGAACTGGCCGCTTCCCTGGACCTGCCGCCCGGCCCTGCCGTGCGGGTGCACCAGACCACCGGCGACGATCTGGTCAGGACGGTGGTGATTGATCATCTCGCGGTCGGCGTGCGCTCGATCGACCATGTCGAGGCGCCGGCTCTGGCGGCCGACGACCTCGGCGCGGCGGGTCTGCTCGGCGTCGACGCCCTGCGCGACCTGCACATCGTCATGGATTTTCAGACCATGCGCATGTCGAGCGCGCCCAGCCGGCCCGAACCTTTCGATCCCCGCACCATCGTCGTGCGCGGTCGCAGCCGCTTTGGTCAGCTGATCCTGGTCAACGCCAGCGTCCGCGGCGTCCCGGTTTACGTGGTGCTTGATTCGGGCTCACAGCTTTCGGTCGGCAATCCGGCCCTGCTCAAGCTGCTCACTGGCCATTCGGTCGGGTTCGACCCGCCGAAGACGACCGAGTTGATCAGCGTTACCGGCCGGCGCATGACCGTGGAGCTTGATCAGATCGCCGAAGCCAATGTCGGCGGTATCTCCATCCGCAACATGACCCTCGCGTTCGCGCCTTCGCCCCTCTTCGGGCGCTTCGGCCTGGACCGTCAGCCGGCCATGTTTCTGGGCATGGACGTGCTCAGCCAATGCCTGCGCGTGTCGGTCGACCTGCACCGCAAGGAGGCGACCTTCACCTTGCGGTAAGGGGGGGCGTTGATCGGCGTCACAGTCTGCCGCTATAGCGCCTGCGACTCGATCTCCGGCGCGCAGAGAAACAACCCATGGAACTCATCATCGGCGACAAGGTCTGGTCGACCTGGTCCATGCGGCCGTGGCTGGCGCTCAAGCACGTCGGCGCGCCGTTCACCGAGACCCTGATCCACCTGCGCCGCGACAGCCATCCGACCACGCACGACGCCATCGTCGCGGCCGGATCGCCGGCGGGATTGGTGCCGGTGCTCAAGGATGGCGGTGTGACGATCTGGGACAGTCTGGCGATCTGCGAATATCTCGCCGAAAAGTTCCCCACGGCGAAGCTGTGGCCGACCGACCCGGTCGCCCGGGCGCTGGGCCGCAGCGCGGCGGCGGAAATGCACTCGGGCTTCTCGGCCCTGCGCGGTGAATACGCCATGGATCTGGCCCTGCGCACGCGGGTCAATGTATCAGCGGCGACCGCGAAAGATGTGCGCCGGATCGTGGCGTTGTGGAGCGAATTGCTCACCCGGTTCGGCGGACCGTTTCTGTTGGGCGCCGACTGGTCGATCGCCGACGCCTTCTACACCCCCGTCGCGACGCGCCTTCGCAGCTACGGCGTCGCGCTCGCCGACCATGGCGACACCGGCGCGGCGCGCGATTACGTCGCGCGACTTTTGCAGACGCAGGAATTTTTGGAATGGGAACGGGGCGCGTTGGAGGCGAGGTCTAAGACTTCGTCCGCAGATGACGCAGATTAACGCAGATGATTCCGTGAGAGGACGATCCGGTTGTACTCCAAACGCGGACCGCGAAAATTGAGCAGCAGGGCCCGCTGACGGCCTGACGCCTTGAGATAGTTTATCGCTTGTGCTGCGTCCTTGCCGGACAGGGCGGATAACGCCTTGAGTTCGACGATGACGGAATCAAAGCAAAGGAAATCAACCTTGTACGTCACCGGCAAGGGTGCGCCTTTGTAAGGGACGTCTAATGGCGCTTCGCGCCGAAACGAAATGTCCCGCGCCGAGATTCAATCGCAAGAGCGGCCTGACACACGGCCTCCAAAAATCCATCACCGAGGATCCGGTGAACTTCCATCGCCGCGCCAATGATGGCGTAGGTTTGAGCGTCACGCTCACCTGCGTCATCTGTGGACAAAGTCTCCCTGACCAAAACCTAAATCAGTCCCAGCGCTTTCAGGCTGGCCACGCCCTCGCGGCCGACGACGATGTGATCGTGGACGGCGATCCTCAGCGCGCGACCGGCTTCGACCACCAGGCGGGTCATTTCCACGTCCGCCGTCGACGGGGTCGGATCGCCGGAGGGGTGATTGTGGGCGAGGATGACCGCGCTGGCGGACATCTCCAGCGCCCGACGCATGACCTCGCGCGGATAGACCGGCGCGTGATCCACCGTGCCCTCGTTCATCACCTCGTCGGCGATCAGCTGGTTCTTTTTGTCGAGGAAGAGGACGCGAAACTGTTCGCGCGGCGCGCCGGCCATGGCGATCTTGGCGTAGGCCAAAAGCGCGCTCCACGACGAGATCACCGGGCGCCGCTTCGCTTCGCCCCGCCCCATGCGCAGCGTCGCTTCATGGATGAGCTTCAGGTCGAGCGCGATGGCGGCGCCGACGCCCTTGACCGATTTGAGCTCCTCGATCGTCGCGCCCAGCACGCCGGCCAGGCCGCCGAAACGGGTGATAACGGCCTTGGCGAGCGGTTTGACATCGCCGCGCGGGATGCTGCGCGCAAGAAGGAGCTCAAGGAGTTCATAGTCGGGCAGGGCGGCGAAACTGATCGCCGCGCGGGTGCGCAGGCGTTCCCGATGACCCGAGTACGGCGAGGGCGTCCGGTCAGGCGCGGCCTCGACGCGAAACGAATAACCACCCTGTTCCTGCAGCATCCCGCGCCCTTTCGACGTCAGCCGAACCGTCTGGAACAAATTAGGAACAATTGGTAGGGAACGCCACCCCTTTTTTCATCTGTGTCATGCAAAGGTTACCGGCTCAGGTCGGGCGGAAGAGGCCCTTGGGCGATTGGGTGAACACCTCGTAGCCGGTCGCGGTCACGCCGACCGAATGTTCGCACTGCGCGGACAAGGACTTGTCCCGCGTCACCGCTGTCCAGCCGTCGTTGAGTAGTTTGACCTGGTGTTTGCCGAGATTGACCATCGGTTCGATGGTGAAAAACATGCCCGGCGCCAGCACCTCGCCGGTTCCCGGGCGGCCATAGTGCAAGATATTCGGCGCGTCGTGGAACACCCGGCCCAGACCATGGCCGCAGAAATCGCGCACCACGCTGCAGCGCTGGGCTTCGACGTGGGCCTGGATGGCGTGGCCGACATCGCCCAGGCGCGCGCCGGGCCTCACCTGCGCCAAGCCGAGCTCGAACGCCTCATAGGTGATGTCGATCAGCCGCCGCGCGCGCGGAGCGATCTCGCCGATGGCGTACATGCGCGAGTGGTCGCCGTGCCAGCCGTCGACCACCACCGTCACATCGATGTTGGCGATATCGCCGGCACGCAAAGCCCGCTCGCCCGGAATACCGTGGCAGACGACGTGATTGAGCGAAATGCACAGGGTGTTCGAATAGCCGCGATAATAGAGGCAGGCGGGCAGGGCGCCGGCGTCGAGAATCAAATCCCGCGCCAGCCGATCCAGCGCCAAGGTCGTCACGCCGGCCTTCACGTGCGGGGTGAGCATGTCCAGGCATTCCGCCGCCAGCCGACCGGCGACGCGCATGCCGGCGAAACCTTCTGGTCCGTGCAGCTTGATCTTCCCGGTGCGCGTATCAGTCGGATAGAGGTCCTCGGCGAGGGACATGGCGGTCGGCTTTCATCTCGTGCCGCCCGGCGCGTCCACCCACGGCAGGCGGCGCGCAACGCGGATCTCGTTCGTGCTTATGTCGCAATCATAGCACAAAACTTCAACACCCGCCGCCGCCGCGGTGATCAGTCCGGCGGCGTAGGCCGGATCGAGGTCGGCGCAGGCGGCGAAGCGATCGCAATCGGTGCGCTGGATGATGAAGAGCTGCACCGCCCGGTCGCCTTCGACCACCCGCGCCGTCAGCTCGCGCAGATGCCGCGCCGAACGCGCCGCCACGCAGTCGGGAAACTCCGCCAGGTTTCCGGCGCGGCGCAGATGCACGTTTTTCACCTCCAGCCAGCACGCCGGGCAACCCGGCGCTTCCAGCCGGAAATCCACCCGGCTCGCCCCGCCCATCTTCACCTCGCGCCGGTGAACGGCGTAGCCGGTGAGTTCGGCGATCGCGCCTTCGGCCAGAGCCTCGGCGACTAGGCGGTTGGGGTGCATGGTGTTCACGCCCACCAGTCCGCCGTCCGCCTCGATCAGCTCCAGCGTCCACGCCAATTTGCGCCTGTTCCCATCCGCCGGCGACACCCACGCGCCCATCCCCGGCGTGTTCAGCCCCAGCATGGCGCCGGGGTTGGGGCAGTGGGCAGTGACCGCCCGCCCGTCGTCGAGCGCCACGTCGGCGAAGAAGCGCTTGTAGCGGCCGGCCAGCACGCCGCGCGCCATGGGTTGCTGAAACTCCATCGCCGCCCTATGCCCCGTCATCGGGCGCGAGGTCCAGCGGAGAGAATGATGGCGAAGGGTGCGCGGGTCACGGCGGCGGTGATGATCATCGGCGACGAGATCCTCTCGGGCCGCACGCAGGACACCAATCTGAACGCCATCGCCCGCTACCTCGCCACGTTTGGCGTCGATCTGGTCGAAGCGCGAGTGGTCGGCGACGTGAAGGCCGAGATCATCGCCGCTCTCAACACCCTGCGCGCGCAATGCGACTATGTGATCACCACCGGCGGCATCGGCCCGACCCACGACGACATCACCGCCGACTGCGTCGCCGAGGCGTTCGGCGTGGCGCTGGAGGAACACCCGGAAATCATCGCCATGATGGTCGCCCGCTGGCCGGGCGCCCTCAACGCCGCGCGCCGGCGCATGGCGCGCATTCCGGTCGGCGGCTCGCTGGTCAAGAACCCGGTGCAGGGCCCGCCGGGGTTCCAGATCGGCAATGTGTTCGTGCTGGCCGGTGTGCCTATGATCATGCGCGGCATGCTCGAAGACGTCGGTCCGCGCCTGCGCGCCGGCGCGGTGGTCATCGCCCGTACCGTGCGCGTCGAGGGCGCCGGCGAAGGGGTGATCGCCGCGCCGTTGGAGGCTCTGGCCAACCGGCATCCCGATCTCTCGCTCGGCAGCTATCCGTTCTTCGGCCCCGAAGGCTTCGGCTCCAACCTGGTCGTCCGCGGCCGCGACGGCGCCGAGGTCGCCGCGACGGTCGAGGAGCTCATCGCCGCCCTCGCCGACATCGGGGCCAAGTCCATCACGCGCGTGGAGGCGTGACCGGCGGAGCGTGCGTCTCTATGGTGACGCGCCAGGGGACGTGGCGGAACTGGTAGACGCACCGGACTTAAAATCCGTTGGGCTTCGGCCCGTGAGGGTTCGAGTCCCTCCGTCCCCACCATTCAGCGCCTTCAGGCCGACGCCGACGTCGGCTTCTATGTCGTGCGGCTGCTCGCCGAACCGGGGGGTGACCATCCAGCGCCACAGGCAAACCGGCGAGATCATCGCCTTCACCCTGCAGGGTCGTGGAAATATCTGGAATATCCGGAGGTCAACACCGCCGGCTCCTATCTTTATGAACCCGCCGGATCGGTTCACACCCTGCACGTTCCCAAGACCAATACCGTATCACCGATATCTGGCTCGCCTTGCGCGGCGCCAATCTGAGCCTGGACGCGGACGGCAATGTCGAATCGGTCCTGGACGCCGCCACGGCTCTGGAGTTCTATCGCTCGCAATGCCGCGCGGCGGGCCTTGCCGAACCCGACGTGATCGGCGGGTGAACGGGCCCGCGTCGTCGTGGTCCCGACCACCGGCGTCGGCGTGCCGCGCCGACCCGCCTGAACCATTGTGCATGCGGACGACATTAACCTCGCGAACACAAGGGAAGTGAATGTTCGGTAGGCGTAGCGTGGCTCCGGAGCCGCGGCGGGCGGCCCAGCCATCCGCCGCATCGGACGAGACGCGCCTGATCGCCCGCATCATCGAGCGCGATCCGCGCGCGTTCGAGGACCTGTACCGGCTCTACCACCCCAGGCTCACCCGGTTCCTGCGCAACATCGTCGGTCGGCCGAGCGTGGTGGAGGAGGTGCTCAACGACACGCTGATGGTCGTGTGGGACCAGCCGGAGCGCTACAACGGCCAAAGCAAGGTTTCGACATGGATATTCGCGATCGCCTATCGCAAGGGTCTCAACGCGCGGCGTAGCCAGGACGAGCCCATGGAGGACAAGCTGGCGGATATCCGCGCGAGCGACGAGCCCGGTCCGGATCGGCCCTTGGATCGGAGTCAGCTGCAGCAGGTTCTGTTGAGCGCGATGAGCGAGCTGTCGGCGGACCACCGCGCGGTGGTCGATCTGACCTATTTTCACGACATGGGCTATCGGGAGATCGCGCAAATCATGGATTGTCCGGTCGATACCGTGAAGACGCGCATGTTTCACGCGCGGCGGCGCTTGCGCGGCGCGCTCGCCGGCGAACTGGCCGATTGGTTGTGAGGCGCTGATGGCGAACATCATTTCCCTGCACGAAGAACCGCACCGCGAGGTCGAGGCCCTGCTGCCGTGGTATGTGGCCGGCGGCATGGACGCCGACGAACACGCCAGGATCGAGGCGCATCTCGGCGATTGCCCGGCCTGCCGGACCGAACTGGCCTTTGAACGTCGCCTGAAAGCCGAGATCGCCGCCCTGCCGGTGGATGTCGAGCACGGTTGGGTGTGTTTCAATCGCCGCCTGGAAGCTCGACCCACGCGCCGGGCGCGCGACGCCAGCCCGCTGGCGGGGATCGTCCGGGGGTGGCTCGCCGGTCCGCCGTGGCTCGGCTGGGCGCTGGCGGCCCAGGCCGGTCTGATCGCAGCCCTTGGTCTTCTCGCCCTGCCGGCCTCGCCGCCGGCGCCCTATCACGCCCTGAGCGCCGCGCCGGCGTCCGCACCCGGCAATGTCGTGGTGATCTTTCGCCCGGAGACGTCCGAGCGGGCCTTGCGCGAAGCCCTGCGGGCGGGCCACGCGCGCCTGGTCGATGGTCCGACGGCGTCGGACGCCTATGTGCTGGCCGTGCCCGCGGCGGAACGCGCGCGGGTCCTGACCACGCTGCGCGCGCGCGCCGACATCGTCTTGGCCGAACCGATCGATGCGGGCGGACCTCCGTGAAGGGAGGGACGATCCGACGTTGGATCCTCGCCGCGCTCATCGCGCTGATGGGCGCCCCGTTGGCCCGTGCGGGCGAGGTTTCCGCGCCCGCGCCGCGCCTGACCGAAGCCAGCCGGCAGGTCCTCGTCCTGTTGCGCCTGCCGCCGAGCCATCTACGCGGCGCCGCCGACTACGGCGACAACTACAGCGACGCCATGGGGCGCAGCGCGCGCCGACGCTTCGCCGGTCGGCTGGCCCGCGCGCACGGCTTGGCGCTCGCCAATGATTGGGCCATGCCGCTGATCGGCGTCGATTGTTATTTGATGGCGGTTCCGGCGGACCAGTCGCCGCAGGTCGTGGCCAAGTCTTTATCGCGTGACAGGGGCGTCGCCTGGGCCGAGCCGATGAACCTCTACCACGGCCAGGGCGCGGCGCCCGCGCCCAACGATCCCTTGTTTCCGGCGCAACCGGCCGCCCACGCCTGGCGGCTCGCCGATCTGCACCAGATCGCCACCGGCAACGGCGTGTTGGTCGCGGTGATCGACAGCATGGTCGACCAGAACCACCCTGATCTGGCGGGACAGATTCAAAGCCGGGAAAACTTCGTCGCGAGCCGATCCGACGCGCCCGAACGTCATGGCACCGGCGTGGCGGGGGTGATCGCCGCGGTGGAGAACAACGGTCTGGGGATCGCGGGGATCGCCCCGCGCGCGCGTCTGATGGCCCTGCGCGCCTGCTGGCAAACGCCGCCCCGGGCCGGGGCGTCCGATACGGTGTGCGACACGCTGAGCCTGGCCGAGGCCCTGCATTTCGCCGTTCTGCACAACGCCCAGGTGATCAATCTTAGCCTCAGCGGCCCGCCCGATATCCTCCTCGGCCGGCTGATCGATGTGGCCGAGGCGCATGGCGCCACCGTAGTCGGCGCGGTCGATCCCGGCCTGCCCGGCGGCGGCTTTCCGGCGTCACACCCGGGCGTGGTGGCGGTCGCGGCGGACGGGCTGGAAGCAGCGACAACGGGCCTGTACACTGCGCCCGGGCGCGATGTGCCGACCACGCAGCCGGGGGGACAATGGACCTTGGTCAACGGCAGTTCGTTCGCGGCGGCGCACGTCAGCGGCCTGTTTGCCCTCATGCGCGAGCGCGCGCCGCGCGCCCGTCAAACCGCCGCGGCCCTGGTGACCGTCCGCGCCGGCGGTGGGGCCATCGACACCTGCGCCACCCTGCTGCGTGCGGCCGGGCCGTGTGATTGTGCGTGTCGACATGCCCCAACGATCTCGGCCTTCACACGCCCGTGACGTGGTTGTTCGCGGTGCGCGCGCCCGTCTCGCCACCGTCATCCTGGCGTCCGCGATCTTCGTGTCTCCGGCCAAAGCGCAGATCGCCGTCAGCGCCACGGCGACCTCGAACTATCAATATCGCGGGGTTACGCTCAGCGACGGCAAGCCGGCGTTAAGCGTCAATATCGCCTACGACCCGGCCATCGGCGCCTATGTCGGCGCCGCGGTGATCGGGGCGAAAACCGAGTTTGCCGGCGTCCAGGGCTTGGGTCACGTGGAATATCTCGGCTACGCCGGCCGGCTCAAGAACGGCTTGACCTGGGACATCGGTGTCACCAACACCCACGTGACGAACTATTATTATCAGAAATACAAATACGATATCGCGGAGGCCTACGCCGGAATTCGCGTAAGACACCTAAATTACTATCTCTACTACTCGCCAAATTATTATCGAGCCGGCGTCAATACGCTCTACGCCCAGATCAGCGGCTCGGTTCGCATCGCGCGGCCCTGGCGACTGTTCGGAAACGCCGGCGCTTTGACCTCGCTCGGCGGCGGCGGATACGGCGTTTTTCGCGAACAATATGATCTCGGCGTGGGCGTCGCGGCCGATCTCAAGGTCGCCGAGGTTCAGCTTGCCGTCACGACGCGCGGCCCCGACGTCGTCTACTTGGCCGATCACCCACAAAGTCGTCACGCCATCGTGCTCAGCGCGACCCACTATTTCTAGAGGCTCCATTGGACCTGATCGGTCGATCGCCGCAATTGCGCCCGGACATTCGACTAAGCCGCCCTTCCAATCTATGGAAGGGCGCATGAGAGATCTGTTGGATATCAAGGGCGCGTCGGGAACCGTCTATCGTTTCAGCCGATTGCGCGAAGGCCGCCCGCTTTCGGCGATGGGCGGCAACTTCGTCTATGCCCGCATGAACGGAGACGCGGTGGAGCTGGTGTATACCGGCGAGAGCGAGAACCTGATGAAGGACGCCCAGACGCAATGGAGCGTGGCGGTCGAAGGGTTCGGCGCCGAACACCTGTTCAGCCGCCTGAACATCAGCGAACGGGTGCGCAAGTCCGAGAACGAGGACATTCTGGCGGCGGTGAGCCCACCGATGAATACGGCGGCGCCTAAGCCGGTGCGTCGGAAAAAAGCCGATTAAGCTCGCCGCCCGGCGCGCCGTTGGCGAAGTCGTCGAATGACCCCTCGGCGGCGATTCGCCGCGCGGCGCGCAGGAACTCTCCCCAGGCGGCGCGAGCCAACGACCCGCCGACGCTGATGCGACGAACCCCCAAGGCCGCGAGCGCCGCGACGGGCAGGCCTGGACTGATGACGTTAATCGGCTTGGGAGCGACCGCGTTAACCACCGCGTCGATCTCGTCGGCGTTGCGCAGGCCCGGCGCAAACAGGCAATCGGCGCCGGCTTCGGCGTAGGCGGTCAGGCGGCGGATGGTTTCGGCAAGATCGGGCCGGCTCCTGATAAAACCTTCCGAGCGCGCGGTCAGGAAGACGTCCGCGCCGGTCTTGTCGATGGCCGCGCGGCCCGCGGCGATGCGTTCGACCGCCAGGGTGAAGTCATAGAGTGGCTCGGCGGCGTCGCCGGTGCTGTCTTCGACGGAAAGTCCCGCCACGCCGGTCGCGACCGCCAGGGTGACGTTGGCCGCCACGCCGCTCGGTTCGCGGGCGAAGGCGTTCTCGAAGTCGGCGTTCAACGGCACGTCGGTGCGGCTCGCCAGGGCGGCGAGATGGGCCAAAACCTCGTCGCGTTGTACGCCGCCGTCCGCGCGTCCCATCGACCAGGCCATGCCGGCGCTGGTGGTGGCGAGGGCAGGGAAACCCAGGCTTTGCAGGGCGATGGCCGAGCCGACGTCCCACGGATTGGGTATGACGAAACAGCCGCTCGCGTGCAGCGTTCGAAACTGGGCTCGCTTGGTCGTGATGTCGGTCGGCATCGGGCTCCTCCTCTTGAGCCACGGGACTATACACAGCTTTGGGGCGGCAAAGCCGCCTGAACCGAAGGTGAACCCCCAACTTCCGCGGCGTTCAGAACGGAGGGTCTATCACCCCGCTATCACCGGCCGATTGGCGACC
>JANXUA010000097.1 GCA_025352085.1 Caulobacteraceae bacterium | reverse complement strand
GCGTCGAGATGCGCACCAGCACCCATCGCTCGGCCGACGGCCTGGCGCTGGCGGCGCGCGGTATGCTGACGCAGTACGACGCGCGGGTGATTTCCAGCCTGCCGACCGTCGCGGTTCCGTCACTGGTGGTGGTGGGCGCCGACGACACGCCGTTTCTCGCCGCCAGCGACTATATGGCCGCGAAGATTCCCGGCGCGCGCAAGGTCGTCATCGCGGGCGCCGGCCACGCCGCCAATATCGACCAGCCCGGGGCGTTCAACATCGCCGTGCTGGACTTTCTTGAGGCTGAAGGACTGCAAACATGAGCGCCCTGACCCGACGTTCGGCCCTGGCGCTCGGCGGCGCGGTCGCCCTGGTTCCGGTGGTCGGGCGGGCGCAGGCGCCGGGCCTGCTGATCGCCGGCGGGCCGATCCATACCGGGCGCGCGGGCGAGCGGGTCGAGGCGGTGGCGACGCGGGGCGACAAGATCGTGTTCGCCGGGTCTCTGGCCGGCGCGCGCCACGCGGCGCCGGGGGCCCGGAAGATCGATCTCGCCGGCGCGGCGGCCTATCCGGGCTTTGTCGACAGCCACGCGCACCTGCGGGAAATCGGCCTGCGCGAAATGACCCTCAATCTGGAGGGGACCGCGTCCATCGCCGAGCTGCAGACGCGGTTGCGCGCCGCGGCGACGGCCGGGCCGGCCGGGCCGATCTTCGGTCGCGGCTGGATCGAGACTCATTGGCCGGAACAGCGCTTTCCCACCCGCCAGGACCTCGACGCGGTGGTTGCAGACCGGCCGGTCTATCTGATGCGCGCCGACGGCCACGCCGGCGTCGCCAACTCGGCCGCCCTGGCCATGGCCGGCGTCACCGCCTCGACCCGGCCGCCGGCGGGGGGCGACATTCCCCACGACGCCAAGGGCGAGCCCACCGGCATGCTGGTCGACAACGCCAAGGCGCTGGTCGAAGACAGGATGCCCAAGCCCGGTCGCGCGATGATCCGCGAAGCGATGGTCCGGGCGGACAGGCTCTACCGCTCGCGCGGCTGGACCGGCGTGCACAGCATGAGCGTCTCGCAGGACGACATGGACGCCCTGCGCTCGCTCGCCGGCGGCGGTGACTGGGGCCTGCGCGTCGACAACTATGTGGACATCGACTCCGCCGAGGAGGTCCTGCGCACCGGTCCGTCGGTCGACGCCTCGGGCAAGATCCGGCTACGCGGGATCAAGCTCTACGCCGACGGGGCCCTCGGCTCGCGCGGCGCGGCGCTTTTGGCCCCATACAATGATAAGCCCGGCTGGATGGGCCTCCTGCTCACTCCGCCCGAAAAGGTCGTCGAATGGATGGCCAAGGCCAAAGCGGCGGGGTCGCAGGTGGCGATCCACGCCATCGGCGACCGCGGCAACCGCATCGCCCTGGACTCCATGGCCAAGGTGCTGGGCGCGGCCCACACCGACAGGCGCTGGCGCATTGAGCACGCCCAGATTCTCAGCCCCGCCGACCTGCCGCGCTTCGCCGCCATGGGCGTCACCGCCTCGATGCAGCCGTCGCACGCCATCGGCGATCTTTATTTCGCGCCGGCGAGGCTCGGGGTTGAGCGGCTCAGAGGCGCCTACGCCTGGCGCAGTTTGATCAAGTCCGGCGCGGTGGTGTGCGGCGGCACGGACGCGCCGGTGGAGAAGGGCGATCCGCTGATCGAGTTCTACGCGGCGGTCTATCGCCATGCCCTCAACGGCTTCGCCGGGCCGGAATGGGGACTGGATCAGACGGTCAGCCGGGGCCAGGCGCTCGCCATGTTCACCACCTCGGCCGCCTACGCAATCGGGCGGGAGCGGGAGTTGGGCGCGCTCGCCGTCGGGCGCCGCGCCGACCTCACCGCCTTTTCCCGCGACCTCATGACCGCCGCGCCCGCCGATATTCCCGGGGCAAAAGCGACCTTGACGGTGATCGCCGGCGAGGTGGTTCATGGCGGCTGATGTCACGTCGCGCCCGCGCCTTCAAGGCAAGGCCGCCGTCGTGGTCGGGGCCGGTCAGACCGCGGGCGAGACCATCGGCAACGGCCGCGCGGTCGCCCTGCTCTTCGCGCGAGAGGGGGCCAAGGTTCTGTGTGTCGATCGCGATCTCGCCTCGGCGCGCGAGACCGTCGATCTGATCACGGCCGAAGGGGGCGAGGCGTATCCCTTCACCGCCGATATCACCCGCCAGGCGGACTGCGCGGCGCTGCCGGCGGAGGCTGTCGCACGGCTCGGACGGCTGGATATTTTGCACAACAATGTCGGCGTCGGGGCCGGCGACGCGCCGATTCACCGCCTGCAAGAGGACGACTGGGACCGCATCATCACCGTCAGCCTTAAGGGCCTTTTCCTCACGCTGAAGCACGCCTTGCCGGTGATGCGCGAGCAGGGCGGTGGGGCGATCGTCAATATTTCGTCCCTGGCGTCGATCGCCGCCTCGAACTTGGTCGCCTATGGCGTGGCCAAGGCGGGGGTGAACAAGCTGACCACCACCACCGCGGCCACCAACGCCCGGCACATGATCCGCTGCAACGCCATCCTGCCCGGACTGATGGACACGCCCATGGCCATCGAAAGCATAGCCCGCGCCAGCGGCGAGAGCGTCGAGGCCGTGCGCGCGGTCCGCAACGCCCGCGTGCCGCTCGGCGGCAAGATGGGCACCGCCTGGGATGTCGCCTATGCGGCCCTGTTCCTGGCCTCGGACGAGGCCAAATTCATCACCGGCGTGCTTCTGGCCGTGGACGGCGGCGCGTCGGTGCGGGTGGGTTAGGCTCGCCGGCTGACGGCGAAATCGGCGAGGGCTTCGAGACCGTCGCGCCAGTCGTCCTTGGGAAAGACGCTCAGGGCCGCCTTGGCGTTTTCGGCATAGTCGCCGGCCAGTTCGAGGGTGGCGTCGAGGGCGCCGGCGCCGACGATCAGTTCGCGCGCGCGGCGGAAGTCGGCGTCGGTCTGGTCCTTGCGGCCGATGGCGCGCTCCCAGAAATCGACCTCGCGCGGGCCCAGGCGGGCGATGGCGAGGAGGAGGGGGAGGGTGGCCTTGCCTTCGCGGAAGTCGTCGCCGGCGTTCTTGCCGAGGGTTTCGGTGGCGCCGCCGTAGTCCAGGGCGTCATCGGCGAGCTGGAAGGCCAGGCCGAGGTTCTGGCCATAGGCGCGCAGGGCGGCGCAATGCGGCGCGCTGGCCCCGGCGGAGACCGCGCCGGCCTCGGCGGCGGCGGCGAACAACTCGGCGGTCTTGGCCGAGATGATTTCCAGATAGGTCTTTTGCGACAGGTTGAGGTCGTGGGCGCGGGTCAGCTGCAGCACCTCGCCCTCGGCGATCACCCGCGACGCGCGCGAGAGGATTTCCATGGCGCGCATCGAACCGGTCTCGACCATCAGCTCAAAGGCGCGCGCGAACAGGAAGTCGCCGACCAGAACGCTGGACGGCGC
>JANXUA010000082.1 GCA_025352085.1 Caulobacteraceae bacterium | reverse complement strand
CCGGCTACGGAGCCGCGCGGCGTCGGCCAGCATCCGCATCGCGGGTTCGAGACGGTGACCATCGTCTATGACGGCGAGGTGTCGCACCGCGACTCCACCGGCCAGGGCGGCATGATCGGTCCGGGCGATGTCCAGTGGATGACGGCGGCCGGCGGTATATTGCACGATGAGTTCCATTCGCCGGGGTTCACCAAGTCCGGCGGACCGTTCCAGATGATCCAGCTGTGGGTCAATCTGCCCGCCAGGGACAAGATGAGCCCGCCGCACTATCAGTCGATCCTCAATGGCGACATCCCGTCGGTCGATCTGCCGGGCGGCGCGGGACGCGTCCGCGTTATCGCCGGCGATTTCGGCGGTCACACCGGGCCGGCGCGGACCTTCACGCCGATCAATGTGTGGGATCTGCGCCTCATCGGCGACGCCGCGGTCACCCTCGACCTGCCTGAAGATCACACAACCATGCTGGTGGTTTTGTCGGGCCAGATCACCGTCAACGGCGCGCAGGATGTGCGTGCGGCGGAGATGGTGATGCTGGATCGCGAGGGCGCCGGCGCCACGATCGACGCCGGCGGCGATGCGGTGGTCCTCGTGCTGACCGGCGAGCCGATCGACGAGCCGATCGTCGGCCACGGCCCGTTCGTGATGAACACCGACGGCGAGATCCGCCAGGCGATCGTCGACTTCAACAGCGGCCGCTTCGGCGCCATCGCCGCCCACGCCTAAAACCAACTGACCCAGGGCGGAAACGTCTTGGGTCATCTCTCGCTAGGTTCCAGACTCAATCACCCTCCTACCGTCATAGCCGGGCGTCAGTCCTGGCTACCCATTGGGCGAACTGCCGGGTGTGGCCGTGCGCCTGCACGGCCATGGCGATGCCTCGCTCAATGGATCCCCGGGACTTCCGCCCGGGGATGACGGAGGTTAGGAAATGATCAGGTTGGAGCTCTACCCCACCGCCCGCTCCCGGCCCGCCCAGTACGGCGCGCGCAGTTCGCGGCGGAGGATCTTGCCCGACGCATTGCGCGGCAGGACGTCGATGAAGGCGATCGACTTGGGGGCCTTGAAGGCGGCGATGCGGACGCGGGCCCAGGCGATGACCGCTTCTTCCGTCGGCGGCGGCATGCCCGGCGTCGGAACGATAATGGCCTTGACCTCTTCGCCCCAGCGTTCGGACGGCACGCTGATCACCGCGACGTCGGCGACGCCGGGGCAGCCGTGGATCGCATTTTCCACCTCGGCGGGATAGACGTTCTCGCCGCCGGTGACGATCATGTCCTTCATCCGGTCATGGATGTAAAAATAGCCGTCGGCGTCGCGCAGGCCGGCGTCGCCGGTGTGCAGCCAGCCGTCCACCACCGCCTCGGTGGTGGCCTGCGGGTTGCCCCAGTATTGCTTCATGACCATGTCGCCCTTGAAGACGATCTCGCCGATTGCGCCGTCGGGCGTCGGCGCGCCGTCAGCGTCGACCACCCTTACCTCCATGCCCGGCCACGCGCGGCCGCAGGAGGTGAGTTTCCCGGGCAGGGCGTGCGCGGCCGGCGAAAGATAGGTGCCGGCGCCGACCGACTCGGTCATGCCGTAGAACTGGACAAAACCGCAGCCAAAGGTCGCCTGCGCCCGCTTCAAAACGTCCTCCGAGATCGGCGCGGAGCCATAGGCGATGGTGCGAAGGTGCGGGAACTTGAGGGCGTCCGCGCCGGGCGCCATGAGCATCATCAGAATCATCGCCGGGGCCAGGAAGACGTGGGCGATCTGATCGTTCGCCATCATGGTCATCGCCGCCGCCGGATTAAAATCGGCGACCAGCACGACGCTCGATCCCTGCGACAGGGCCGAAAAACTCACATTGGTTCCGGCCACGTGGAACAGCGGCATGGTGATCATCACCGCTTCGCCCGGCGCATAGCTGAAACCGTCGACCTGCGAGACCTGGCCCAGGAAAGCGCGATAGTTGTGGTTGCTGAGAACCACGCCTTTGGGACGGCCGGTGGTGCCGGAGGTGTAGAGCTGCAGCACATCGTCGTCGTCGCGCGGCGTCGGCGGAGTCGCCAGCGGCGGGGCGGCGTCGCGCCAGACCTCGAAATCGGCATAGCCCGCCCGCTGACCGTAGAGGGCGACCAACACCGGCGGCGCGGCCAGGGTGGCGGCGACGCTCTGGGCCAGTTCGAGAAAATCGGCCCCGACGAACAACACCGCCGGCGCGGCGTCCTGCAGGATATAGGCGATCTCCGGCGGCGCCAGGCGGGCGTTGATCGGCGTCAGGCAGGCCCGCGCCTTGGCCGCGCCGAACATCAGCTGGTACCAGTGGTCGTGGTTCTTGCCAAGCACGGCCAGCCGCGCGCCGGCGCCCGCGCCCGCCGCGATCAGGGCGGCGGCGACCTGGTCGGACTGAGCGTTGAGCTCGGCGAAGGTTGTGCCGCGGTCCTCGAAGCGGATCGCCACGTCGCCGCCGCGCAGCCCCGCCTGAACGCGCGGAATGTCCGCCAGATAGATGACGCGGTCCGGCTGCGACACGGCGACCTCCCCTTTTTGTTTAGAGGCTCACCCTAATCACCCCTCAGCGGCGATCAAGCACCAAGACTTCGAAGGTTCCCGGCTTGGTGGTCGGTCTTTGGCCGGCGGGAACCGGCAGAACGTATTGCGCGTCGGGCAGGTAGATTCGCCCGGTTTTCTCGTCGACAGCCCCGGTGCGCGCGCCCAGCTGGGTCGGCACGCTATCGATGATGGCGTTGTCGTGCGGGCCCGACAGCGCAATGACCGCCAGGGTCCCGGTCATCGCCGAAGGAATGTAGGCGAGCTTGCGGGCCCCGTCATAGAGCACCGCGTCCGGCCGCGCGCCGATCTGCAGCGTGGCCAGATCCTTGCCCGAGGCGGCGCTCAGGATCTTGGCCACGCCGTTGGCGCAGGCCGACACCAGCCGCCCGCCGGTGACATAGGCCAGCCCCCCCGGGCCCGTGCAGCCGGCCAGGGGATAGCGCTTGACGACCTTGCGCGTGGCCAGATCGATCACCGCGATCTCGTTCTTGTCCTCGATGTTGACGAACAGCCGGCCCTTGCCGTCCAGAGCCGGGAATTCCAGCGCGCCGCCGACAACCAGCGAGCCGACCGCCTTGGCCGCCTTGACGTCGACGAAGGTGATCTCGCCGCTGTCGCCGCCCATCACCAGAACCAGGCGGCTGGCCGGATCATAGATCGCCGCATCCGGGTCCTTGGCGGTGGGCACCGAGGCGATCAGGGACCCGTCGGCGGCGTTGAGAATGCGCGCCGAGCTATCGCCGCTGTTGGTGGTGAGCACCAGATCGCTGCCCGGGATCGCCATGACCGTGTGCAGATGGCTGCCGGGCGCGAAGTCGGCCTTGGCCTTGCCGGTATCCGCGTCGATCACCATCACGGTGTCGCCGTGTGCGACATAGACCCGCCGCCACGCCGGATCGAAGCTGGCGTAGTCCCAGTGGCCGTCGGGGCCGGCGATCCGGTCGACGACGCGCAGCCCCGACGTGCCCGGCGTGGGCCGGGCGGCGGCGTCCGCATGGCCGGCGGCGAGCGCCAGGGCGGACACAAATGTCAGGGCGGCGAACTTGGTCATGGGTTTCCTTCCGGGAAATTGGCTCGATTGACGCCAGGCGTTCCTGGACCCGCTTGTCACGTAAGACCGTGACGGCTTTATGATGGTTGAGGTTCGCGTCTGCAACGCGCCTTTGCTTCCCCGCCGTCACCAGCCTAAACAATCGCAGCTATGACCGATCTTGCCAGCTTCGCCACCACCGTGGGCGCGTCGTTCCTCGCTTCGGCGGTGGAAGTCGTCGAGGCGTTCACCATTGTGCTGGCGGTCAGCGTTGTGCGCGGTCCGCGCCCCGCCCTATTGGGGACCTTCGCCGCCTTGGCGGTCCTGGCCGTTGCGGTCGTCGCCCTGGGCCCGACGCTGGCCCGGACGCCCCTCCCAGCTCTGCGGCTCACCATCGGCATTCTGCTCCTGGTGTTCGGTCTGGGCTGGTTGCGCAAGGCGGTCCTGCGCGCCGGCGGCGCCCTGCCGCTCCACGACGAAACGGCGGCCTTCGCCGCTGAAACCACGGCCCTGCGCCAGGCGGAAGACCTGGATGACAAGGCCGCCGACGGCGTAGCGGCGCTGGCGGCTTTCAAGGCCGTTCTGCTCGAAGGCGCCGAAGTGGTGTTCATCGTCCTGGCTATCGGTTCGCGTCCCGGCCTGCTGCTGCCGGCGGCGGTCGGCGCTACGGCGGCGTGCGCGCTGGTGCTCGCGGTGGGAGCCATGGTGCGCAAACCCCTCTCGACAATCCCGGAAAACAGCCTGAAATTTATGGTCGGCGCCTTGCTCACCGGCTTTGGCGTGTTCTGGTGCTGTGAGGGTCTGGGCGCGCCGTGGAGCAGCGGCGATCTGGCCATTCCGGGGCTCGTGGCGCTTTACCTGCTGGCCGGCCTGGCCCTCGCCGCGTGGGTGCGCGCCACACGATCGACGGTGGGAGCATGACCCTGATCCGCGCCGTCGTCGCCCTGCTGATCAAGATTTTCGCCGCCGATCTGTGGCTGACCCTGACCGCGATCGCCGCCGTCGCCCTGTGCGGGCTCGGCCTGCAGAGCCATATCCTCAGCCCCGCCGCCCTGCCCTGGTGCCTGACCGCCGGGGTGCTCGCCGCCCTGATCATCGGCGTGGCGCGCGGATCGAAACGCCAAAAGTAGACCCACCGGAGAGACATCATGGATGATCGGATCAGCATAGCCATCGAGGACGGCGTCGCCGACGTCCGCATGATCAGAACCGACAAGATGAACGCGCTCGACAACGGCATGTTCGAGGCCCTGATCGCCGCCGGCGAGCGGCTGAAGCGCGAGCCGGGCCTACGCGCCGTGGTCCTTTCGGGTGAGGGGCGGGCCTTCTGCGCCGGCCTCGATATGGGTAATTTCGGCAAAATGGCCGAGGGGTCCTCGTCGGAATCGGGCGAAGCGTCGTCGCGCTCAAGCCTCGCCTCGCGCACGCACGGCATCGCCAATCGCGCCCAATACGCCGTCTGGGTGTGGCGCGAGGTCCCGGTTCCGGTCATCGCCGCGGTGCACGGCGTGGCGTTCGGCGGCGGCTTTCAACTCATGCTCGGCGCCGACATGCGCTATATCGCCCCGGACGCCCGCCTGGCCATCCTGGAGATCAAATGGGGCCTGGTCCCGGATATGGCCGGCACGCAGCTGATGAAACACCTCGTGCGCGAGGATATCGTCCGTGAACTGACTTATACCGGCCGGGTGTTTTCCGGCGAGGAGGCCTTCGTCATGGGGTTCGCCACCCGCGTTTGCACCGATCCGCGCGCCGAGGCCCTCGCCACCGCCCATGACATCGCCGGCAAAAGCCCGCACGCCATCCGCGCCGGCAAACGCCTGTTCAACGCCGCGGTCGATGCTGGACCGGCCGACGGCCTGCTGCAGGAAACCGATGAGCAGGTCGCGCTTATCGGCAGCCCCAATCAGGTCGAAGCGATCATGGCCAATATGCAAAAACGACCACCGGCGTTCGCCGAAGCGGGATAGAAATAGACTCCCTCCCCTTTATGGGGAGGGTCGAGTCGCGAAGCGACCGGGGTGGGGTAGTGTTTTGGAGCGCGAGGCTGGACTTCGTGATCGAAACCTCCCCACCCGTCCCGCTTCGCGGTCCACCCTCCCCATAAAGGGGAGGGAAAGTCTTTGGGAATCTACTGCGGATATGTCGCACGATCATCACGCTCATGGCCATCATCACGCCCACGCGCCGGCGTCGTTTGGACGAGCTTTCGCCATCGGCATTGCCCTCAACACCGCCTATGTGATCGCCGAGGCCGTGTATGGCGTTCTGGCTCATTCGCTGTCGCTGCTCTCTGACGCGGGGCATAATTTTGGCGACGTGCTCAGCCTGGGCGTCGCCTGGCTGGCGGCCTCTCTCGGTCGGCGGGCGCCGGGCGGGCGTTACACCTATGGTCTGCGCGGCTCATCGATCCTGGCCGCCCTGAGCAATGCGGTCGTGCTGTTGGTGGTCACCGGCGGTCTGGCCTGGGCGGCGGTGCTGCGCCTGATGCATCCGGAACCGTCAGCCGGCGTGACCATCATGGCGGTCGCGGCGGGGGGCATAGCGGTCAACGCCGTCACCGCCTGGATGTTCGCTTCGGGCGCGAAGGACGACGTCAACATCCGCGCGGCGTTCACGCACATGGCCTCCGACGCGCTCGTCGCCCTGGGCGTCGTCATCGCCGGCGGCCTGATCCTGCTGACCGGCTGGACCTGGCTTGATCCGGTGGTCAGCCTGATCATCGGCGGCGTCATTATCATGGGAACCTGGTCGCTGACGCGCGAGTCTCTCGATCTGGCCCTGCACGCCGTGCCCAGCGCCGTCGATCGCGAGGGCGTCCGCGCCTACTTGAGCGCCCTGCCCGGCGTCAGCGAGGTGCATGACCTGCACATCTGGGGCATGAGCACCACCGAAACGGCCCTGACCGCCCATCTCGTGCGCCCCGAAACGACGCTGGACGATCATTTCCTGCACGAGGCGTGTCACGAGCTGCGCGCCCGTTTCAAGATTCACCACGCGACGCTGCAGCTTGAGCAGGGCGGCGACGCCCATCCCTGCGCCCTGGCCGCCGACGACGTGGTGTGAGGGCGTGGAAACACGCCTCCAGCCCCACGTGGTACCACCTCTCGGGCTCGAACCGAGGACCTCTAGATCCACAATCTAGCGCTCTAACCAACTGAGCTAAGGCGGCGTATCCACGTCGAAGACGGGCGGGTTTAATCGCGAAGACGGCCCCGATCAAGGGGCGGCGCGCGCGCCTCCACCCCACGCAACGAAAAAGCCCCCGAACGTTTCCGTCCGGGGGCTCTTTTCGTAATTCAGGCTTGCTTCACTCGCCGCCGTTGTCCTTGGGCACCTGGAAGCGGATGATGGTTTCAAAGATACCACCGCTGACCGGAACGCCGTCGGCCGTCTTGGGCCGCAGTTTGAAGATGTGCGACAGCTTCATCGCGGCTTCACCGAAGTTCTGGTCCGCGGGGTCTTCATTCGACGTCGAGCAGCCGGTCAGCTTGCCGTTGTCCAGGACCGTGCAGCGGAGGGACACGCGTCCGCCGACGCCCAGGCGTTGAGCGCGCTCCGGATAGTATTGCGCCATATCCTCCGCCGACGGCCGGGTGATGAACCCCGGATTGGTGATGATCGACGCGCGCGGCGGCGGCGGCGCGGCGGCCGGCGCCACGGGCGGCGGCGGCGGGGCCTTTTCCACCGGCTTGATGTACAGCGGCGGCGGC
>JANXUA010000074.1 GCA_025352085.1 Caulobacteraceae bacterium | reverse complement strand
GAACTTGCGCTTGTCGGTGGAGAAGAACCGATAGGCGACATCGATGGTGATGCCCTGCTCGCGCTCGGCGGCCAGGCCGTCGACCAGCAGGGCGAAATCGATCTCGCCGCCCTGCGTACCCACTTTCTTGGAATCGGCCTCCAGCGCCGCCATCTGATCTTCAAAGATCATCTTGGAATCGTATAGCAGCCGGCCGATCAGGGTCGACTTGCCGTCGTCCACCGACCCGCAGGTGATGAACCGCAGCAGGGACTTGTGCTGATGCGCCTCGAGATAGGCGTCGATGTCGGTTTCGATCAGGTCCGAAACGTGGGCCATCAGAAATAGCCCTCCTGCTTTTTCTTCTCCATCGAGGCGGCCTGGTCGTGGTCGATCATCCGGCCCTGTCGCTCCGACGTGGTGGTGAGCAGCATTTCCTGGATCACGTCTGGCAGCGTGTCGGCCGAGCTTTCGACCGCGCCCGAGAGCGGATAGCAGCCCAGGGTGCGGAAGCGCACCTTCTTCAGCATCGGAACTTCGCCAGGCAGAAGCCGCATGCGCTCGTCATCGACCATGATCAGCGTCCCGTCGCGCTCCACCACCGGTCGCTCGGCGGCGAAATACAGCGGCACGATCGGGATGTTTTCCAAATGGATGTATTGCCAAACGTCCAGTTCGGTCCAGTTGGAGATCGGAAACACCCGAATGGATTCGCCCTTGTGCTTGCGCGCGTTGTACAGGCGCCAGAGTTCCGGGCGCTGGCTCTTGGGATCCCAGCGGTGATTGGCCGAGCGGAACGAGAAGATCCGCTCCTTGGCCCGGCTCTTTTCCTCGTCCCGCCGCGCTCCGCCGAAGGCGGCGTCGAAGCCGTGGAGATCAAGCGCCTGTTTCAGCCCTTGCGTCTTCCACATGTCTGTGTGCACGGCCGAGCCGTGGTCGAACGGGTTGATATTTTGCGCCATCGCCTCGGGATTTTTGTAGACCAGCAACTCAAAGCCGAGTTCGGCGGCCATCCGCTCGCGCATGTCATACATGGCCTTGAACTTCCACGTCGTATCGACGTGCAGCAGGGGAAACGGCGGCTTGGCCGGATAGAAGGCCTTGGCGGCCAGATGCAGCATCACCGCCGAATCCTTGCCGATGGAATAGAGCATCACCGGCTTGTCGGCCTGCGCGGCGACCTCGCGCATGATGTGGATCGATTCGGCCTCAAGCCTTTGCAGGTGCGTGAGGCGATCGTCGCTGAGCGGGATTTTAAGGGGCGCGGTCACGAAATCTTCAGGTCCTTAAGCGGCGGCGGCAAACGGGTCGAACGGGCCGGACGCCACAAACCACGGATTGGCGAAATCGGCGTCGTCGGCCTGATCGCGTTTGCCATAGATAAGCATCTTCCCGTCCAGTGTCCGCACCGCACCGCCGGCCGCGCGCAGAACCGCGTCGCCGGCGGCGGTGTCCCACTCCATGGTGCGCCCCAGCCTTGGATAGAGGTCGGCCTCGCCGGTGGCCAATTTGCAAAACTTCAGCGACGATCCGGCCGAAACCAGATCGGCGACCTTGAACCGCTCGATGAAGGCGCGGGTTTCGTCCGTCAGGTGCGAGCGGCTGGCGAGCACGGCCAGACCGTCAGCGGGAGCGGTCCGCGCGTGGATCGCCCACCATTGACCGACAACGCCGTGGATGACCCGCGCGCGCCGCGCGCCGACGCCGGCTTGGCCGACAAAAATATCGCCATGCGCCGGGGTGTAGACCACGCCAACAGTCGGCCGACCATCCTCGATCAGGGCGATGTTGACCGTGAAATCGCCGTTGCGGCTGAGAAATTCCTTGGTGCCGTCCAGGGGGTCGACCAGAAAGAACCTGTGCCCCGTCGCCGGTGAGTGGCCGCCCGCGACGGCCTCCTCGGCGATGACCGGAATGTCAGGCGCGATATTCGCCAGGGCCGCAAGAATGATCGCCTCGGCCAGAGCGTCGGCCTCGGTCACCGGCGAGCCGTCGCCCTTGATCGTCGCCCCCACATCCGCGCGGGCGTAGACCTTCAAGATCGCGGCGCCCGCGGCGACGGCCGCGTTCACGAGGTCATCAAGCATGAGGTCTCCCGACCGAAAAACGCTACGCCTGTCCCGTGGGTGTCAGACGGCAGGGTCGCACAGTCTTACAAAAACTTCGCCATCGCCATCGACCAAGAAATTCTCAGCCTCCCGATAGTCGCGCTCCGAAGGTCCGAAATGAGCCTGCCGCCCCTCAAAAACTCTTCGGCAGGCCCAGCACATGCGTCGCCACGTGGCTGAGGATCAGATTCGTGCTGATCGGGGCGACTTGGTAGAGCCGGGTTTCGCGGAATTTGCGTTCGACGTCGTATTCCTCGGCGAAGCCGAAGCCGCCGTGGGTCTGGATGCACATGTCGGCGGCGAACCAGCTGGCTTCGGAGGCGAGCATTTTGGCCATGTTCGCCTCGGTGCCGCACGGCTTGCCGGCGTCGTAGAGGGCGGCGGCCTTGTTCACGAACTCGGCCGCGGCGCTAAGCTGCACATAGGCGCGGGCGATGGGAAATTGCACGCCCTGATTCTTCCCGATCGGGCGGCCGAACACGTTGCGATCCTTGGCGTAGGCGCTGGCGCGATCAATGAAGAACCGCCCGTCGCCGATACATTCGGACGCGATCAGAATACGCTCGGCGTTCATGCCGTCGAGGATGTAGCGAAAGCCCTTGCCCTCCTCGCCGATCAGCTGGCTGACGGGCACCTTCAGATCATCGAAAAAGAGTTCGGTGGTGGCGTGGTTGAGCATGGTGCGCACCGGCCGGACGGTCAGGCCGTTCCCGACCGCCTCGCGCATGTCGACCAGCAAAACGCTCATACCATCGGACGTCTTGGCGGCATCCTCGCGCGCGGTGGTGCGCACCAGCAGCACCATCAGGTCGCTGTGCTCGGCGCGGCTGATCCAGATCTTTTGCCCGTTGACGACATAGTGGTCGCCGTCGCGCCGCGCGAAGGTGGTCAGGCGCGTGGTGTCGGTGCCGCTGGTCGGTTCGGTGACGCCGAAGGCCTGCAGGCGCAGTTCGCCGGTGGCGATCTTGGGCAGATATTGCTGTTTCTGCTCCGGCGTGCCGTGCTTGAGCACCGTGCCCATAGTGTACATCTGCGCGTGGCAGGCGCCGCCGTTACACCCCGAACGGTGGATTTCCTCCAGCACCGCCGTCGCCGCGCCGATGCCGAGGCCCGCGCCGCCGTATTCCTCGGGGATCAGAACCGACAGGAATCCTTCACGGGTCAGGGTCTGGACAAACTCGGTTGGATATTCCCGCGTGCGGTCCTTGGCCTGCCAATAGGTCCCCGGAAATTCGGCGCACAGCCGCCGCACCGATTGGCGGATGTCGTCGTGATCAAGGGTCTCGGTCATTTATCTGTCCCGTCGTAAAAATTCGCGGCGATGTGTGCCGCGATGAATCGCTTCCGACAAGGGATAAGTATTGACCACCGCCCATCGCTTCGCTTCATGGGCCGCGCAAACGAGAGACGCGACACCATGGCCTTCAATCCCTTCGACCTGACCGGCAAGGTCGCCCTGATCACCGGCGGCAACAGCGGGATTGGCCTGGGCATGGCCGAGGGCCTCGCCGCCGCCGGCGCGAGTGTCGTCATCTGGGGCGGCAACGAGGAACGCCTGGCTGCGGCCAAGGCGACGCTCGAAGTCTGCGGCGTTCCCCTGCTGGTTGAGAAGGTCGACGTGGGCGACGAGGCCGCCGTCGGCGCGGCGATGAAGAACGCCATCGCCACCTTCGGGCGGCTCGATTTCGTGGCCGCCAACGCCGGGGTCGGCGGGCGCGGCGCGGCGTTTTCCGAAACCACACCGAGGACTGGCGCGCGGTGACCAAGGTCAATCTCGACGCGGTGTTCTGGACCTTCCGCGACGCCTGCGCCCACATGAAAGAGCGCGCGGCGGCGGGCGATCCGGGGGGATCGCTGGTGGTCACCTCCTCGACCTCGGCGATCCACGGCGCGCCGCGTAATCAGGCCTACGCCGCGACCAAGACCGGGGTGCTGGGCATGGTGCGCGGCATTGCGGTCGAGCACGCCAAATTCGGCATCCGCGCCAACGCCATCCTGCCCGGCTGGATCCGCTCGAACATGACCGCGCGGCTGCAGACCTGGGACACCTTCAACGAAAAGGCCATCGGACGGGTGCCGATGGGCCGCTGGGGCAATCCGGACGATTTCGCCGGGATCGCGGTCTATCTGGCCTCGGACGCCTCGCGCTTCCACACCGGCGACGCCATCGTCATCGATGGCGGCTACACGATTTTCTAGGGCGGAGCGTTCTGGCCATGGTGCAAAACTGGAAACAGGTCGGTCCGCAGCGCTATCGCGAGACCTTTGGACGGTATTACGACGACTTCGTCATCGGCGATGTCTATGAGCACCGGCCCGGCAAGACGGTGTTGGAATCCGACAATCACCTCTTCACCCTGCTGACCCTCAACACCCATCCCCTGCATTTCGACGCCGAATACGGCAAGGGTACGGAGTTTGGGCAGAATCTCGTGGTCAGCACCTATACCCTCTCGCTCCTGATCGGCATGAGCGTCAGCGACGTCAGCCAAAAAACCATCGCCAACCTCGGCATGGACGAGGTCAAATTCACCTCGCCCGTCTTCGCCGGCGACACCCTCTATAGCGAGAGCGAGGTTCTGGAAAAACGCGAGAGCCAATCGCGGCCCGGCCAGGGCATCGTCACCATTCGCACCACCGGCAAGAACCAGCGCGGCGAGGTGGTGTGCACCTTCAAGCGGTCCATGCTGATTCCGGCGCGCGGCCAGGCGGTGGAAGACAAAGTGGGACATTATTGAGATGAAGCTGGAGGGCGTGAAGGTCCTGGACCTGTCGCTGTTTCTGCCGGGCCCCATGCTGACCCTGATGATGGCCGACCATGGCGCCGACGTCATCAAGATCGAGCCTGCCGGCGAGGGCGAGCCGACGCGGACCCTGGGTTTCGAAAAGAACGGTGCGGCGGTTTGGTTTCGCAACACCCATCGCGGCAAGCGATCGATCCAGCTCGATCTGAAATCCGCCGACGGTCTGGCGACGTTCTGGGCTCTGGCGCGCGAGGCCGACGTGTTGATCGAAGCCTTCCGGCCCGGCGTCGTTGACCGGCTGGGCGTCGGCTATGACGCCGTCGCGGCGGTCAATCCGCGTATCGTCTATTGTTCGATCAGCGCTTTTGGCCAGACCGGCCGTTATCGCCTGCGCCCCGCCCATGATCTGGCGGTTCAGGCGCTGGCCGGCACCGTCGCCCTGACCGAGGGCTTTGACGGCAAGCCCGCGCCGCCGGGACTTGTCGCCACCGACGCCCTATCTTCGCTCACCGCGCTCAGTGGTGTTCTGATGGCCCTGCTGCGCGCCCGCGAGACCGGGCGCGGCGACTATCTCGACGTCTCGATGTACGACAGCCTGCTGGCCTGGACGCCGAACGTCACCTCCAAAATCTTCGCCACCGGCGAAGCGCACATTCCCAAGCACGAGCGCATCGCCGGCGGTCAGGCGATGAACTCGCTCTATGAAACCGCCGACGGTCACTGGCTGGTGCTGGGCGGTTCGGAGGTGAAGTTCGCGCGCAACCTTTTGGAGGGCCTCAGCCGCGTCGACCTGCTCCACTACGCCGAACTGCCGCCGGGCCCCGGCCAATACCCCTTGCGCGATTTCTTCCGCGAGACGTTCGCGACCCACACCCGCGCCGAATGGGAAGCCTGGTTCGAGGGCCGCGACGTCTGCTGGGCGCCGGTGCGCACCATGAAGGAAGGTTTCGACGATCCGGTCATGCGCGAGCGCGACATGCTGATGTTCGACGCCGAAGGCTCGGAAATCGTCGGCACGCCGATCAAGTTCCGCGACGAACCAGCCCGGATCGACCCACGCCTGCCCGGCCTGAACGAGCATGCAGGGTCGACGTGGCGGTGACGCCCCCCCTCTGCCGCCTTTATCTGATCACCCCGCCGGTTATCGACGATGTGACGGCCTTCGCCGCGACTCTGAAAATCGCACTCGCCGCCGGCGATGTCGGCGCATTGCAGATCCGCCTCAAAGACGCGTCTGAGGCGCATATCGAGGCCGTCGTTCGCGCCGCCGCGCCGCTCTGCCGGGCGAGCGGGGTCTCGCTCATCCTCAACGACCGCCCCGATCTGGCCGCCCGCTTCGATTGCGACGGCGTGCATATCGGCCAGACCGACGGCACGGTCGCCGAAGCGCGCCGGATGGTTGGGACAAGCCGCATCGTCGGCGTGACCTGTCACGACAGCCGCCACCTGGCCATGGACGCCGCCGAAGCCGGCACCGACTACGTCGCCTTCGGCGCCTTCTTTCCCACGACCACCAAGGAAACCACCGCCCGGCCCAATCCGGAAATCCTCACCATCTGGCAGGAGACCATGCTGATCCCCTGCGTGGCGATCGGCGGCATCACCGTCGAGACGGCGCGCGATCTCGCGGCGGCCGGCGCGGACTTCCTGGCGGTGTCGGCGGGCGTGTGGGCCCATCCCGACGGCCCTGCCGCGGCGGTTGCCGCGTTCAATTGGGAGATCGGCGAAGGGTTGAAGGCGCGCGCGCCACCTTGAGTTAACGCGTCCGCTCCACTAGAGATTGATCACGTCATCCTGACGTCTGAATCAATCTCTCCATTTTTGTTTCTAGAGCACGATTCAGACACGTGTGGGTTCCACCGCGTGTCATCGTGCTCTACCGTCTGCCGCCAAATTCCAGCCCCATCTCCAAAGAGCCCCCATGCCGTCAGTCGTAAGCAATGAAGTTCGCGTTGGTAATGTCATCCAGCACCAGGGCGGCCTGTGGCGCGCGGTGAAGATCGCCCACGTCAAGCCCGGCAAGGGCGGCGCCTTCAATCAGATCGAACTCAAGAATCTGATAACCGGCAGCAAGCTCAACGAGCGGTTCCGCTCCGAGGACAAGGTCGACAAGGTCTCGCTGGAGCAACGGGACTACCAGTATCTGTACGAGCAGGATCAGGTCCTGGTGTTCATGGACCAGGCCAGCTACGAACAGATTGAACTGCAAAAGGATTTCGTCGGCGAAGATCAGGTGCGCTTCCTGCACGACGGCATGATCGTCACCGTGGAATCCTACGAAGAGCGCCCGATCGGCATCGCCCTGCCCGACACCGTGGTGTTGGAGGTTATGGAAACCGAACCGACCGTGAAGGGCCAGACCGCGTCGTCGTCGTACAAGCCGGCCAAGGCCTCCAACGGCATGCGCATCATGATCCCGCCCTATATGAGCGAGGGCGAGCGCATTCTCGTCTCCACTGAAACCGGCGAATATATGCGCCGCGCCGACTAGGGTCCGGCGCCGTGATCACCCATTCCGCCTTGATCAAGGTGATGATCGACGCCGCCCGCAAGGCCGGGCGCGCGCTCGCGCGCGATTTTGGCGAAGTCGCCGAGCTGCAGGTGTCGCGCAAGGGCGCCGCCGACTATGTCAGCGCCGCCGATCTCAAATCCGAACAGACCATCTTCGAGGAATTGTCCAAGGCCCGTCCCGGCTACGGCTTCCTCGCCGAAGAGCGCGGCATGATCGAGGGCACCGACAAAACCCACACATGGATCGTCGATCCCCTGGACGGCACGACCAACTTCCTGCACGCCATGCCGCACTTCGCGATCAACATCGCCCTGCAGCGCGAGGGCCAGATCGTTGCCGGGATCACCTACAATCCGGCCAACGCCGACCTGTTCTGGACCGAACGCGGCCGCGGAGCCTATCTCAACGATCGGCGCCTGCGGGTCGCCGCGCGCACGAAGTTCGACGAAGCGGTGTTCGCCACCGGCATCCCCTTTCTCGGCCACGGCCAGCACGCGCGCTTCCTTAAGGAGCTGCATCAGGTCAGCCAACGGGTTTCCGGCGTGCGCCGGTTCGGCGCCGCGGCCCTCGATCTCGCCTGGGTCGCCGCCGGCCGGTTCGATGGTTACTGGGAGCGCGACCTCAACGCTTGGGATATCGCAGCGGGAATCCTGATGGTCACCGAAGCGGGTGGTGTGGTCACCGACGCGGATGGCGCCGCCGACCCCCTCCTTACGGGCTCGGTGTGCGTGGCGAACGCCGAATTGCACGGACCGTTACTGGAGCGACTAAGGGCGGCAGCCTGACGACGGTCGGTCAAGGCCATTCTGTCTACGGATCAAAATGCAAACCGCCGCTGGGGGCATTACCCCTGGCGGCGGCCGATAGTTCCGTGGCCTGCTCGAGACGTTGTTCGTCAGACCTGAATTGATTGAGCAACGGCGCCCAAAGCGACGAGACCCAGACCCACGAGAACCACGGTGTTGAACAAGCGAATGGCGATGTCGTCAAAGGCTTTCAGTATATTGGTGGTCGTCATAATGAATATCCTCATGAAATATATGAGAGAAATGTAATTTTTTGTTTCTCTCCGGGGCGGCCCGTCGCCGTCCCTCTGTGTGGATTTGAATACTGAACGGCCTCTGAATAATCAAATTACATATCGTTTATCGATATTACATTTTGGCAATTTATGTCTTGGGATTAATATACTTCAGTAGTGGCGTGGCGATGAGGTGGATGCGGCTTGCATCCACTCGCCGTCGAGGGTGTCCCGGTTCAAGGTGCGGCGGGGAAATCCCGGCCGTCCGCCTTTATCCCACCGCCTCGCGCACGCGACGCACGCCGGCCTTCATCGCCCCGCCACCCTGCACGCTCGGCAACGGGCCCAGCTGCGCGGCATTCTTGCGGCTCACCGCCTTGGGTTCTTCCTCGAAAAGGGCAGCCAATTGATCGGTGATGGCGCCGCCCAGTTGCTCGACATCGACGATGGTCACCGCCCGGCGATAATAGCGGGTGACGTCGTGGCCGATGCCGATGGCGATCAGCTCGACCGGCGACTTGCCCTCGATCTCGGCGATCACCCGGCGCAGATGGCGTTCGAGATAGTGGCCGCTGTTGACCGACAAGGTGCTGTCATCCACCGGTGCGCCGTCGGAAATGACCATCAGAATCCGGCGCTGCTCGGTGCGCGCGACCAGGCGCTGGTGCGCCCACATCAGGGCCTCGCCGTCGATGTTTTCTTTGAGCAGGCCCTCGCGCATCATCAGGCCGAGGTTCTTGCGCGCGCGACGCCACGGCGCGTCGGCGGATTTGTAGATGATGTGGCGCAGGTCATTGAGGCGGCCGGGCGAGGCGGGCTTGCCGGCCTTCAGCCAGGCGTCGCGCGATGAGCCGCCCTTCCAGGCGCGGGTGGTGAAGCCGAGGATTTCCACCTTCACCGCGCAGCGCTCCAGCGTGCGGGCGAGAATGTCGGCGCACACGGCGGCGACCATGATCGGCCGGCCGCGCATGGAGCCGGAATTGTCGATCAGCAATCCGACCACCGTGTCGCGAAACTCGGTGTCCTCCTCCTGTTTGAACGACAGCGGGGCGGTGGGATCGATGATCACCCGCGTCAGGCGCGCCACATCGAGCATGCCTTCCTCGAGATCGAAACTCCAGGTGCGGTTCTGCTTGGCCATCAGCTTGCGCTGCAGGCGGTTGGCGAGGCGCGAAACGACGTTCGACAGGCTGGCAAGCTGCTGATCGAGATAGGCGCGCAGGCGGGTCAGCTCCTCCGGCTCACACAGTTCCTCAGCGGAAACGACTTCATCGTGCTCGCGGGTGAAGATCTTGTAGGCCGGTTCGGCGCGGCCCGGATCATTGATATCGGGCCGGGCGGGACGATCACCGTCGGTGAGATCCATGTCGTCGTCGGATTGGGCCGCCTCGTCGTCGCTGTCGGCCGTCTGCGCTTCGGCGCTGTCGGACTCCTGGCGGGTGGTCTCGCCGTCGTCGGAGGCGTCGCCCTGCGGCGATTGCTCTTCGCCCTCCCCTTCGCCGTCGCTCGGCGATTCGGCCTCGCCATCTTCATTGTCGTCTTCGGCGCCCTGTTCGGGATTGTCCGACCCGTCGTCGCCGAGCGAAAGGTCGCGCAGCACCGCGCGAGCGATCTTGGCGAAAGCGGCTTGATCGTCGAGCGCGCCGGTCAGGCGATCCAGGTCCGCGCCGGCCTTGGCGTTGATCTCGCCGCGCAAGGCGTCGACCAGGGCCCGCGCGCCCTCCGGCGGCGGCGATCCGGTCAGCCGCTCGCGCACCATCAGGGCGACCACGTCGGCGAGCGGCGCGGCGCCCGGATCGGTCAGGGCGCTCAGACCCTTGCGCTGCGCGGTCTGGTCCCACACCGCCGCGAGATTGTCGCGCACGCCGGCCAGGGCGTTGGCGCCGATGGCCTCAATGCGCGCCTGCTCCAGGGCGTCATAGACCAGAACCCCTTCGGGCGAGGTCGGCTTGGAGCGGGCGTGCACGGCGCCGTCATGATGGGCGACACGCAGAGCCATCTGGTCGGCCAGGCCGCGCAGACGCGCCGTCTCAGGACCCTGAAGATCGCGCGGCGGATGCGGCAGGATCGCCCGGTGCCCGATCAGGCTCGGCCCGTCGCCGCTGAACACCACCTCCAGATCGGGCTGTTCGGCGAGCGAGCGGGCGGCGTGCGCCAGCGCACGCTTGAAGACCTCTCCGGGAGTTTCCTTTTGGGACATGACGCGCCGGTCTTAGCGCGAGGCGGGGGCGGATAGGAAGGGGCGGGCAGCGACGTTCAGGACAAAGTCACCAACGTCTCTAGCCGCCGTGCGTAAGTATGGTCCGCCAGCACCCGCCGCCGCCCGCGTTCGCCGATGGCGGCGGCTTCCACCGGCGCGCGTAGCAGCCGTTCGTGGATGGCGTTCAATTCATCGACGTTACGCCAGGCCAGAACCTCCACGCCCGGCTCGAAACAGCGTTGAAGATCGGGCTGGTCATCGGTGATGAGCGCCGCGCCGGCGACGCACGGCTCGAAATTGCGCTGGTTCAAGCCGCTGAGGACATGGTGTTCGTTGCGGATGTTGAGGGCGATGGTGTGGCCTTGATAGAGGCCGCGCAGGCGCCCGTGCGCCACGCGCGCGGCGTGGATCGCGTGATCGACGCCCGCCGTCGCCCGCCAGGTCGGGCCGTAGAGGGCGATGGGGGAAGTCAAAGCGGCGACGACGGCCCGGCGGTGCGGCGTGGGGTTGGCGATGAAGACCATCCGCGCCTGGCGGTCGGCGGCGGGCGAAACCTGATCGGCGCCGGCCGGATTGACCGCGTGCGGGGCGAACCGCGCGGGAGTGGTAAACCCGAGCGTGCGGTGCAGGGCCTCAAGGCCGCTATCGGTATAGTTAACCGTGTCGTAAATCCCAGCCGCCGCGCGCGCGGTCTCGTCGAACAGATCGCCGACCCAGCCGATCAGTGGCGCCCGCTTGCGGATCGACGCCACCGCCTCAAGCATGCCCGGCGGAACGTGAAAACCGCCGACGGCCAGAATGAGCTCGGGCTCGAATTGCCCGATCCGCCGGACAATCGACGCCGTGAACGTCCCCTCCAGCGCGCGCTCCACCGCCGCGCTCAGCCACGGCCGGCGGGCAAACCCGATAGCGACCTCATGCCCCGCCGCGCGAAACCCCGCCGCCGCATCCTCCAGCCAATGGGTGATGCTGGCGCTTTTGCCGATCAGGAATATCTTCAAGGCACGCCGCGCACGAAGGTTTTGCCTTGCTCACCGATGGCGGCGCGGGCTGGGCGCGCGCAATGAGCCATGACGTTTTCCTTCCCGATCGCCTCGGTCGTCAAACTATAGGCTCGCGGCTCGCCCCGGCAAGATTGAAGAATACCGTTGAGGCCACTGACATCGCTCTCGCCGCCTAGCGCCTAGGTCGATACCTCCCCGAAATCCGCCGCGCGATCGCCCAGCAGGAAGCGCGGGCCGGCGCCGGCGCGGCTGGCGCGGTCGCCCGGATTGTAGAGCGCGCAGCGATCCAGCGACAGGCAGCCGCAGCCGATGCAGCCATCGAGCAGATCGCGCGTCCGCTCGAGCATGACGATGCGAGCGTCCAGGGCGCCGCGAACGCGCCCGCTGATCTTCTCCCAATCGGCGCGGCTCGGCGTGCGCGCCAGCGGCAGGGTGGCCAGCTCAGCCTCGATTTCGGTCAGGCTCAGGCCCAGCCGCTGGGCGATCACGGCGAACGACAGGCGCCGGATATCCGACCTGAGGAAGCGGCGCTGATTGCCGCCGGAGCGCACCGCGCGCACCAGGCCGCGCGCCTCGTAATAGCGGATCGCCGAGACGGCCAGACCGGTTCGGCGGGCCAGCTCGCCAATGCTGAGTAGGGGGTCGGGCGTCATGGAAAATTCCTCGAAAATATATCTTGATCTCAAGTTAACTTGAGGTTGTACGAAGGGCAATACCGGCGCGGTTGTGCGCCTAGCCAGGATGAATTTCATGACCACGCCCCGTATCGAGCACGTCAACGTCACCGTCCGCGACCCCGACCGCGTCGCGGCCCTGATGGAATCGGTGTTCGGCTGGCGCATCCGCTGGCGCGGCCCGGCGCGAGACGGCGGCCACACCATCCACGTCGGCTCGGCGGACGGCTATCTGGCGCTCTACACCGGCGACAAGGCCCACTACGGCGACGACGATTTCGCCAAGGGCCACCCCCTCAATCACATCGGCGTGGAGGTCGACGATCTCGACGCCATCGAAACCCGGGTGGTCGCCGCCGGCCTGACCCCCTTCAACCACGCCGACTACGACCCCGGCCGACGCTTCTATTTCCTCGATCCGGACGGCATCGAATATGAGGTGGTCAGCTATGCGAAGCGCACGGCGCTTAATTTTGGTTCTTGATCGGATGACCCGAGCAGAGCGGCGAAGCGGCAAAACCGGTTTGAATCCGATAGCCGCGATCCTCGAAACTATTCGCTCGCCTTCGAACGTTCAGCGTGCTTCATTTCAGACACGCGCCGGCCACATTCGTTCTTCTGCGCCGGGGGGCAGTCAACAGATCAACGAATGGGCGCCTCGCCCGGCGCTGTTGGCGAACTTAGGAGAATGCACAATATGAAGACGACTATCCTACCGATCGCGGCGACTGCGCTGGCGCTTTGCGTTAGCGCGGCCTGGGCCGAACCCTATGTCGACTACACGCCGCAAAAGGGCGTCTGGCACACCACCATCCTCAAGGTCGACCCAAACCACATCGACGACTATGTGACCGGCCTGCAGAAGACGTGGGTTCCAGGCGAGGAACAGGCCAAACGACACGGCCTGATCGACGCCTACCAGATCATGATCAAAATGAACTCCAGCGATGGCCAGGGCAATGTTCTCTTGACGGAGCATGTCGTAAACATGGGCATGCTTGAGCCTGATCAGACCCGCGATCAAGCCATGGAAAAGGAAGCCTATGCCGCCATGCCAAAAACGGCGCAACAGGCTCAGACCCATGAGTTCGACAAGTACCGGACCTTCATTGGCGACGACTATTGGCAGGTCGTCACGCCCGTCAAATAGCCGGCTCGACGGCGGCGGC
>JANXUA010000047.1 GCA_025352085.1 Caulobacteraceae bacterium | reverse complement strand
TATTTCGTCGCCGACGGCACGGGCGGGCATGTGTTTGCCGCGACCTTTGCCGAACACCAGCGTAATGTCGCCAAATGGCGTGCCATCGAACAGGCCCGCGCGCGGGCAGGAGCCAAACCATGAGCCTGGCCAGCATGACCGGCTTCGCCCGCCATGAGGGCGCGCTGGGCGATTGGGCGTGGGCGGTGGAATCGCGCTCAGTCAACGGACGAAATCTCGAAGTCCGCTTTCGCGGTCCGCCGGGGTTTGACGGCCTGGAGCGCGCGGCGCGCGATCTGGCCCAGGCGCGATTTGCGCGCGGCTCCCTGACCATCAATATCCAGGGCCGGTCCTCGGCCAAACCATCGGGCGGGCGGGTCAACCTCGACGCGGTGGAGCGCTATCTGGCGCTCTGCGCGCCGTTCGTCGCCGACGGCCGCGCCGCGCCGCCGACCATGGATGGCCTACTCGCCCTGCCGGGGGTGGTCGAGACATCGACGAGCGATGAAGATCCGGAGATGCGCGCCGCCGTCGAGGCTGCCATGGCGGCTTCAATGGCGGAAGCCCTCGACTCCCTGAAGGTAGCGCGGGGCGAGGAGGGCGTCGCCTTGGCTGGTGTCCTGGGTGGGTTTCTCGATCATATCGAGCGGCTTGTGGCGACGGCCGCAGGCGAAGCGGCGCAGCAGCCCGCTCTGGTCAAGGACCGGTTCGCGCGGCGCCTGACCGAACTGGTCGGCGAGGCGGCGAGCGCCGAGCGCATTGTGCAGGAGGCCGCCGCCCTGGCGCTGAAAGCCGACGTGCGCGAGGAACTGGATCGCCTGACCGGCCACGTCGCCGCCGCCCGCGCCCTGCTCGCCCAGGCGGTCGCCAGCGGTCGGCGGCTGGACTTCCTGACCCAGGAATTAATGCGTGAGGTCAACACCCTGTGCGCCAAATCGGCTGCGGCGGCCTTGACCACCGCCGGCCTGGAGTTGAAAGCCACGATCGATCAGTTTCGCGAGCAGGTGCAGAATGTCGAATAAGCTGGCGCAAAGCCGACGGGGCCTGTTTCTGGTCATCTCCAGCCCCTCGGGGGCGGGCAAGACCAGCTTGTCGCGTCGTCTGGTGGCGGCGTTTCCGGATCTCGCGCCGTCGATTTCGGTGACCACGCGCTCACCCCGGCCCGGCGAACTGGATGGGCGGGAATATCATTTCATCACTCCCGCCGCCTTTGACGCCATGGTCGCCGGCGGCGCCTTTCTGGAATGGGCCGAAGTTCACGAGCACCGCTATGGCAGCCCGCGCGCCCCGTTGGCCGCGCGCCTCGATGACGGCCTGGACGTTCTCTTCGATATCGATTGGCAAGGCGCCGGCGCGATCGCCAAAGCCGCGCCGAACGACACGGTGCGGGTGTTCATCTTGCCTCCGTCGATGACCGCCCTGGCGACACGCCTGCACACCCGAGCCCAGGACGCCGAAGACGTCATCGCCCGGCGCCTCGGCCGCGCCAAGGGCGAAATTGCCCAGTGGACCGACTATGACTATGTGATTTTGAACGACGAGTTCGACCGGGCCTATGGCAAACTGGCGCTGATCTATCAAGCCGAATGCCTGAAGCGCGCGCGCAACACGTGGATCGCGCCGTTTGTTGATGGCCTGATGGGGGAGTGAGGACAAAGGGCGGCGTGGTCAAGGATGCGATAAGAACGGACACGATATCGGGGCTGATCGCCGAGGGGTCGTGCCTGTGTGGTGCGGTGCGCTTCGAGATCGACGTTCCGGCGTGCTGGGCCTGGCACGATCATTCCAGCGCCAGCCGCCGCGCCCACGGCGCGGCCTACGCCACCTATGTCGGCGCCTGGCGCAGCCGCTTTCGCATGATTGCAGGTGAGACGACGGTCCATCGTTATGACGACCCGTTGACTGGCGCGGCGCGCAGCTTCTGCGACCGGTGCGGAACCCCGTTGTTTTACGAACGTCCGCGCGCGCCGAAAATGGTCAACATCCCGCGCGCCCTGTTCGAAACGCGTGTCGGCCGCGAACCGCGCTATCACATCGCCATCGATCAGATGCGCGACTGGGCCTATGCGGGCGAGAAACTCGGACCGTTGAAGGGCTTTCCGGGCGTGGTCTGGGACCGTTCGAGGCGCAAGAAGGTCCCGGCCTCAATCTGACTCCGCGAGGGATATCTTCGCCAGGGTCAGGAACCCCGCCACCGGCACGATTTGCGCCCTGGCGTCCGGATCGATTCCCGCCGCGCGGCATAGCGCCTCGCCGCCGAGATCGCGCAGCGACGATCTGAGCATCTTACGCCGTTGGCCGAACGCCGCTTGGGCCACGCGTTGCAGCGAATGCACCAGATCGTCGGGTAGGGGATCGACGCGCGGGATCAGTTCGACGACCGCCGAGGCGACCTTCGGCGGCGGCGTAAAGGCGCGGGCGGGGAGGTCGAGGACGCTTCGGGTCTCGCACAGGGCCTGGGCGAGGACGGCCAGGCGTCCGTAATCGCCGCCGCCGGGCGGCGCGATGATCCGCCTTGCGACTTCCTTCTGAAACATCAACGTCATGGATGCGGGACGAAAGGGGCCGGTCAGCCATTTGACCAGCAGGGGCGTGCCGACATTGTAGGGTAGATTGGAGACAATGCGCGCCGACGTTCCGGGCGTGGCGGCGCGGACGAGGGCGGCTTCGTCGACGGTGAGAGCGTCGGCCTCAATCACCGTCAACCGTCCATCGGCCGCCGCCGCGATCTCCGCCAGCAGGGGAATGAAACGCGGGTCCCGCTCCACGGCGATGACACGCGCGCCGGCCCCCAGCAGGGCGCGGGTCAGGCCCCCGGGGCCGGGGCCGACCTCGATGACTGTTTGGTCCTCAAGCTCG
>JANXUA010000017.1 GCA_025352085.1 Caulobacteraceae bacterium | reverse complement strand
TCAACGACTTCGCTGGCTTCAGCAAGTACGTCGCGGCAATCCCGGCGCACATCGCAAGACACGAGGGGCGGCATATTGTCCGGGGCGTTGAGCCGACCTGCATCGAAGGTGACTGGGAGCCGCAGCGTGTGGTGATCATCGAGTTCCCCGAACGCTCGAATGCCGAGGCGTTTCTGGGCGATCCAGGCATCCAGGACCTGTTCAAAGTTCGGCACGAAACGACGACAAGCAAGCTCGTGCTTGTTGATGGATGCTCGTAGACGCGGAGGCCTCACGAACAGGAGGCGGCGCCGCTCGTTACCCCGCGATCGCCGCCTTCTGCATTTCCACCAGTTCCGCGATCCCGTCGCGCGCGAGCCCAAACAGGGCCTCGAACTCAGCGCGCGAGAAGCCGCGCTTTTCGCCGGTGGCCTGGATCTCGACGATGTCGCCGCAACCGGTGAGGACGAAGTTGGAGTCGGCTTCGGCGTTGCTGTCTTCCTCGTAATCGAGATCGAGCACCGGCTCGCCTTCGAAAATGCCGCACGACACCGCCGCGACATGGTCGAGGATCGGGTCGCGGGCGATGACGCCTTCAGTGACGAGATGGCGCGTGGCCAGTTTCAGCGCCACCCAGCCGCCGGTGATCGCCGCCGTTCGCGTGCCGCCGTCGGCCTGGACGACGTCGCAGTCGAGGGTGATCTGCCGCTCGCCCAGCGCCTTGACGTCGATCACCGCGCGCATGGAGCGGCCGATCAGGCGCTGGATTTCTTGGGTGCGGCCCGATTGCTTGCCCTGCGCCGCCTCGCGCCGCCCGCGGGTGTGGGTGGCGCGCGGCAGCATGCCGTATTCCGCCGTCACCCAGCCGGCGCCGCGCCCGCGCATGAACGGCGGCACGCCGTCCTCCAGGCTGGCGGTGACCAGGACCTTAGTGTGGCCGAAACTGACCAGGCACGAGCCCTCGGCATAGCGGTTGACGCCGGTTTCCAGGGTCACCTGGCGCAGCTGGGTCGGCAGGCGTTGGGAGGGTCGCATGGCTTGATCGGCTTTCGGTTGCGTTGCGGTCGGCGGCGCTTATCCTCATTTCCGAAGGACCCGTCCATGACCAACGCGCTTTTTGGCCAGACCCCCGCCCCCGGCGCGACCCTGTCGGAGCTGGACGGCCGCGCGCGCGATATCTTTCGCCGCATTGTCGAGACCTATCTTGATACCGGTGAACCGGTGGGGTCGCGAACGATCTCGCGCGGCGGCGTGCATCTGTCGCCCGCCTCGATCCGCAACACCATGCAGGACCTGACCGAACTGGGCCTGCTGGGCGCGCCGCACATCAGCGCCGGGCGCCTGCCGACCCACGCGGGCCTGCGCCTGTTCGTCGACGGCCTGCTGGAGGTCGGCGACGTCGGCGAGGAGGATCGGCGCAATATCGAGGCGCGCCTTTCCGCCAAGGGCCGTAATTTTGACGACGCCCTGAACGAAGCCAGCTCGATCCTGTCCGGACTGGCCGGCGGCGCGGGGGTGGTGGTCTCGCCGGTGCGCGACGCCGGGGTCAAGCATGTCGAATTTGTCGCCCTGGGCGTCGATCAGGCGTTGGCGATCATGGTGTTCGAAGACGGCCTGGTGGAAAATCGCCTGATGCGGCGGCCCGCCGGGATCACGCCGGCCGCCCTGCAGGAGGCCTCCAACTTTCTGAACGCCCGCCTGCGCGGCAAAACCCTGGTTGAAGCCAAGCTGGACGTGGCCGCCGAGCTTGATCGCGCGCGGCGTGAGTTGAACGAAGCGGCGGCGCGCCTGATCGAAGACGGCCTCGCCGCGTGGAGCGGCGGCGACGGGGCGCAGCGCGCCCTGATCGTGCGTGGCCGCGCCAATCTGCTGGGCGATCCGGGCGCCGGGGCCGATCTCGAACGCGTGCGCATGTTGTTCGACGATCTGGAACAGAAGGAGCAGTTGATCGGCCTCTTGGACGACGTGCGCGAGGCCGAGGGCGTGCGTATTTTTATCGGCGCCGAAACGAGACTGTTTTCGCTTTCGGGTTCCGCTCTGATCGCGGCTCCCTATATGTCGGGTCGGCAAAAGGTGCTGGGCGCGATCGGCGTGATCGGACCGGCGCGGCTGAACTATGCGCGGGTGATACCCTTGGTGGACTATACCGCCCGGGCGCTCGGGCGGTTGATGGACGAAAAGTTGGGCTGACGCCCGCGATGAACAAGGCAATCGACGACCCCATGATGGATGATCAAACCGAGTTTGAAGACCACGAATCCCCAGCGGCGGGCGACGCCGACGCGGCGCACGATGTCATCGTCGAGTTGCAGGCCGAAGTCGTGGCCTTAAAGGATCAGGCGCTGCGCTACGCCGCCGAGGCCGAAAACACCCGTCGCCGGGCCGAACGCGAGGTCAATGACGCCCGCGCCTATGCGATCTCGAAATTCGCCAAGGATCTTCTGGGCGTGGCCGACAATCTGGCCCGCGCCCTCGACCACGCGCCCAAGGACGCCGAGGACGCGCTCACCCGCAGCCTCGCCGTCGGTCTGGAGATGACCCAGAAGGATCTGCTGACCGCGTTCGCGCGCAACGGCATGAAGCCGATCGCCCCGGCGCCGGGCGAAAAGTTCGACCCACACCTGCACCAGGCGATGATGGAGCAGACCTCCGACCAATTCGCGCCCGGCCAGGTCGTCCAGGTTCTGCAGACCGGCTATGAGCTGTTCGGTCGCATCGTCCGCCCGGCCATGGCCATCGTCGCGGCCAAGGATTCCACCGGCGGCGCGGCGCCGGCGGCGCAAAACGGGGCCGGCGGGCCTTTGGAAAACTGATCGCGCGGCGCCCCTTCCGCGCGGCGACAAATTCGCTAATCTGCCCAGCCTTTCACCCGCCTGGACCGGAGCGTTAATCCGGCGTGGCGCCCATGCGGATATGGACATGAAGCTTACGATCGAACGAGCCGCTCTGCTGAAGGCTCTGGGGCATGTGCAGAGCGTCGTCGAGCGACGCAACACCATACCAATTCTCTCCAACGTTCTGCTCACAGCCGGCAAGACCGGGCTGGCGTTTTCGGCCACGGATCTCGACATGGAGATCATCGACGAGACCGAGGCGCGGATCGAGGCTTCCGGTCAGATCACCGCGCCGGCGCACACCCTTTACGAAATCGTGCGCAAATTGCCCGAGGGCGCCGAGGTTTCGCTTGGGTTCACCGGCGACGACCCGCGCCTGCAGGTGCGCGCCGGGCGCTACAAGGTCAATTTGCCGGTCCTGCCGGCCGGCGATTTTCCGATCATGTCGCCCGACGGCCTGTCGGGGCAGTTCGGCGTCGACACCGCCGGCCTGATGCGCCTGATCGACAAGACCCGCTTCGCCATCTCCACCGAAGAGACCCGCTATTATCTGACCGGCATCTACCTGCACACCTTGATCGAGGAGGGTCGATCGATCCTGCGCGCCGTGGCCACCGACGGTCACCGTCTGGCCCTGGCCGACATGCCCGCGCCCGAAGGCTCGGCCGGAACCCCGGGCGTGATCGTGCCGCGCAAGACCATCCAGGAGGCGCGGCGCCTGATGGAGGACGCCGGCGAGGACGTGCAGGTTCAACTCAGCCAACAGAAGATTCGTTTCGATTTTGGCCGCGCCGCCCTGACCTCCAAAGTCATCGACGGTTCCTTCCCCGACTACACCCGGGTGATTCCGCGCGAAAACCATCGGGTGATGACCGTGGACAACGCCCTGTTCGCCGCCGCCGTGGACCGCGTCGCCACCATCTCGTCCGAAAAGAGCCGGTCGGTGAAAATGGCCGCCGAGGCCGGACGCGTGGTGCTCACCGTGCGCAATATGGAGACCGGCCAGGCCGTCGAGGAGCTGGAGGTCGACTACGACGGCGAGCCATTCGAAATCGGCTTCAACGCCCGCTATCTGCTGGACGTCAGCGCCCAGATCGCCGGCGAGACCGCGGAGTTCCGCTTCGCCGACCGCGCCGGCGCCGCGACCATGCTCGATCCGGTCCTGGTCCTCGATCCCACCGACGCCGGCGTGCAATACGTGCTGATGCCGCTGAGGGCTTAGTGGCGCTCCTCTCCCTCCCCTTTATGGGGAGGGTCAGACGGAGCGAAGCGAAGTCCGGGGTGGGGCTCTGTCGTCGTCATGTAAGACCCCGCCCCGCTCGCTCCGCGAGTCGCCCTTCCGAGGAGGGGAGGGAGGGAGAATTAAATGCGCGCATCGATCGAACATCTGTTGGTCACCGACTTTCGCTCGCACGCGCGGGCGGAGCTGGCGGCGCGCGGACGGTCGGTTTTCCTGTTCGGCCCCAACGGCGCGGGCAAGACCAACCTTCTGGAGGCGATCAGCCTGCTGTCGCCCGGGCGCGGCTTGCGCGGCGCGGCGATCGCCGAGATGGGTCGGCGCGGACCGGACGAGGCGCTAGGCCGACCGTGGGCGGTGTCGGCCCTGGTGGCGGACGATAACGGCGCGGTGCGCGTTGGCACCGGCGTCGAGACGGCCGGCGCGGCGCGGCGCCTGGTGCGGATCGATGGCGAGCCGGCGGCCCCCGCCCTCCTTGCCGAACATCTGCGTCCGCTGTGGCTGACCCCGGCGCAGGATCGCCTGTTCGTCGAGCCGGCGTCGGAGCGGCGCCGTTTTTTCGATCGCCTGGTGTTCGCCGACGAGCCGGCGCACGCGATCCACGTCGGTCAATACGAAAAAGCCATGCGCGAACGCGCCCGTCTGCTGGCCGACGGCGCCGCCGACGCCCCGTGGCTGACCGCGCTGGAGGCCCGCGCCGCGCCAGCGGGCGTGGCGATGGCGCAGGCGCGCGTTCGGGCCCTGATCGCCCTGCAAGCGGAAATCGACACTCGCGGCGACGGCGCCTTTCCCCGCGCCGATCTGGCGCTGTCGGGCATGTGGGAGCAGGCGGCGGCGGACGGCGCGGCGACCCACGACCTGGAGGCGCGCCTGATCGACGCGCTGGCGGCGGGACGCGCCCGCGATCAGGCGGCGGGACGGGCGCTCACCGGCCCCCATCGCGGCGATCTGGTCGTCACCCATCACGCCAAGGGGCGACCGGCGGCGGACTGTTCCACCGGTGAGCAGAAGGCGCTGATTCTCAATCTGGTTTTGGCCCAGACGGCGCGACTTTCCCGTGCTGTTTTGTCGCCGAATCCTGTATTGTTGCTGGACGAAGTCGCCGCGCATCTCGATCAGACACGCCGCGCGGCGCTCTTCGACGATATCGAGGCGTTGTCCCTGCAGGCTTTCCTGACCGGCACGGACGCGTCGCTTTTCGAAACCCTCAAGGGTCGAGCCCTCGGCGTGCAGGTTGACGTCGCCGGCTTGACCGTCCTGGACCACTGAATGACCGATCTGCCCCCCGAAGAACCCACTGAAGAAACCCGCGTCGAAACCGCCGCCGAGGCCGCCGCCGACTACGGCGCCGACTCCATCAAGGTCCTCAAGGGGCTGGACGCCGTGCGCAAGCGCCCGGGCATGTATATCGGCGACACCGACGACGGCTCGGGCCTCCACCACATGGTCTATGAGGTGGTCGACAACGCCATCGACGAGGCTCTGGCCGGCTACGCCAGCAAGGTCGAGGTGATCCTCAACGCCGACGGCTCGGTCACCGTCACCGACGACGGGCGCGGCATCCCCACCGACATCCACGAAGGGGAAGGCGTTTCGGCCGCCGAGGTCATCATGACCCAGCTGCACGCGGGCGGGAAGTTCGATCAGAATTCCTACAAGGTCAGCGGCGGCTTGCACGGCGTGGGCGTTTCGGTGGTCAACGCGCTCAGCGACTGGCTGATGCTGAAAATCCACCGCAACGGCGAGGCGCACGAAATGCGCTTCGAGCGCGGCGACACCGTCAGCCCTCTGAAGATCATCGGCGCCTCGCCGCTGCGCGAAAACGGCGAACCGCTCACCGGCACGGAGGTGACGTTCTTCGCCTCCCTAAGAACCTCACCGACCGAGGGCACCTTTTCCCACATCGAGTTCGACCGCAAAACCCTTGAGCACCGCCTGCGCGAACTGGCTTTCCTCAATTCCGGCGTGGTGATCTATTTCCACGATCTGCGCGGCGCCGAGCCGTTCGAGGAAATCCTGCACTATGAAGGCGGCGTCGAAGCGTTCGTGCGCCACCTCGACAAGGCCAAAACGCCGCTGCTGAAGACGCCGCTGGTCATTCGCGGCCGGCGCGAAAAGGTCGAGATCGATCTCTCGCTGTGGTGGAACGACGGCTATCACGAGACCATGCTGTGCTTCACCAACAACATTCCGCAGCGCGATGGCGGCACGCACCTTTCGGCGTTTCGCGCCGCGCTGACGCGGGTGATCACCGGCTATGCCGAATCCAGCGGCGCGACCAAGCGCGACAAGATTTCCGTCACCGGCGAGGACGCCCGCGAGGGCCTGACCTGCGTGCTGTCGGTCAAGGTGCCCGATCCGAAGTTCTCATCCCAGACCAAGGACAAGCTGGTTTCGTCCGAAGTGCGGCCCGCCGTCGAAGGCCTGGTCGGCGAAGGCCTGGCGACGTGGTTCGAGGAGCACCCCAACGAAGCCAAGCTGATCGTTGGTAAGATCTCCGAAGCCGCCGCGGCGCGCGAGGCGGCGCGCAAGGCCCGCGATCTGACCCGCCGCAAATCGGCCCTGGATATCTCCAACCTGCCGGGCAAGTTGGCTGACTGCCAGGAAACCGATCCGGCCAAGTCGGAAATCTTTCTGGTCGAAGGCGATTCCGCCGGCGGCTCGGCCAAACAGGCGCGCAACCGCGAAAACCAGGCCATCCTGCCCCTGCGCGGCAAGATCCTCAACGTTGAGCGGGCCCGCTTCGACCGCATGCTGGGCTCCGAACAGATCGGCACCCTGATCACCGCGCTGGGCGCCGGCATCGGCCGCGACGATTTCAACATCGAAAAACTGCGCTATCACCGCATCGTCATCATGACCGACGCCGACGTCGACGGCGCGCATATCCGCACCCTGCTGCTGACGTTTTTCTATCGGCAAATGCCGGAACTCATCGAACGCGGCTATCTCTATATCGCCCAACCGCCCCTGTATAAGGCGTCCAAAGGCAAGTCCTCGCGTTATCTGAAGGACGACGGCGAACTGGAAGTGTTCCTGATCGACGAGGGTCTCGACGGGGCCGAACTGGACCTCAGCTCGGGCGAGCGCATGACCGGGCGCGATCTGGCCGATCTGGCCCAGACCGCCCGCCAGGCCAAGGCCAATATCGAGCGCCTGTCGGCCCGCGCGCCGGCTTTCGCCATCGAACAGGCCGCGTTGGCCGGCCTGCTGGGGCCTTCCGACGATCTGGCCGAAGGGGCGCGGCGTCTCGACCTTTATGCCGAAGAGGGCGACGGCGCCTGGTCGGGCGAAGCGGCGGTGGGCGGCGGCTATGTGTTCCAGCGCACCAAGCGCGGCGTTTCCGAGCGCATTGTTCTGGAAGACCAGATGCTGCACTCGGCCGATGCGCGGCGCCTCGCCGAACGGGCGAGCAAACTTTCCGGCACCTTCGCCAAACCCGCCGTCTTCCGCCGCCGCGACCGTACCCATGCCGTGCGCGGCCCGCTGGACCTGTGCAGTGTGATCTTCGATTCCGGTCGACGCGGCCTGGCCATCCAGCGCTACAAGGGCCTGGGCGAAATGAACGCCGACCAGCTGTGGGAAACCACCCTCGACCACAACGCCCGCACCCTCTTACAGGTCAAGGTCAACCACGCCGACGACGCCGATGACCTGTTCACCCGCCTGATGGGCGATCTGGTCGAACCGCGCCGCGAATTCATCCAGGAGAATGCCCTGGACGCCGAGGTTGATGTTTAGGGGATGTGTGCGGATGAACCGCTGTGGAACGATTGTTCCTGTTAGGCCCGTCGCGGACCTGAATTGTATTTCAGATCAATCGCCTGGCGCTTGATTGGGTCGGCAATGCGACGTCGTCAAGCGCCAGCGATGTAGAGATCAGGCAATTTCGCCGTGCTGCAGGATGATGTGATCGCGGACCATCGGGGTGCGCTGGACATGGCCGAACCGCCTGAACGCGGCGACGCCGATGCGGGCGAAACCCATGAGCACCACGGCCCCAACCAACGGCGCGGCGGCTTCCGGCTTCATCACGTCGAAGGAGAGCGCGGCCTTGGCCCCGATGACGACCAGAACGCTGACTACCGCATAGTGTAATTTGCTGATCTTCATAACGGTCCTCTCTTGTCGGCGCCTTCTGTTCGCAGGTCAAGCGATCGGCACCGTGAGATAAGGGTTACCGAACGGTTAACGTCAGCGCGATTGGACTCATTGTCGCAGGCGCCCCCGGAATAGTGGACTAATTGTCGCAGGTCGCACGTGTTAACGCGAAAACTCCAGCCGATGTTCTTCACGTGAGGTCAATAACGCGCGAAAGCTTGACTCCTGATGCGTCGCGCCCGCGTCCGCAGAGCTTTATTTTGCTGAATTTGTCGCGAACAGACAGTCGACCGGACGCACATTCCGGATCACCACGAAAATCGCGACTCTCGTCACCGTCTTCAAGTTCAAAAACTCTGACAGGCTTTCAATTTAGTAACACAACGTATCTAACATCTCCGAAACAATCGATTTCCAAATATCCATCAATCTGGACGAAGCGTTCACCCATCTTGCAGTGTCGAGTTTTCTTGCGCCGCAAGCCTGGCATATCTTGCTGGTCTACGCGGCTCCGTCTCCTATCAGGAAGGGCGCGGCGGTCGGACGTGAGCCGGGCAGCCGGCGCGCGCCCCCGCCACCAGCGCACGACAACCGGACCCGCCGGCGCCGGTCGATAAGGACCTTGCCCACCCGGGCCGCGCCCAGAAGGAGGGCCATCGCGATCAAGGGCGTCGGCGATTCCTGCTCGAACAGCCCAAGCCCTCGACTTGTGTTGGCCGGCGCGGCGGAAGCGGCGGGCGACATAACTTCTGATGGCGAGCCGTCAAGCGAGGTGGAGACGGCGATAACGGTTTCATGGTGGGCCGCCGCTGCCATCGGCGCGGCGTACGCCGATCCCGCACCCACGATCAGGGCGGCGGCGATGGCGAACACTGGCGCGATGCTGGTCTTCATCTTGCGACTTTCGATCACCGCCTTGGTGTTCACCTGATCAAGACGATGGCGAATTCGACCTCGACGATGACGACCAAACCGTAGGCCGGGGCCCGGAGCGGCGCAATTGGGGCAAATGTCAGACTATGTTAAGCCGGCGATAACTTGCCGACGGACGATCGGGCGGTTACGAATTCATCCGCGCGGCACGACCTCGATTCAAAATGCAAACTATCGACGCCCCGATTGCTCAACCAGGTCGCCGCCGCGACTCACGAATGCACGACTAGAGCCTGATGCGTTTGCACGGGACAGACGCGGACCCTTAAATCATCCTGCTCTAGGCGCGTTGGGAGACAATGCTCAGCACCGAATCGCCGTAGCGCTCCAGCTTACCCTGGCCGACGCCGCCGATCTCGGCCAGATCGGCCAGCTCCGCCGGTTTGGCCCGCGCGATATCCGCCAGGGTCTGGTCGTGAAAAATGACATAGGGCGGGACGCGTTGTCGGGCCGCCTCGGCGCGGCGCCACACACGCAGGGCCTCGAACAGCCCCGACGCCTCGCCCACCGCCACGGGCGTCCGGTCGCGGCGCGCGCGCGGGCGGCCCGACCGCGTGCTCGGGTCGTGGGGCTCGGGGCTTTTGAGCACGGTGAGTTGTCGCTCGCCGCGATAGACCGCGCGCACGGCGTCCGCGTCGGCCAGGGTGATCAGAGGTCGGCCGTCGTTCGGGTCCTCCGCCAGCAGGCCTTCGAACAAGAGCTGGTCGATTAGATCGCGCCATCCGTCGGGGCTGAACTCCTTGCCGACGCCGAAAGTCGACATCGCGCTTTCGGATTCGCTGACCCCCTTGGTCTTGCCGAGCAGATGATCCACCAGCCGGCCCCGGCCAAAGCGCCCGCCCATCCGGTGCACCGCCGAGAGCGCCTTCTGCGCCGCCAGGGTCACCTCGACGCCGATTGGCGGATTGAGACAGCGATCGCATTGCCCGCAAGCCGCCGCGTCCGTCTCGCCGAAATAGCGCCGCACCGCCTGGGCGCGGCAGGTCGTTCCGTCCAGCATGCCATAAAGTTGGTGTACCTTGCGGGTCTGAACCAGGGCGACGTCGGCCGGAAGCTCCCGCCGGCGGATCCGCTCCAGGGCCCAGGCCATGTCCGAAGCGCTATAGAGGGTGATCCCCTCGGCGCCGGCGCCGTCACGGCCGGCGCGGCCGATCTCCTGCCAATAGGCCTCGATCGCGGCGGGCGGATCGGCGTGGATGACGAAGCGGACGTCGGGTTTGTCTATGCCCATGCCAAAGGCGATGGTCGCCACCATCACTGCGCCATCTTCGCCCAGAAACCAGGACAGACGATCGCCGCGCAGGGTCTTGTCCAGGCCCGCGTGATAGGCGCGCGCGCTGACGCCCTCGCCGGCGAGGCGCTCGGCCAGCTTCTCGGCCCCGTCGCGCGAGCCGCTGTAGACAATGCCGGACCGCCCGGCGCGCGCCTTGACCAGAGCCGACACCCGCGCATGGGCGCCGCCATGCTTGCGCTCGGCGCTGAGGGCCAGTTCGGGGCGGGCGAAGCTGGCGACGAACTGCGCGGCGTGATCGAGACGCAGCTGCTCGCTAATATCCTCGCGTGTGCGTGCGTCGGCCGTCGCGGTCAGGGCGATGCGCGGAACGCCTGGAAAAAGCTCGGCCAGGCGGCCCAACGAGCGATATTCGGGGCGAAAGTCGTGGCCCCACTGGCTGACGCAGTGGGCCTCGTCGACCGCAATCACCGACAGAGGCGTCGCGCGCAGGCGCTCCAGCGCCCAAGCCTGCATCAGGCCCTCGGGCGACAGATAGATCAGATCGAGCTCCCCGGCGGCGAGGCGCCGCCAGGTCTCGTCCCGCTCATCCGACGAGAGGGCCGAATCCATGCGCGCGGCGGCGACGCCGAGCTGTTTGAGGGCCTCGACCTGGTCGCTCATCAGGGCGATCAGCGGCGACACCACCAGGCCCACGCCGGGGCGCAGAATAGCGGGAATCTGAAAGCACACGCTCTTGCCGCCGCCGGTCGGCAGGACCGCCAGGGCGTCGCGACCGGCCATCACCTCGGCGATCACCTCGGTCTGCAGGCCCCGAAAATCGGCGTGTCCGAAGGTGCGGCGAAGCAGGTCGCGGGCGGTGTTGATCGAAGCGGGCACCGGCGCCTTATGGCAGGCGCGGCGGTGCGTCGGAAGGGGCGGCGCTCGCCGCGCGATCCCGCGCCTGAAATGACGAGCGGCGCGCGTGATCCGCCGACGTGGCCAGGCCGGTCACGCGATGGCTTCGACCGCCGGCGATCGGGCGGTTGGAAGTCGCGAAACCTCCGTTCCAAAGCCTGACGGATGGTTTCCGGTTGAGTAATGAAGATCATGACGAACACATGAATCTTGCAATACGGTGTTTAGATGATCGAAAAACGCTTGACGTCTTCGAATAATGGTCTTTTATTTATGCGTAACGGTGAAAGTCCAGAACCTCGAACCCCAGGAGGGGTATATGGATTGGATTGAGAAGTTAACCGGGTTTTCGCCTGACGGAGGCGGAGGCGGCTTCGAGTTGCAGATTTTAGTCATTGTCGGCTTGGCCGTCGCCGCCGCGGTCGTCATCGCGCGAAAACTGCGCGCGTCGTAGGCGCGCTGGCGGCGCTCCCCCGCTGGAAGCGACGCCAGCCGGAGCGCCGCCGCCGGGCGGAACAATGTATCGACGCCGGACCAATCGGGCGGCGGCTAGAGCGGGATGATTTTAGACGGAACCGTCCGAAATCTGAATCCTGCTCTGGAATCAAAAGTGCAGGACCTGATTGAAGCGTTCTCATCTGTTCGGTGCAAACGCATCAGGCTCTAGGAGGATCGCGATGGCCAGGACGCCAAAGAAGCCACACGCAAGGATCGCCGGCGCCGGAAAGGCAAAGAAGCCGGACGTGGGGGTCACCGGCGCCCGGACGGCAAAAAGGCCGCGGGCGAAGCGCGCCGCGCCGGCTCTTGGCAAGATTGCCGCCGATCGCGGCCTCAGCCTGCACACGGCGCTGGCGCTCAACACGGCCCGCGGCCTGTCGGCGGAAAGTCTCGACACCATGCCCGAGGTTGCGCTCAAGCGCGCGATCGGGCGGCTTCGGTATCCGGATATTCCCCAGTTGCGCACCGAATTTCGACGGTTGCATCTGCGAACCGACCCGACCGAAGGGACCCTCAGCCAGTACTCAAAAGTGAGCCGGCGGATGCGCGCTTTGCATCATCAGGACAGCCTGCGACTGCGCTTGGCGGCGAACAGGGCGACCAAAACGACGGTGGCGGGCATTCCCGTTGGGGTGGTGACTTCGCCGGGCGCCCTGTCTCCGCAACCGCTCACCGCCGGCGTGGATCAAAAAACCTGGAACGCGCTTGGTCCGGGAAACGTCGGCGGCCGCACGCGGTGTATCGTGCCCGATCCCGATCAGGTCGATCGCCTTTGGCTTGGCGCCGCCGGGGGCGGCGTGTGGCGTTCCGACGACGCCGGCGTCAGCTGGTCGCCGACGGACGATCTGATGCTCAACCTGGCCGTGTGTTCTTTGGCGATATCGCCGACCAAGGATTCCGATGGCCGCCGGCTGATGTACGCCGGCACGGGCGAGGGTTTCGGTAACGGCGACGCCATTCAGGGCGCCGGCATATTCTGGAGCGCGGACGGCGCGCAATGGACGCAGCTGGTGGGCACCGACTCGGTGGACTTCCCGGCGGTGAACCGGATCGCGCTCAGCTGCGACGGGGCCGTCATTCTCGCCGCCACGCCGACGGGACTGATGCGCAGCACCCTGCCGCAACCCAGCAGCTGGACGAAGGTGCTGACCACCGCGGTCGCGGACGTCCGCTGCCATCCGACCGACGCCACCTTGGCGATCGCCGGCGGCCACAAGGACGGCAACTCCTACTATTCAACCGACGGCGGCGCGACGTGGACCGCCTCGACCCACGACGCGGCATGGGGCGGCCGGGCGGAGGTGACCTATGCCGCCGCCGACCCGAAGACCGTTTATGCGTCGGTGGATATGAACTCCGGCGCCATTTGGAAGTCCGCCGACGGGGGCCAGACCTTCACCGCGGTCGCCAGCGTCGATGCGCAGGGCGCCGCGACCAACTATCTGGGCAATCAGGGTTGGTACGCCAACACCATCTGGGCGGGCGATCCTGGCGATGCGAACGCGGTCATTGTTGGGGGCCTGGACCTGTACCGCAGCGTCGACGGCGGAGCGACCCTGCAACAGATCAGCCTGTGGTACGAGACCGCGTCGGTGCACGCCGACCATCACTGCATCGTCAGCGACGCGAAGCTCGGCCAGTCGGGCGCCGCGAAACGCGTCTATTTTGGCAACGACGGCGGCGTCTTCAGAGCCGATGACTACACCAGTGTCGGCGCGAACGCCGATAGGGCGGATGGGTGGACGCATCTGGACAACGGCTATGGCGTCACCCAGTTTTTCGGGGTCGCCGGAAACGCCCAGAGCGGCAACATAATCGGCGGCGCCCAGGACAACGGCACCGTGCTCTATACGACCCAGGCCGGGGCCAACGGCTGGACGTCGATGTTCGGCGGCGACGGCGGGTGGTGCGCCGCCGACCCGGGGGACGCCAACTATTTTTACGGTGAATACGTCTATGGCCAGATTCACCGCAGCGCCGACGCCGGCGTTTCCGCGGAGTATATTTGCGGATCATATTACGACGCCACAAACAAGGCCTGGGCCTGGCGACCCGCGCCCTATCTCATTCCCGATGCGCAGGCCAACCGAGCCTTGTTCATCGCGCCGTTCGTCATGGACCCCGGCAATTCGAGCCGGATCCTCGTCGGGGGCGCCTCGCTGTGGCGAACGGACGACGCCAAAACCGCCAATGACAACACCGCGCTGACCGGGCCGACGTGGGCGGAAATCAAAGCCGGCCTGAGCGACAAGATCAGCGCCATCGCGATTTCGGTCGCCAATTCGAGCGTCATATGGGTTGGCCATGAGGCCGGGCAGATATTCATCACCGCCAACGGCGCCGATGCGCAACCGCAATGGCAGCAGATCGCCGGCGGGGCGGGTTTCGCGCTCAACATCAACCGCTATTGCGCGAGCATATGCATCAACGACAGCGACGCCAACGACGTCTATGTCAGCTTCGCCGCCTACCGAGGCGGGACGGCCGGCAGCAATATCTGGCGAACCACGGATGGCGGCACGACCTGGAACGATGTCGGCCAATCCCTGCCCGACGCGCCGGTGCACAAGATCACCCGCCACCCGACCACCGCCGGCTACCTCTACGCCGGTACGGAAATCGGGCTCTTCGCCAGCGAGGACAGCGGTCTGAGCTGGTCGCCGACCAACGAGGGCCCGACGAACGCGCCGGTGTATGAGATCATCTGGCTGGGCAATCAGTTGATCTGCACGACGCACGGTCGCGGCATGTGGGACATCACCGTCTGACGCGGTGCGCGTCTGGCGGTGGCTTGCGCGCCGTGCGCGACGTTGCGGCGCGCGCCCGGTCGCGCCCCGCGCAGGCTGGTGCGGTTCATCGGCGGCGGCGAAGTGATTGATGAGATTACGGCGTATCGGTTCGGGCATGGGAGCCCTCGAAATTCAAGAATTTTCTTGATGGCTAAGATTTCCAACGTCGTCATGAATCACAAATCGATCTCTCAAAGTAATTGTCGGGCTTGAAATCGGTTGACCGCTTGTGCGATTGCTTGAGATGGCGTAGGTTCGGCGTCGAATGGCGCTTGCAGTCAGAGCAGGCCCAATCGGATGCCGGGGGGAATTGGGTTACGACAGACCAGTTGCGAGGGTGCGGGTCACATGGACGTGTCAGCGTTCGCTCTCTACGGCGCCAACCGCGGGATGCTGATCCATCCCGCGCCGGACACGACTCTCACCACCACCGACCCCGCCCCCAAGCCGGCCCAGACGTCACTCATGCGCGTCGAATCCCTGAATGCGGCCACGCTCGATCTTGAGGTTTTGCGGTTCCACAATCCGGTGTTCCGGCCGCCGATCCTGTGGATCTCGGGGGTCGACCGAGCCAGCCTGAATCTCCCGACGATGGTCTCTCCGACGGCGACGCCGGATGACCAGATGCTGTTCGAGGATCCCCAGGACGGCGCGCGCAAATTCTTCCTGACGCAATATGACCTGGCCGTGACCACCACGGGCGCCGTCGCGGGCAAATGGGTGACCTTCGCGCCGGATGGAGCGGGCTTCCGGCTGACGGTGCATCTGGCCGACGCGACGCCGCAGTCTTTGGCGCAAGGGAACGCCCGCCTCGCCCCGGATACTCGATATTTCCTCTCCGCCACCCTGCAAGGCAGAACCGTCACCTGGGATTTGACCGTCTTGCCCGCGCCCGACGGGACTCTGATTCTGACCGTGCAGATCGCCGATTTCGCCGGGCGGGACCTGTTGTATGCGGCCATGACCGACCCGGCGGCGCAGGCCCAACTCATCCTTCGTCGCTCCCTGTCCCTGGCCTTGCCGATCGCCGGGACACCCCGATATGCGCCGCAGAATATCGCCATAGACAGCGCCTTGGAGTTTGCGTTCAGCAAGGACCTTGACGCCCAGGTGTTCGCCGGATTGCAAGGTGCCGGGGCCGCTCCGCTGGCGCCCTGGAACGTCTTGGATCTCAACTGGAACGGTCGTCGTCACACCTATTTTCAGTCGTCCAGCCAGCGTGATCAGGTCTATTTCCTGCCGGACGCCTTCAAAGTGGGACGTCAGAGCCAGTCCCCGCACCTGCCCAATCTGGCGGTGACGGCGCAGGGCGACACAGCGGCCAGCCTTTCGATGACCCTGTCCTACTTCGCCGTGCCCGAGTGGGACCCCAAGCGTCTGGCCGATGCGACGACGCAGCTTCAGCAAACCCTCGGGCTGCCGCAGCCGCCGAGCCTGGCCCTGTTCGAGGCCTCCAGCGCGATCCTCATGCTCAGCCTGCCCGGCGCCGATCCCACCGCCGGGGTCGCGCTGCAGCAGCAGCAGAATGTGCTCATCGATCTCGCCGCCGGCGTGCAGGGGTCGGTGACCCTGGGCCTGGCGGCCTTCAGGCAGATCTACGACGCCCTGTTCGACCCGCGCAGTACGGTGCTTTCAGGCGAAGTGCGCGTGACCGTCGGGGCCGACACTACCGCCTTGCCGTTCGTGGCCCGGATCGGCGTCGACCCGGACCGGTTGCTCGGGCTCGGAGT
>JANXUA010000011.1 GCA_025352085.1 Caulobacteraceae bacterium | reverse complement strand
AGGGTTTGCGCACCACCGGGGCGTTGAGGCCCCTGGGCGCAAAGGCGGCCTCGTCGCCGCCGATCGTCAGCACGAACGGAATGTCGCGATCGGCCAGAGCCTGACCGATCGGCACGCCCGACTGGCCGTTCAGGTCGACGTCGAGCACGGCGACGTCGAAATCGAAGCTGAGGAAGCGTTCGGCGTCCTCGACGCTCGCCGCGGCGCCGATCACCCTGGCCCCCAGCGCCTTGAGCCCTCTCTTGAGCTCCCGGGCCAGCAGGACGGAATCCTCGACGATCAGGATCCGCAGGCGCGCCACGCTCGCCTTGCCGTTATTGCGCCCCTCACGCGACCCGGCGTCGTGTCCCGTCTTCGTTGGCGACCTTGGCAGGGCCGCATCGGCGGGCGCGGTGATGACCGGGGCCGACGGCTCGTCGGCGGTCTCCGAAACCGTCTCGGGGCCGGCGGTGATGACGGCGCGCAGCCCTTCGGTCTTGAACTCCAGACGGGCCGATCCGCCCAGTTCGCGGCCGGTCACCTCCTCGAGCAGTTCCATGCCGAAGCCGCGGTGCGCCGGAGCGGCGACGGGAGGGCCCCCGGACTCCACCCAGGCCAGTTCGAAACCGCCGTCGGCGGTGGATCGCCAGGTGACATCGACCTGTCCGGCCTCGACGGACAGGGCGCCGAATTTCACGGAATTGGCGGCCAGTTCATGCAGGGCGAGGGTCAGGGTGTTGGTGGCGTGCAGGGTGAGAATGATCGCCGGCCCACCCCATTTCGCGCGACCGAAGGCGAGGCCGGCCAGTTCGGCCGCGGCGATGTGATCGATATCGGCCCCGCGCCGGCGCATGGCGGTCAGCAGGGTGTGGGCGGCGGCCATAGCGTCCAGCCGGTCGGAAAAGGCCCGCATGAACGAATCGACGCTGCCGCTTCGCCGCGCCGACTGCGCGGCCAGCGATCGCACGCAGTCGAGGACATTTTTAACCCGGTGATCGATCTCGATCAGCAGGGCGTCGTGTTCTTCCTCCTCGACCTTGCGCCCCGAAATATCGCGCACGGCGCCGATGACTTTTTCGACCGCGCCATTTTCGTCGCGAATGAGAACGGCCGACAGGCTGACCCACGTCAGGTCGCCCAGTTCGGGGCGTATGACCCGAAAGCGGAATTCGCACCGATCGCCTTCGGCGATGTAGGGCTCAATCTGCGTTTCGAGGACGCTGATGTCGTCGGGGTAGATATAATCGAGCGCTGTCCGGCCCCCCATGGCGCGCATCGATCCGGCGGGGATGCCGGTGATCGTGGCCATGCGTTCGCTGACGATGAAGCGATCGGTGACCCGGTTCCACTCAAACTCCCCCACGCCGGCGGCGGACAGGGCGACGGAGCTGCGCCCGCGCTCCTGCGGCGGCCTTAGCGCGCGCGTTCCGGACGCTCGTAGTGTGTCTTTGACCATCTTGCCCAAGTCTTGGCATCGACTGGCCGTATTGCCAAATCCACGCTTGCGCAAAGGACGCGATCGGCGTTTGAATTTGCGGCAAATTGCGTTTTGCGGAACCTTGGGTCCCACCCGCCGTTGACAGGTCGATCCGGGCAGGGCCTTTGACGCCATTACCGTGGGGCGGCTCATGATCGGAGAGATGATATGCCAGCAGATACAGTTGACGACGTCGCCAACGCCGTGAAGGCCACCGTAGAACGCGGCCGGAAGAAAGCTGACGCGGCGACGGGCGCCGCCCAGCGCAAGTTCGCCCAATCGAGCAAGTCCGCCGAAAAGGTGCTCATGGACGGCGTCGAGACCCTGCGCACCCGAGCCAAACCGCACGTCGAGACCGCGCGCAAGACAATCGACGACGCGCAGAAGGCGCTCCTCGAAGAGGTCGACGCCCTGCGCGCCCGCGCCAAGCCGCATGTCGAAACCGCCCGAGCGCAGATCGACGAGGCGCAGGCCTATGTCACCGAACGCGTCAAGGAACGCCCGCTGGCGGCCCTGCTGGGTGGTTTGAGCGCCGGTCTGGTTCTGGGCTTTCTGCTGTCGAACCGCGACAAGTGATCCTGCGCCGCGTCATCCTGGCGCTGGCCGGCGCCGCCGTCCTCGCCGCCAGCGCCGCGGTGTGCGTGGTCGCTCTGGCCGTCGCCCTCTACGCTTGGGTTGAGCCGACGCTGGGCCGCGCCGGCGCCGCCGGCGTCGTCGCCGGCGCCACCGCCTTCTTGGTGGCCATCGCCGCCGCCGCCCTCCTGATCGCCAGTCGGGGCAAACGCCGCAAGGTCGCGCTGGTCCCCAACCGGACGGCGCTGGATCGAAGCCTGAATTTCGTGCGCGATCAGCCGGTTCTGGCCATCATCGGCGCCGTCGGCGCCGGCCTGCTGGCGGTCCGGAACCCCGAATACCTCGGCTCCGCCGTGCGCGCCTTCTTCGAAGGGCGCCCGCCGAAGTCGCGGTAATTAGGTCGGGCGCTCATATGCGGCCGTTGACGGGCTGGGTTGTCTGGGCCGCAAGCGCGGTTGCGCTCCTTTCGGCGGGCGCGGTCGCCGCCGCCAGCTTTGATTGTGCCGCCGCCGGAAGTTGGGTTGAGCATATGATCTGCAACGACTTGCGCCTGAGCATGCTCGACGGTCAACTGGAAGCGGCCTATGCCGGAGCTGCCCGAGCCGACCAACAAATGAAGGGGTTCCACACTCGCTTGAGGGTCGGCTAACCGGCGCCGGCCGGTGGCTTGTTCACCGCCAATTGCGCCTCGAAGGCGCGCTTTTAGGCGGCCCGCGCTTCGCCGCGCGCCACATAGGCGGCCAGGTTCGGATATTCGTCCAGCATACCCGACGCTCTCAACCTGAGCAGCACCGACACCATCATCAGGTCGCCCGCGCTGAACGCGCCGTCGAGCCAGTCGGTATCGCCCAGGCGAGGGGACAGTTGGCCCAGCCGGTTACGGATGCGGCCCTCGATCAGAGGCATGCGTTGCGCGGACCAGGACTTGTCGCCCTCAAGGAGCCTGGCGGTTGTGAGTTCAAGGATCGGCGGCTCTACCGTGCTGAGCGCGGCGAACATCCATGTGATCGCGCGGGCCCGGGCATTCGCATCGTCCGGCAACAGGCCCGCGTGGCGCTGCGCGATATGAAACACGATCGCCCCGGTCTCGAACAAGCCGAGATCGCCTTCCTCGTAGGTCGGAATCTGCCCGAAAGGATGCAGCGCCAGATGTGCGGGTTCCTTCATCGCCCTGAACGAAACAAGACGAACCTCGTAAGGTTGGCCCACTTCTTCGAGCGCCCAGCGAACGCGCGTATCACGCGCCAGTCCCTTGCCGCCATCGGGCGACCGTTCAAAGGCGGTAATGGTGGAGGTCATTGGCGGCGTCATGGCAGTTTCTCCTTTCGGTGATCGCAATCGCGACCCGAGGCGGCGGTTTCGCGACCGTCGGTTCGTGGGCCGGGCTCAAACCGCCGCGGCGAAATGCGCCATCTGGTCGGCGTGGGCCTTGGCGAAGGCCGGCCGGGCCGTGGCGCGCGCGACGTAGCCGCGGCAGGCGGGATAGTTCGCCAGCCCGTCGAACCGATCGACCAGCCGAAGCACGTCCGCCATGAGGATGTCGGCGACGGAAAAGGTCCCGGCCAGCCATTCGCGGCCCGCCAGCACAGGCTCCATGTGCTGCAGCCGGGCCTTCAGGAACTGGTCGAACAGCCGCCACCCGGACGTGTCGTCGGTGTCGCCGGAGAATTTGAACAACGACCAGGGCAGGCTCGCCATCTCGACGGAATTGAGCGCCGGGAACAGCCATTCGATCGCGTCGCTGCGGCCGTGCGGATCGACCGGCAACAACGTCGCGCTCCGCTCGCCAAGATGCAGCAGGATCGCCCCGCTCTCAAAGATCGAGAGGTCGCCGTCGGTCAGCCAAGGCGCCTGGCCGAAGGGCTGATGCGCGAAGTGCTCGGCCGTCCGCTCGCGGAAGGGCGTACTTTCGACGCGATAGGGCAGTCCGGCCTCTTCCAGCGCCCAACGCACGCGCAGGTCGCGCACATAGCCGCGCGGCGTTTCGGGAACCCAGTCAAAGGTGGTGAGGACCAGGTCGGCCATTCGCGATCTCCATCTTGCGTGCTTTTTGAGCCAAGGAGGCGCCGGCCGCGCCCCAGCCGACACCCCGACTGCTCTACGCCGCCGGTCGTTCGCGCCGCGCGCCGCCCGGGTGGAAGAACAGGGCTTGGCCGATGGTCGCCTTGACCGTTTCGGGCTGGAACGGCTTGGTGATCAGGAACGTCGGCTCGGGGCGTTCGCCGGTGAGCAGCCGTTCGGGAAAGGCGGTGATGAAGATCACCGGCACATCCAGGCCGGCGAGGATATCGTTGACCGCGTCGATGCCGGAAGAGCCGTCGGCAAGCTGGATGTCCGCGAGCACCAGTCCGGGCGCCGTCCGGGCGACCGCTTCCACCGCCTCGCGCCGGGTGGTGGCCACGCCGGTGACGCCATGGCCCAGCTCGCTGACCAGGGCCTCCAGATCGGCGGCGATCACCGGCTCGTCCTCGATGATCAGCACCCGGGTGGCGAGATCCTGATCGATATCGCGCTGCGCCTGGGCGATCAGGCGCTCGACCTCAATGGCGTCGGTTCCGAGAATTTGCGCGGCGTCGGACGGAGTGAAGCCTTCCATCGCGGTCAACAGAAAGGCCTGGCGGGAGCGCGGGGCCATGCGCCTCAGGCGGATGTCGGCGGAGGCTTCGGGCGCGGCGGCGGCGCCGTCGCCCGGGACGCGGGCTTCGGCGCGCGCGCGCCAGACGTCGTGAAACGCCCGGTAGAGGGCTGCGCGCGGCGTAAGGTGGGCGACGAGCTGCACCCGCCCCGCCGCGATGGCTTCCAGCGTCATACGCACGAAGCCGTCGCCTACGCCTGCGTCGCCGGTCAACGCCCGGCCATAACGGCGCATGTAGGGAAGATGCGGCGCCAGCTTGGCGACAAGACTCATGACTTCTCCTGGGCGCGGGATCGCGGAGGCGGTCAGATTGCCCCATGTCTCGGGCTTTTACCACAAACGCGACTCTCGACCCGGGGTTCCTTCCGGCGCTAGAGCAAACCCCGTTCAGACGGAATTGCCTGAACGGGGATAATTTGCTCTAGAGTCAAGAATGTAGAGCCTGATTCAACGTTTGCATCTGTTCCGTGCGAACGCGCCAGGCTCTAGTGTGGTTGGCGCGGGAAGCGATTTTTCGGAACTCGCGCCCCGGCGATACGTTGGGCCACTAGAGCACGATGATTTTTGATGGAATCATCAAAAATCTGACCCGTGCTCTAGCTTGAAGCGGTTAGTGCCTGATTCAACGTTCACATCTGTGCCGTGTGAACGCATCAGGCTCTAGAGAAGCGGTCAATCACGGATCGGAAAGCTATTGCCGCGTTCACAGTCTGAACCGAAACCCGACCCGGATGCGGCCTCGCCAAAGCCATCCATCGCGCTGACCGAGGCACGTCTGCGCCAGCAGACCATAGGCTCCAGACTGCGCGAGCTGTTTGACGAGGTGGTCAATGAACCGGTCCCCGAAGAGTTTCTGGACATCCTGCGCCGCGCCGATACGCGCGACGAGGAGGGCGATTGATGACGTCGGCGGGGGACCGCGATCGGCTCGACGATCCGGCGCGGGATCGGGAGTTCAAGGCGGTTCTTGTGACCCTTATTCCGCAACTGCGGGCGTTCGCGCGCACCCTGACCGGCGACGCCACCGCCGCCGACGACCTGGCGCAGGAGGCGATGATGAAGGCATGGGACGCCCGCGCCGGCTTTGAGATGGGCACCAATATGAAGGCCTGGACCTTCATGATCCTGCGTAATCAGTTCTATTCTGAAAAGCGTCGCTCCTGGCGCCAGACCAGCCTCGATCAGGAGGCCGCCGAATGCACCCTGGTGGCGACGGACGATCCGGCCGCCCCGGTGGCGCTGGACGAGGTGCGCCTGGCGCTGGCCATGCTGCCGTCGGAGCAGCGCGAGGCGGTGGTGCTCGTCGGCGCGGGCGGCTTCGCCTATGAAGAGGCGGCGGAAATCTGCGGCTGCGCGGTCGGCACGGTGAAAAGCCGCGTGAGTCGTGCGCGACGCGCCTTGCAGGCGATCCTGGACCACGGCGCCTACGATCGCGACGGCGCCGCGGCGGGCGGGGCCATGAGCGATATCCTGGCTCAGGCGGAGCGCCTGAGTCACCGTCGGTGATCGCGACGTCTCTCAACGACCGGTGGCGACACACCACGATCCGAGTCCGTCTGGGCCTGGTCCTGGCCGCCGCCCTGGCGCCGGTGCTTCTGCTCAGCACCTTGCAGTCGGCTCTGACGTTTCAGCGCGAGGTCAATCTGCAGCGCGCCGCCCTGGTCGGCGCCGCCCAGCGCAGCGCCGCCACGGTCAATGCGCGCATGACCGGCGCCGAGGTCCTGCTGCGGACCCTGGCGCCCGAATCGATCGGTTTCCAATGCGCGCCGCGGCTGCAGGATGTCATGGCGCGGGTTCCCGGCTACGCCAATTTGATCCGCTTCGACTCCATCGGGCGGGTGGCCTGCGCCGCCGCCGGCGCCCCCGAGGACCTCGGTCGACGCCAGCAGCCGTGGTTCCAGGCCCTGACGACGGGAACGCCGCTGGTGGTGACCAGCGACACCGGCGGCGTGGCCTATGCGCGCGAACCGGCCTTGCTGGCCAGCGTGAGGGCGCAGGACGATCAGGGCCATTTCACCGGCGCCCTGACCGCTGTCATCACTCTGGCCAGCCTGCGTCCAACCAAGACCGACAATTCCCTGCCGGCCGAATCGGACGTCGCGATCACCGACAGCCAGGGCCAGTATCTGTCGAGCACCACGCCGACGGCGTTTCCCGAGAGCATCAAGGGGCGATTGGGCGGCCGCGCCCGCACCCAGTCGATCTACTGGTTCGATGTGGACCGCACCGGATTGCCGCGGGTGTTCACCTCCGCGCCCCTGATCGGCACGCACTATCTGATCCTGTCGGCGCCGTCGCAGGGGCTGGCGAACTGGATCTGGCTCAATCCGATTTCCGCCCTGCTGCTGCCGATCCTGGCCTTCACCCTGACCCTCGCGGCGGTGTGGGCGGTGGCCGAGCGCGGCATGGTGCGCTGGATCGCCTATCTGCGCCGGATCGCCCTGATCTATGGGCGCGGTCGCTACGGCGTCCACCCGGCGCGCGCGCAGGCCGCGGCGCCGGAAATCCGCGATCTGGCCGAGGCGCTGGACGCCATGGCCGGCGCCCTGGCCGCCCGCGATGTGGCCCTCAAAGCCATGTTGGCCCAGAAGGACCTGTTGATGCGCGAAATCCATCACCGGGTCAGAAACAATCTGCAGGTGATCTCCTCGCTGCTCAGCCTGCAGCAGCGCGCCCTGACCGATCCGGCGGCGCGCGCGGCGGTGTCCGACACCCGCCAGCGGATCGCCGCCCTGGCTCTGATCTATCGCGCCCTCTACCAGGGCGACGAACTGCACCGCGTCGATCTTGGTGAATTCCTGGAGGAATTGATCGCCCAGCTCGTGGCGTCCGACACCGGGCCCGCCGGCGCGATCGAGACGCGGATGACGCTGGAGCCGCTGGAGATCGACCCCGATCGCCTTGCCCCGCTGGCCCTGTTCGCGGTCGAGGCCATCGCCGAGGCCAAAAAGCGCGGCCTGGGCGCCGGCGGCCTGATCCGGGTCAACCTGAGCACCATCGACGCGCGCACCCAGCTGGACATTTTCCACAGCGGCGGGGATGGGCGCGTCGCCGCCGGCGATGTGGTGGGACGGACCTTGATGAAGGGCTTCGCGCGCCAGCTGCGCGGTGAGGCGACCTTCCGCGCCGACCCGTCGGGAGGCCTGACCACGCGCCTGATCTTTCCCACCCGAGATTCGGGCGGCCCCGCCGAGACGGCGCCCACGGCTAGAGCAGGATGAATCTGGACGGCGCCGTCCAGAATCCGGCTCCCGCTCCGGGTGCAAAACCGTGGAGCCTGATGCAGGCGTCCGCATGCGTTCGGTGCAAACGCTTCAGGCTCCAGGGAACCATCGGTTGCGGGCGACGTTTCGTCGTAGGGCGAATACCGCCGACTTTGGAGACCTACGACGATGCGTAAGATCATAATTCTGGCGGTTCTGGCCGCCTGCCTCACGACAGCCGCCTGCAACACGGTCGCCGGCGCCGGCAAGGATGTCTCGTCCGTCGGCCACGCGACCACCGACACCGCCCAAGACGCCGCCGGCCACTAAAACACGATGATTTTTGATGGTCTCATCAAAAATCTGAATCGTGCTCTCGATTTAAAAGTTTAGAGCCTGAGCGGGGCGTTTCGGCCCCTGACTCAGGCTCTGGCGATCCAGGCGATCACGCGTTAACCTGCGCCTCTCTTGATTCTGGAGAGCCGTAACCATGCGCAAGACCCTCATTCTGGCCACCCTCGCCGCCTGCCTCGCCACTGCCGCCTGCAATACGCTGTCGGGCGCCGGCAGGGACGTCGCGTCGGTCGGCCACGCCGTCACCAGCACCGCCGACGACGCCAAGCACTAACGCTCCGCCGCGGTGCACCCCTCGGCGATTTTCCATGAAAACGACGAGGATCGGCTGGCGGCGCTGGTGGCCGAGCGCGGACTTGCGCTGATCGTCGGCGCTCAGGACGATCACCCACTGATCGCCCACGCGCCGGTGGTCTGGTCGCCGGGTCGCCTGCGCTTCCATCTCTCGGCCGCCAATCCGCTCGGCGCGGTCTTGAGCGCCGGTCGCCGGGCCATGGCGGTGGTCACCGGCGCCGACGCCTATGTCAGCCCCGACTGGTACGCCGTCGCCGACCAGGTTCCGACCTGGAACTACGTCTCGGTCGAAATGGAAGGCGCCGTTCGGGTTCTAAGCGGCGACGAGACGGCGACCCTGCTCGATGATCTTTCGACCCACTTTGAGGCGCGCCTGGCGCCCAAGGCGCCGTGGACCCGCGCCAAGATGAGTCCCGGCAAGTTCGACACCCTGCTGCGCGCCATCACCGGCTTCGAAATGACCCTCGAGCGCATGGCCGGCACGACCAAACTTTCGCAGAACAAGCCGGAGGCGGAGATCGCGAGGGTGGCCGCCGCGCTCGCCGAGCGCCCGGACGAGGGGTCGCGGCTGATCGCCAAGGCTATGGCGGCGGCGGGTTGAGGGTCAAGACGACGATGAGGCGAACTTTACGCCTGACGCGGTAGTGGCCTATGAGAGCCTGCCATGTCGCGAAGACGAACGCCGCCACCCATATTTCACATCGTGAGCGCGAGAGAATCAGACGTTCGCCAAATAGCGAACCAATCTGGCCTCGTTTACAGCGTGTCTGATCTCGAAGGCCGGCCGGGGATCACCCAATTTCGCTTTCGACCCATGGAAGACAGCCAATTGTTCGCCCTGATAAACCAGATTCCGACGGAGGTTTTCGCCTACAGAGCCATAGTCGGAGGTCCCGCTTCGGGAAAGTAGGGTCGCCCACCGCTTTCCCTAGGCCAGAGACATCAAGACGGCCAAGCGGCTGGCGAGCGAATGGAGTGAATGAAATGGCTGAAAAACTCAGGACCTATGATCCCGCCGAAGATCTTGCCTCCGATGAGGCGATCGCGACGTTCATGGCCGAAGCGTTCGAGACGGAAGATTCAGGCCATATCGCCCTCGCGCTCGGCGTTGTGGCCCGGTCCAAGGGTATGTCGCAAATCGCAGAATAAGTCGCAGGCCGAGATCGCCCGCGTCGCCGGCGCCACCCTCCCTACCGTCATCCTCGGGCGTAAGTCCCGGGGATCCATTTTGCGAGATCTCGCCGTGGCCGTGCGCGCGCACGGCCACCCTCAACGGCTCGCCCAATGGATGGCCGGTACTGACGACCGGCCATGACGGAGGTTTGGTAGTTCAGTCGGAACCCTGAAGCGAATCTCCGCAGGACATTGTTCTTGATTTGTTCTAATACCGGCGCTAGCGTTCCGGCATGTCCAAGCCCTCCACGACCCCGCGCGGACGCGGCGCGACGTCGAACGCTTCGGGGCGGTTCGAATCGCTCGCGCGCGAGGCGTTCGACGACGGCTGGAACGACGATGACGCTTCGCCCACGCCCCTGCGCACCACGGTGACGGCGGAGAAGGCCCGCACGATCATCACCCGCAACGACAGCCCCGACATCGGCTTTGACCGCTCGATCAATCCCTATCGCGGCTGTGAACACGGCTGCATCTATTGCTACGCCCGGCCCGCCCACGCCTATATGGGCCTGTCGCCGGGACTGGATTTCGAGAGCCGCCTGTTCTTCAAGCCGGATGCGGCGCGCCTGCTGGAGGGTGAGCTCGCCAAGCGGTTCTATCGGCCGGCGACGATCCACATCGGCGGCAACACCGATCCCTATCAGCCGCAGGAACGCACACTGCGCGTCACCCGCCAGGTGCTCGAAGTGCTCAGCGCCTTCCGCCACCCCCTCTCGATCATCACCAAATCGGCGCTGATCGCGCGTGATCTGGATATCCTCGGGCCGATGGGCGAGGCGGGGCTGGCGCGGGCGGCGGTTTCCATAACCACCCTCGACCGCAAGCTCGCCCGGATCATGGAGCCGCGCGCCGCGACGCCGCAACGGCGTCTGGCCGCCGTCCGGAGCTTAAGCGACGCCGGCGTCCCCACCATCGTCATGTTCGCGCCGGTGATTCCGGGCCTGAACGACGCCGAGCTTGAGGCCGTGCTGAGCGCCGCGGCGGCAGCCGGCGCGATGGGCGCGGGCTATGTCGCCCTGCGCCTGCCGCTGGAAATCAAGGATCTGTTCCACGACTGGCTAAAGACAAGCCTGCCCGACCGGGCGGCGCGGGTGATGTCGCTGGTGCGCCAGATGCGCGGCGGGCGCGACTATGATCCGCAGTGGGGCAAGCGGATGAAGGGCGAGGGTCCCATCGCCGAGCTTGTGGCGGCCCGCTTCAAGATCGCCCGGCGCCGGCTGGGCCTCGACCGCACGCCGCCGCCGCTGGACGTCAGCCAATTCCGCGTTCCCGCCCGCGCCGGCGACCAGATCGATCTATTCGCATAAAGCCACCCGGTGGCGCGCGCGAACGGCTCGATCACCGACAGATGGTCCAGCAGCAGACGAAGACGCGACCGCTGCCCAAATTCAACCAATGACATATCCATGGAGGCTCTCCCCCCCGGCGCGGTCTTGGGGGTGATCTCGATCGTCCCGCCGAGCGCTTCGGCGTCCTGGCTGGGCAGGTTCGACTCGGTGACGGTCAAGGCCCCGACCAGCCCGATCGGGATCGAATCGAGGGTAACCGCGCGATAGCCGCCGAACGGCGAGGGGTTGTTGGTCGGCGGCAGACGCAGGCCGCCGAAGGTGGTGCTGTTGAGGTCCGCGTCGAGGCCGCGGATATTGACATAGCGCCCCTCGCCTTCGTCGGTTTCCAGGGAAGTCCCCGGCACCCGCCGCACCGCCTCGGCCATCGAAACATCCGGCAGCTTGCGGTTTTCCGTATAGGTCTGGACATTGACGAGGTTGGGCGCTTCCTTTTGCAACATTCGGGCGACGCCCTTGGGGGTGCGTTGGGCGAGCACGACGAGTTGCTCCTGCGCCGAGGCCACCACGTCCGCGTCGAGCTCGGTCCGCGTTTCGGCGCCGGCGGTCACGGTGATGCGCTGCTGGAACGTCTGACCATTGGGCGCTGTGAGGATTACGGTATAGACGCCCGGCGTCAGGTTATCGAACGCATAGTCCCCTTCGTCGCCGGTCGCCGTCTCAAAACCGTTCTCGCGAATACGCATGATGGCGCCTGGGACCGGCTTCCTGCCGCGGACGGTGATCACATGACCCACGATGCGGCCGACGCTGGCGTCCCCCGCGGGCGGCGCCTCCACCCCGGAAGTTGCGGCGCCGGCGGGCGGCGATTCGGCGGCGTGACCGACACGGGCGATGGCGAGCAGGCTCACAGTCGTCAGTAGACTGACGGATAGGCGCGGACGGGTCGTGATGGACTGCTCTCGTTGCGAAATCACGGCCTGGCGATCGCGAGAAAATCCCGCGCCGCGTTTCAGTCCTGGAACGGCGTTTGTGGGACAGTTGTGCAATGATCGCGACGCATTGCAGCCTTCATCAAACCCTCGCGAAACCGTCACGCGGCTGTCACGCGCCGGGGCTAGCCACCATTGGCAATGCGCCGCCCCGGCCCGCGACCAATGCGGGCGCGGCGGCGCCGGAGGGTTTATCATGCATCTGAAGTCCGGCGCCGCGGCGCTGATGTCGACGGCCAGTGTTCTGGCCATGGCCCATGGCGCGATGGCGGCGAGCGCGGGGGCGGAGACCGCCTCCTCGTCCGCGGTCGAGACGCTGGTGGTCACCGCCGCGCCCCGCGAAGAGGAGCGCGCGCGCGCGATCCAGCTGGCCGCGCCGGTCCTGCTGAACGTCCAGTCGGCGGAAACCATCGCCAAATACCCCGACTACAACGCCGCCGAGGCCCTCGGCCGGATCCCGGGCATTTCGCTCTCGACCGACACCGGCGAGGGGCGCTTCGTCAACATCCGCGGCATCGACGCCAACCTCAACGGCGCGACCTATGGCGGCGTGGTGCTGCTGAACACCTTCGCGGCGGGCACGGCCGCGTCCGGCTCGGGCCGGGCGGTGGAGTTCGACACCATCCCCACCGGCGCCATCGACGGCATCATCGTCTACAAGACCCTGGCGCCGGACCGGGAGGCCGAAGGGCTTGGCGGCCAGATCGAACTGACCCCCCGCTCAAGCAAGAACCTGAGCAAGCCGTTTTTCGAAGGCGAGCTGGGCTGGGGTTACGAGAACCTGCACGGCCACACCGGGCCGTTCAACGTCGGCTTCGCCGCCGGCGTGCGTTTCGGCTTCAACAATGGCGGGCTGGTCGTCGAGGGCATGGGCCGGGAGCCGGCGGCGGGTTCCGGCTGGATCTCGAACCCGACGCCGTTTTCCATCGTCATCACCGCCTCGCGCAAGGATGACCGCCGCGGCGTCGACGACACCGAACCCAGCTACAACAATGACGGCCAGTTCTGCGGCCTCACCCCGGCGGGCGTGTGCGACCATGTGCTCGGCCGGACGGATTTCCGCTACTACGACTATCACCGGCGGCGTTTCGGCTATGGCTCCGAAGTCGATTTCAAGCCCAACGACGACCACAGCTACTATGTTCGCATGGACGTGGCCGGTTACAAGGAACGGGCGCACAAGAACCACTTCTACGCGGCCTTCGACGGCAATCCCTCGGCGCCCGACGCCAACGGCTTCGTCACCGACGGCTTCCAGCCGCAGGTCGACATCGTCGATCTGAACGAGACGCACCGCAACACCGTCGCCGCCATCGGCGGCCAGGACCGCTTCGGCGATCTGCAGGTGGACTACCGCGGCGCCTACAGCCGCGCGACCTATGTCGAGAACTACTATAACGAGGCGCGTTTTCGCGGCACGGACACCTTCTTCGGCCGCTACAACAACACGCTCAATCCCGAGCATTTTTACTATCAGTTCTTCCAGGACGCCGCCCTGACGGTTCCGTTCATCTCGACCGACGCAACCCAGTACACAAATCCGCGCCTGACCAGCTTCTACGAGACCGACGTCGACGAGGAATACAGCGGCGTGTTCAACGCCCAATACCATCTGCACCTGTTCGGCGAAGACGGGGTCCTCAAGGGCGGCGTCAGCCTGCGTCTGCGCGACAAGGTGGTCAACGACTTTGGCGGGTTCGGCCGCGTCACCGCCAACCTGTCCGCCTATTCGGCCAGCGTCGGCACGGGCGCCGACTATTATATGGGCTTCTTCCCCAAGGCGCCCTACGCCAACGTCTACGTGATCGACGCCCTGGTGCGCGCCAACACGACCCTCTCCCCCTCGCTCGGCCGCGACTTCAAGGACCAGGAGAATGTCTACGCCGGCTATCTGATGTACACCACCGACATCGGCAAGCTGGGCGTCCTCGCCGGCGCGCGCATCGAAGCCACCGACGCCACCTACGGCAACTTCCTGACCACCACCGACATTTCCGGAAATCCGACGGTGAGCTTCGTCAACCATTCCAAGAGCTACATCAATATCTTCCCGACCGTGCAGCTCAAATACACCCTGACGCCCAATTTGCAGGTGCGCGCGACCTATTCGACAGGCATAGCCCGGCCCGGCTTCACCCAGGCGGGCGGCAACGCCGGGGTCGATTTCACCACCTCGCCTCGGCCGCAGTACACCAGCGGCAATCCTGATCTGAAGCCGACCACCGGAAACAACTTCGACGTCAGCATCGAATATTATCTGCACAACGGCGGAATTATCCAGGCCGGGTTCTTCGACAAGGAATTCAAGAACTACATTTTCAGGTCGGCCAGGGTCAACGTGAACGACCCGATCTTCGGGACCCAGGGGCCCGGCGACTTCATCACCTACGTCAACGAGGACGCCTACGCCCGGGGCGTCGAACTGGCCTACCATCAGAAGTTCACCTTCCTGCCGGGCCTGGCCAAGGGCCTGGGCGTCGAGGCCAACATCACCTGGGTGGACTCACGGTTCCAAGAGTACAGCGCCATCGCCCACCCGGTCGCCACGGGCGGCCGGGGCCTGGACGAATACGGACCGCTGCCGGGTACGTCGCACGTGACCTGGAACGTCGCGGGCTTCTACGAACTGCACGGCCTGGCCCTGCGCGTCGCGGCGGAATATGTCGGCGCCAGCCTGTTCGGCCTGCAAGGCGATCGGTCGATCGACACCATCCAGCACCAGAAACTGAACCTGGATTTCAGCTCCAGCTATCAGTTCACCAAGAACTGGTCGGGCTATTTCGATGTCAAGAACCTGCTCAATACGCCCCTGCGCTACGACGACGGCAATCAATCGCGTCCCCAGCAGATCGAATATTACGGCCAGACCTTCGAATTCGGCCTCCGCGCCAGATTTTGATCGCGACCGCTAGCATCTCCGTGATAGAATCACGGAGATGCGCCTATTCGACCCTTGCCGGTCTTGACCGCCGCCGCCCTGCTCGGCGCCTGCGGCAAGCCTGCATCCGGTGATCAGGCGTCGACCGCGCCGGCTTCCCCCGCTGCGGCGACTGCGTCGACCGCCCGCACCCCGTCCAGGCCACAACGAGCCGTTGCGGTTCTTTGAAGGTTCAGCCAATCGCCCGATCCAGCGTGAGTTTTATCTGCGATCGTTCGACCTGGGCCTGCGCGCGCATTTCTGACGCCGCCGCGCGGTCATGCGTCACCGTCGCGGCCATTCTGATCGCCGGCGTCGCGTCGGCGCAGACCGCGCCCGCCGATCCGTCGCCCGGCGAGATTGTGGTCAAGGGCGCCCGGCCGATGGTCCGCACCAGCATCGACGCCAAGAGTTTCAGCCTCGCCAATGATCTGCAGGCGTCCACCGGCTCGGCGGACGACGTTCTGCGCAATATTCCTTCGGTCGACGTCGATGCGGCCGGGACGGTCAGCCTGCGCGGCGATCCGAATGTGCAGATATTGATCGACGGCAAGCCCTCGCCGCTGATGAGCCCGGCCAACCGCGCCGCGGCGCTGGAGGCCATGTCCGCCGGCCAGATCGACCGCATCGAGGTGATGACCAATCCCTCGGCGCGGCTCAAGCCCGACGGCGCCGCCGGGGTGATCAACATCATCACCAAACGCAGCCGGCGGCGCGGGCGGTCCGGTACGGCCCAGGCCAATTTCGGCAGCGAGGGGCGCTTCAACCTCGCCGCCACCGGCGCCTACAATGCGGGACCTCTGTCGCTGACCGCCAGCGTCGCCGCCCGCCAGGACGCCCGCAAGCGCTTGATCCGTGACGACCGGACCGGGTTTGGCCCCACCGGCCCAACCGTCGTGAGCGCGCAGGATGTCACCAACGAGACCAAGCGCCTCTCGCTGATCGAAACCCTCGGCGTCGACTATGACCTTTCCGCGCACGACCGCCTGAGCGCATCGGCGACCTACAACGACCGCACTGGCAAGCCGGTCCAGATCGAACATGATGTCGCCGGCGATCCGCTGGGAGCCGTGACCAACGATTATCTGCGCCTGGGCGGCGGGCACGAGCGGGAGATCAACACCCAGGCCTCGGCCAAATACCGGCATCTTTTTTCGACCCGAGGGCGCGAGTTCAGCCTCGACTATCAGCGCGGCGAAACGCGCGAACGCCAGCAGTTCGATTTCACCAACCTCTATCAAACCCCGGCCGGACCCCCGACCTTCGACAGCCAGCATCTGCATACCGATGAACTCGTCCAGGATCTGGCCGCCGAATACGCCACGCCTCTGCCCGGTAAGGCGAAGGGGCATGTCGGCTATGATTTCCAACGCGACGACGACGATTACGACAATCACGGCGCCAAGATCGACGCTCTGACCGGTCTTCCGGTCTCCGATCCGAACCTGACCAATCATTTCATTCTCGGCCAGTCGATCCACGCCCTCTTCGCCACCTATGAGCGGCCGATCGGCAAGCTGACCGTGCTGGCCGGCCTGCGGCTGGAAGACGTCATCGTCGACACCAACCAGCTCACCTCCAACCTTCGCGACCACTACAGCTATTTCCGCGTCTACCCGACCCTGAATCTCAGCTACGAATTGTCGGCCCGCGAGACGCTGAAATTCAGCGCCAGCCGACGGGTTGCGCGGCCGCGGGCGGAGGACCTCAATCCCTATCCGGTCTATCAGGACGCCTTCAATCTGCGCGCCGGCAATGCGCGCCTCATGCCGCAGGACGTCCGCTCGTTCGAGGCGGGCTATGAGTACAACCGGCGCGGAACGGCGCTGCAGGCGACGCTGTATTTTCGCGACAGCCGCGACATCGTCACCGACGTCAGCCGCTACATCAGCCCCACCGTCCTGCTGACCACCAAGGAAAACCTCGGCAAGAGCCTGTCGGGCGGCGTTGAACTGGCCGCCGAGGGCAAGCTGTCGCGGTTCTTAAGCTATACCGCCAGCGGGAGCCTGTATGAGGACCGGCTGGACGCGGCCAACCTCAACCTCGGCGGCCCAAGATCGCAGCTTTCGGGCGGCGCCAAGATCAGTCTCAGCTTCAGTCCGACGGCAAAGGATCAGATTCAGATGAGCGGCAACTATCTCTCCAAACGTCTGACCGCCCAGGGCTGGCGCCTGCCCTCCTACGGCGCGAACCTCGGCTTTCGCCACACCTTCAACGATTCCCTCGCCGCCGTGGCGACGGTCACCGACGTCTTCAACACCCAGCGCGACCGCACGGTGATCGCGACGGCGCTGGTGCAGGACCGCTACAGCCGCCGCCTTCTGGGCCGCGCGGCCTTCGTCGGCCTGACCTGGACCTTCGGCGGCGGCAAGACCTCGGTCGCCGAGAGCAAGTTCGACTATTCCGCCGGCGGGTCGTGAGCCTTTTCGAACAGTAGGGCCTTGGTCAGAAAGGCGCGGTCCTGGCTGACCAGCGTCAACCCCGCCGCGCCGAACAGGGCGGTGAGATCAGTCTCGCCGTAACTCTCGTAATACGGCTCGTGAAAATAGGCCGGGAAGACTTCGAGCAGGCGGGCGAGGTGCGGTTCGTCGGCTTTCTGGGCGGAGTCGGCAAAGGCGAGCAGACCGCCGGGTTTGAGCACGCGGGCGATTTCGGCGGCGACGCGCGGGCGCAGCTTGGGCGGCAGTTCGTGGAAGAGATAAACGCACGTCACCGCGTCGAGGCCGGCGTCGGCCACGGGCAGGTGTTCGGCGTTGGCCTGGATCAGCTCATCGGCTCCGGCGGACCGGCGCGCTTCGGCGAGATAGGCGGGCGAAAGATCAAGTCCGATCAGCCGGGCGCGTGGGAAGGCGGCGGCCAGATTGCTTAAGAACGCGCCCGATCCACAGGCGAGATCGAGAATGGCCAGACCCCGATGATCGCGCCCGCGCCAGGCCTTGGCCAGGAGCGAGAGGGCGCGGCGGCGCATAGCCCCGGCGGTTCCGGCGAACAGGGCCTCGACCTGGCTCTCATAGCGCCGGGCGCTTTCGGCGGTGAACCAGCCGCCGCTCTGGAAGTGGAAGTTCTGGCGGTAATAGGCGGGAAAGGCGCCGCCGGGCGGAGTGTCGCCCCGCGCCTCGACCCCGCCGCCGCGCCGCCGCCGCGCTTCGACATCCTTGGCGTCGGCGATCAGGTCGGCGACTTGTTTTAGGGCGGCGGCCGGGCTTTGGCCCCCGGGCGTCATCGGCGGATAGAGGCCGGCGGCCACGTCGGCGGCGTCTTTCTCGAACGCTTCGCGCCAGGCGCGGCGGACGAAGCCCTCGGGCGCGGGGGGGTTAATGGGCGTGAAGTCCTTCGGCGCCGCCTCACCGGATCTGGCGACACGCCGCAGGGCGACCGAGGTCGCCCCCCACCACACGGCCTTGAGCGCGGCGCCGGCGACCTGGCGGGATCGGTCGCCGGCGAAGGCGCCCGGTTTGGGTTTGGTCCGGCTCAACGATCGCTCCTAGAGCCTGATGCGTCTACACGGAACAGATATAAACGCTGAATCAGGCTCTCCACTTTTGCATTTAGAGCAGGATTCAGATTTTGGACGGAACCGTCCAAAATCATCCTGCTCTAGAAAACACGCCCACCAGCTCAATATGCGGCGACCACAGAAATTGGTCCACGACCGCGACCTTGTCCAGGGTGAAGCCGCCGTCGATCAGCGTGCGGGCGTCGCGGGCGAAGGTGGCCGGGTTGCAGGAGACGCCAACCACGCGGGCGACTTTCGACTGCGCCAATTGCGCGGCCTGCGCGGCGGCCCCGGCGCGCGGCGGGTCGAAGACGACGACGTCGATCTTCTTCAGTTCCTGGGCGAGCACCGGGCGGCGATCCAGATCGCGCGCCTCGGCGACAATGGCTTTGAGGCCCGGCGCTCCGGCCATGGCGGAACGCAAGGCGGCGATGGCTCCCGCCGATGCATCCGCCGCCAGCACCGGCGCGACCGCGGCGAGACGAAAGGTGAAGGTGCCCACGCCGCAATAAAGATCGGCGATGCGATGGGCGCCGGCGGCGGCTTCGAGCATCACGCTCGCCATCGCCTCTTCCGCCGCCGGAACGGCTTGCAGAAACGCCCCCGGCGGCAGGGCCACGATGGCGCCGCCGAGCGCGACCATCGGCGCCTGGGCCTGATAAACCATCTCTCCGGCCAGGGTGACGCGGGCGATGTCGGCGCCGACGCAGGCCCGCGCCGCCCGCGCCCGCGCGTCGGCCGACAGGCCGCCGCCCTTGCGCTCGACGCCGGTGACGTCGATGTCCAGGCCGGTCCGGGTCGCGGTGACGTGCAGGATCGGCGCGGACTTGGGGTGTTCCAGAAACGGCGCGGCGAGGGTGCGCAAGATCGGCAAGGCCGCGACGATCGTCGGATCGGCGATGGTGCAAACGTCGATGGCCTCCACGGACCACGACCTGCGGCCTTTGAAGCCGAGATGGACCTCGCGTCCGACCCGGCGGGCGTGCAGGGCGACCCGGCGGCGGGTTCCCGGCAAGGCGGCGAAGGCGACGGCGATCTCCGTCTCGATCCGCGCCCGCGCCAGGGCAGCGCGCACCTGGTCGCTCTTCCAGGCGAGATACGGCGCGTGCGCCCAATGCTGCAGGGCGCAGCCGCCGCAGACGCCAAAATGCGGGCACGGCGGTATGACGCGGTCGAGGCTGGAGGCGACAACCTCGGCGAGCTCCAGCCTGTCGCCCGAACCCCGCGCGGTCACCGTCTCGCCCGGCAGGGTCAGGGCGATGAAGACGCCGTTCTCGGCCACGCCGTCGCCCTGAGCGCCGATGGACTGGATGGTGTGGGTCTGGGCGGTCATGCGGCGAGTCTATAGCAAAACGCGCCGCACACGGCCCCACCCCGGACGTCGCGGAGCCTGTCCTCGGGCGCGCGCTTCGCGCGACCCGGGGGCTCCGTCTCCACCCTCCCCTTTATGGGGAGGGTGGATTGCCGTGAAGCGGCAAGACGGGTGGGGTTGTGCCCCTCACGTCTCAAATAATTTCCGCAATTCGTTTTTCATGATCTAGCCGTTGGCGTTGCGGGGCAGGGTTTCGGGCGAGAACAGCACGCGCACCGGCACCTTGAACGCCGCCAGGCGATCGGCGACGAAGGCGCGCAGCTCGGCGTCGGTGGCTGTCGCGCCCGGCTTGAGGGTGACGACGGCGCCCGGCTCCTCGCCCAAAGTCCTGTGCGCAATGCCGACCAGGGCCGCGTCCATCACCGCCGGATGGTCGTAGAGCGCGTTCTCCACCTCGATGCAGTAGATGTTTTCGCCGCCGCGGATCAGCATGTCCTTGGCCCGATCGATGATGAAGCAGAAGCCCTCGTCGTCGACGCGGGCCAGATCGCCGGTCTTGACCCAGCCGTCGACAAAGGTCTGCGCCGTGGCTTGCGGCTTGTTCCAATAGCCCTTGACCACCTGCGGACCCTTGAACCACAGCTCGCCGACCTCGCCGACGGCCAGCTCGCGGTCGCCCTCCACGGTCATGATCTTGATGTCGCCGACCGCGACGGCCGGCCCGCAGGAGTCGGGGCGATGTTCATAGTCTTCGGCGCCGTGCTGGGTCGCCGTGGCCGAGGTTTCGGTCATGCCCCAGCCGTTGCCGGGCTGGGATTTGGGAAAAATCTCGACGATCTGGCGCACCAGTTCGGGCGCCGAAGGCGCGCCGCCGTAGGCGACGCTTTCGATGGATGAAAGATCGTATTTGCCGCGATCCGGGTGTTCGATCAGCTGCCAGGCGATGGTCGGCACGCCGCCGACCGCGGTGACCCGCTCGCGCTCGATCATCTCGAACGCCCGAATGGGATCCCACTTGCGCATCATCACCAGCTTGGCGCCGGCGAACAGGCTGGGATTCATGATCGCCGTCGCCCCGGTCGCGTGGAAAAACGGCACCGACAGCAGAGTCGCGCGCTGCGGCGCGGTCGGATCGGGCTCCGGCGGGGCCTCGCCCCGGCGCAGGAAGGCCCGCGCGCCGGTGCTGGCGCTGGAAAAAATGTTGGACGTGAAATTGCGCTGGGTGCCCAAGGCGCCTTTGGGACTGCCGGTGGTGCCGGAGGTGTAGAAGATGGTGGCGTCGTCCTCCGGTTCAATCGCCACGTCGGGCAGGGCCTGGTCGGGCAGGCCGGCCCAGTCGTTTGGGCTCCCGATCACCGCTTCGAGCTTGGTGAGCATGGGATTGGCGATCTCCTCGCCCATGCGGGCGACGAACACCCGCTTCAGGTCCGGGCAGGCCGGCAGGTGCTCGGTGATGCGCTCCAGGCGTTCGCGATCGACGATGGCGACCTTGCTGCCGGAATCGACCAGGCCGTATTCCAGCTCCGGCCCGGTCCACCAGGCGTTCAGCGGGGTGACGATCGCCCCCACCGAGGCGGCGGCATAGAAGGCCACCACCCATTCCGGCAGGTTGCGCATGATCACCGCCACGCGGTCGCCCTTGGCGACGCCATCGGCCTGCAGCTGGCGGGCCAGCGCCGAGACGGCGCGATAGAAGGCCGTGGTGTAAAGTTTGCCGAGTGAAAAATTAGTAGGGTCGGGAAAATCGATGATCACGGCATCGAACATTTC
>JANXUA010000174.1 GCA_025352085.1 Caulobacteraceae bacterium | reverse complement strand
TTCGGCCTATGTGAATCACGTCGCCCTGGTGCGCCAGGCGCGCGGCGCGCCCATGCCGGAAAGCTTCTGGACCGACCCCTTGATGTATCAGGGCGGCTCGGATGGGTTCCTGGGACCGCGCGACGACATCCCGCTGGCCGACGCCGCCTGGGGCTGCGATTTCGAGGCCGAGGTCGCCGTGATCACCGGCGATGTGCCGCCCGGCGCCGACCGCGCGCAGGGCCTGGCCGCCATCCGCTTGGTCATGCTGGTTAACGATGTCTCCCTGCGCCATCTGATCCCGGCGGAGTTGGCCAAGTCGTTCGGGTTTTTCCAATCCAAGCCGGCCGGAGCGTTTTCACCCGTCGCGGTCACCCCTGATGAACTGGGCGACGCCTGGCAGAACGGAAAACTCAGCGGCGCCGTCCTGGTGGCCCTGAACGGCAAGCTGTTCGGCCGCGCCGACGCGGGCGTCGACATGACGTTCGATTTTGGCGCCCTGATCGCTCACGCCGCCAAGACCCGCGCCCTGACGGCCGGGTCGATCATCGGCTCGGGCACGATCTCCAATCGCGGCGCGGACGGCGGCCCCGGCCAATCGATTGCCCAAGGCGGCGCGGGTTATAGCTGCCTGGCCGAACTGCGCACGGTCGAGACGCTGCAATCGGGGGCGCCGTCAACGCCGTTCCTGACCGCCGGCGACGTCGTGCGCATCGAAATGCTGGACGCCGCCCGCCACTCGATCTTCGGCGCCATCGAGCAAGAGGTTGCCGAAAGCGTAGTCACGCGATTGCCGGCGACTTAAGGCGTGACGATTGGAAAGTTCGGGTTGAGGGGCTCGATCAGATCGACCAGAGCCGCATAGAGCGACGGATCGCCGGCGATCATGATCGCGCCTGATGCGATGCGCGGCTCGGCGGGCATGCCGGCGAACAAGGTCATCAGAAGTTCAGACCTGATCAGACGCACCGTGGCGCCGGCGGCCGCGTCGCGCACGCCCTCCTCGTGAATCAGGACCCCGGTCTCGACCGTGATCAAATGGACCTCTCCGCGGTCGGTCAGTTCAAGGTTGATCTTGAAGGCGCGCGCGGCGGCCTTGTCGGGATTGACGCGCACGGCGGCGAAGTCGAGCAACATCGACGTCGTGGTCGCGGCCAGAACGTCGGGGCTGAGACCAGCCGGCGGCAGTTGCATCGGTCCATCGCGCAACTCCTGCGCGCCGGTCAGGTAAATGTTGCGCCAGGTGCCCGCCTCCGCTTCAAAACCGAGCGCGGTGTAGATGGCCGCCAGTTGCGCGCGCGCGGCGGTGTTGCTCTCGTCGGCGAAGACCACATGGTTAAGCAAGGTCGCCGCCCAACGCAATTCACCGTCCGCGACCGCCCGCTCGGCCAGGGCCTCGACCGCCGCCGCGCCCCCCATCGCGGCCACGTATTTCCTCGCCGCGGGCTGCGGCGGCAGGGGATTGAGGTTGGCCGGATTGGCGTCGTACCAGCCGAGATAGCGCTGATAGATAGCCTTGGCGTTGTGACTCATCGTGCCGTAGTAGCCGCGATTGAACCATTGCCTGGCCAGCACCGGCGGCAAGGCCAAGGTCTCGGCGATCTCGCTCGCGGTCAGGCCGGAATTCATTAACCGGACTGATTGATCGTGCAGGAATTTGTAGGCGTTGCGGTGGCTGGTCAGAAAGGCGACGATCTCGCACTGGCCGAACCTCGGAATGCCGTGGGCGGCGAACATCACGTCGCTGACCTCGCCGAACAGACGTATCGATTCGGTCAGGTAATCGGCCCAGGCCTTGGCGTCGCGCACCAGGGCCCCGCGCGCCGGTAACAGGTTGTGCATGGTCAAGTTGGCGTTCTCGGCCATAAACACGGCGCGAAATTGCGGCAGATGGAAGTTCATTTCCGCCGGCGCTTCGGTTCCCGGGGTCAACTGAAACACCATGGTCACGTCACCGACGGTGATCTCTTGACCCGTATGGGTGATCAGGTCGGTCGGCGCGATCAGCGACAGCGTCCCGGCCGATGGGCGCGGGCCCAGACCCGACGTCATCTCGCCTTCGGCGCAGCACGGCAGGGTGTGACCGAACTGGAACCGCGCGCGGCGCATCATCGCCGGCCCGACGATGATGTTTTCCGAAACCGCGTGTTCGAGAAAGCCCTCCGGCGCGATCACTCTGACCTTGCCCGCCGCGGCGTCGGCGGCGCTGATGACCCCGCCGACGCCGCCGTAGTGATCGACGTGGCTGTGCGAATAGATCACCGCCAGCACCGGCTTTTGCGCCACATGCTCGCCAACCAACTCAAGCGCCGCGCGGGCGACCTCGACCGTGGTCAAGGGATCGACGACGATCCACCCGCTCCCCGCATCGATGAATGAGACGGTGGAGACGTCGAACCCCCGCACCTGATAGATGTGGTCGGCCACCTTGAAGAGGCCGTGTTTGGTGAGGATTTGCGCCTGGCGCCAGAGGCTGGGGTTGGTGGTCTCCGGCGCGTCGCCGTCCAAAAAGCCATAAGACGAAAGGTCGAACGCCGCCCGTCCGCCGCCGTCGCGCACGATCACCGGGTCCACCCGCGTGGCGATGAAGCCGCGATTGGCGAATTCAAAGTCCTTGCGGTCATCCGCCGCCACGAGGGCGTGGGCTTCGTCCAGTGCGTTCATGGTACGCCTCCCTGTCTTCCTGGCCACGCTGACATAGGCCTTCTCTTCCCCCCTTGGGGGAAGCGACTCGGCGACGCCGAGCGGTAGGGGGCTCGTTCCGCACCGATCCGTAGCCGCGGGGCCCCCCTTTGTCGGCTTCGCCGACATTTCCCCCAGAGGGAGCAAAGAACGCCGTTGCGAATCCAATCGGGCCTCGCCGCCCTGCCGTCCTACCCCTAAACCACGCTGGCCCACGCGGCCTTGGAATTGATCTGGCCTACGCCCATCTTGCGCCTTATAGAGGCCGCTCGCCAAGACCAAGGCGATTGGTGCGCGGGCGTGGCGGAATTGGCAGACGCGCCGGACTCAAAATCCGGTTCCGAGAGGAGTGTCGGTTCGACCCCGACCGCCCGCACCATCCTGCTTCGCCCTACGGACTTCGCAGGACAAGTCCTACGCTATCGTTCGAAGCAGGATGCCCCGCGAAGCCTTGGCGAAGCGGGGCCAGCCTTCGCTCCGTCCTACCCCAGCGGCCGAACCCTGTAGATCCTGAGCGTCGCTTTGGGCGTCGAGAGCGGCTCGAGCCAGGCCGGGGTCTGGCCGGCGCGCAGACGCGCACCGAAGCTGCCCTCGTCGGCGTACATCGGATAGGGCGGGCAATCGACCACATAGGTGACGCTTAAGGCCCGCACGCGCGCCTCGGCCAAGGCCGGCGGGGCGTTGAAGGCGTTGTGCGCGGCCAGAATGCTGGCCGACAGCCGATGATAGGGCGCCGCGATGGTCGCGTGCGGCGTCAGGGCCAGAATGAAGGCCCCCAGATCCTGCTCCGACAGAACCACGCCCTTGGGCAGGCCAGCGAGCTCCGCGTAGGAGCGCTCGGCGAAGCAGGCCGCCCGCGCCGGCGCCAGAATGTCGTGGCCGGGCTTGTCCTTCAGCCCCATCATCGTTGACGTCGCCAGCCCAAGCCCCTCGGGCGAGGCGATGACGGCCAGGACCACGCTCGGAACCATCAGATCGCCCAGTCGGCGCGCGGCGAGTCGGCTAAGGGCCGCGCCCAGAACCGGGGTCCCGACCCAGAACACATAGTCCTGCATCCGCCAGGCGAAGAAGCCGACCGCCACCGCCACGATCACACACCCGGCGACCAATACGTGTCCGGGGCTCAGCCACGGACGTTCGCGGAACATCAGATAGACGGCGCCGGCGAGGCCCAGGACGCTCATGAACCCCGCGGTCAGGGCGCCGGCGCGATCAATTTTGAAAATGTAATCAAGGGGCTGGGTTTCCAGAATGTGGTCGAACCAGATCGGTCGCACCGCCGGATCGAGCTCGGCGAACGGGCCGTGCAGGCAGGCCGGGTGCAGGGCGACATAGGCGCCGACCGCCGCCACACCGACCACGCCCAGCAGGGCGAGCCGCGCCCACCCCGGCGCCTTGGCGGCGATCCAGGCGGTCGCCGCCAGGCCCAGACCGGCCAGCACCAGGGCGACGGTCAGGTTGAGCGCCAGGGCGTCGCAGAACGACAGCGACCAGCGCCACGGCGGCGTCTGGATCAGGAAGAAGGCCGCGCTTGCTCCGGCCAGGGCCAGACCGTAGGCGGCGGCGGGGCGTGCGGCGTCGCGATCGCGCGCCAGGGCAAGACCGAAGCTTGCCCCGATCATGGCCTGCAGGGCCAGGGCTTCCAGCCCGATCGCCAGGCCGAGCGCCGTCGCCACTCCGCCGATGGCTGCCCAGCGCGCCCGTTTCGTCCGCGCCACGGCGCAGGCCAGCGCAATGACGGTCATGGCGATCTGGATGTTGTGGTGGTCGATGCGCCCAGGCATGAACTGGCGGTAGAGGATCGGGTTGATGAGCAGGATCGCCGTCAGCATCACCGCCGAACGTCCGCCCAGATTGCGCCCGACGATCAGGGCCGCGCCGACGGCCGGAAACACCCACGCCAGCGGCCAGAAGAACCGCATCGCCAGCTCCGCCGTCGCCGGCGCCATGAACACGCGCAGAACCGATTCCACACCGGCCAGGGCGCCGTCGAGCAGGCGCGACCAGTGCATATAGGTCCCCAGCGGCGGCCCCATCCGGCCCAGCCATTGGTCATACCAGCCGCGCCCGGCCAGCAGATCGCGCACCAAAAGAAGCCGCGTGGCGTCGTCGGTGTCGCCAAGATGGCCCGTCAGATTGGCGCGCGACGCCAGCACCACGCAGACCAGCAGGCCGAAAACCACCGCCACGATGATCAGGCGGCGCGTCGGGCGCAGGTCCGGCGAAGGCGACAGCGACAGGCCCATGAATTTGAGCGACCCGTACTCCGTTGCGACGCCGCCGGCGCGCGCCGGCGCGCGGGGAGAATCGTTGAACTTCGCCAAGGCTTACCCCATAGGTCCAATCGCGCGCGGCCCGGTCGGCCGCGGTCCGAGGACGCATGGGCGCTCTTCGAACGTAAACGAGGGCGGCGTCAAGCGTGACCAACAGCACCCCGGTGGAAAACCTGATCATCGGCGCCGGGCCGGCAGGTCTGACGACCGCGTACAGCCTGGCCAAGGCCGGCGCCGGGGTGTGCGTGCTGGAGGCCGACCCGCGCTATGTCGGCGGCATCAGCCGCACGGCGCACTACAAGGGCTTTCTGTTCGACATCGGCGGCCACCGGTTCTTCTCCAAGGCCAAGGAGGTGGTCGATCTGTGGGACGAGATCCTGCCCGACGACTTCATCGACCGGCCGCGCCTGTCGCGCATCTACTACGGCGGCAAGTTCTACGCCTACCCGCTGCGCGCCTTCGAGGCGCTGGCCAACCTCGGCCTGATCGAAAGCGCCCTGTGCATGGCCTCGTTCGGCTGGGCCAAGCTGACGCCGATCCGCAACCCCAGGACCTTTCACCAGTGGGTGCGCAACCAGTTCGGCGAGCGCCTGTTCGGCATCTTTTTCAAAACCTACACCGAGAAGGTGTGGGGCATGAGCTGCGACGAGATCGCCGCCGACTGGGCGGCGCAACGCATCAAGGGCCTCGATCTGATGAGCGCGGTGATCGACGGCCTGAAGCGGTCGCTGGGCGTGCGCCGTGCCGCCGGCGGCGCGGGCGCCAAGACCCTGATCGAATCCTTCCGCTATCCGCGCAAGGGTCCTGGGATGATGTGGGAGGCGTGCGCGGCCAAGATCACCGCTCTGGGCGGCGCCGTGGTGATGGACACCCGCGTCACCGGCCTTAGCTGGAGCGCGGCGGCGAAACTCTGGACCGTCACCACCGTGCGCGGGGACGGCTCCAGCGAAATCCGCACCGCGCGCAATGTCATTTCGTCCATGCCGATGCGCGAGCTTGCCCACGCGATCAGCCCCGCGCCCGCTTCGCTGACGCAGGCCGACGGGCTGAAATACCGCGACTTCCTCACCGTGGTGTTGATCGGCGAGTCGAGCGCTGCCATCCCGGACAACTGGGTCTATATCCACGATCCGTCGGTGACGGTCGGGCGGGTGCAGAACTTCCGGTCCTGGTCGCCGGAGATGATCCCCGATCCGGTCTCGACGTGCCTGGGCCTGGAGTATTTCTGTTTCGAGGGCGACGGCCTGTGGACCTCAAGCGACGCCGATCTGATCGCCCGCGCATCGCGGGAAATCGGCGTCGTCGGCCTGATGCGGCCGCAGGACGTCAAGGACGCCTGCGTCGTGCGCCAGGCCAAGGCCTATCCGGTGTATGACGAAACCTACCGCGACAATGTCGCCGCCGTGCGCGACGACCTGGCGCGGCTCTATCCGACCCTGCATCTGGTCGGGCGCAACGGCATGCACAAGTACAACAACCAGGACCACGCCATGATGACCGGCATGCTGACCGCGCTGAATATCCAGGCGGGCCGGCGGCTCTATGACGTGTGGGACGTCAATGAAGACGCCGAATACGGCGAAGCCGGCGTATCGGGCGCCAACGAAGCCCTGGCCAGCGAGCGCCTGGTTCCGAGCCGCGCGGCCTGACCGGATGGGCGAGGGACCCCGCCTGACCGCCGCGGGCCTGCGGACCCTGATCGAGGAGTCGTGGAAATACCTGCTGGTCAGCGTCGTCGCGCTGGGCGTCGATACCGGCCTCAACTTCCTGTTGAAATACGCGATCCATATGCCCTGGCAGGGGGCGGTGGCGGGCGGCTTCGCGGCGGGCGTGGTGGTCAACTACGCCTTAAGCATCAAATTCGTGTTCCACGAACACCGACTGGGCAACCGGTGGATTGAATTCGCGGGCTTCCTGGTCATCGGCATTTTCGGCCTGCTGGTGAAGGAGGCGGCGACCTGGCTTTTCCTCACGGTCGTCGGACTGAACTATGCGTTCACGACCGGCGTCGCCGTCGGCGCGGCCTTCGTGTTCAATTTCGCCGTGCGCCGGGCGCTGTTGTTTTCGAGGGGGCGATGACTGACCGCCTGCTGAAAGTGTGGGGCTATCTGGCGCTCGTGTTGCTGATTGCCGCCTTTGCCGATGGCCTCCACGGAAACTATCCCC
>JANXUA010000151.1 GCA_025352085.1 Caulobacteraceae bacterium | reverse complement strand
TTTGCTTGTTTGCCTTGACAGTGCCGGCGACGTAAAAAGAGACCCGCGCCGCCCGGGCGCTGGTCTCCAGTGTGTCCGCCGGAAAGTGGACGCCGGACGCACTGGAGACCAGCGCCCGGGCGGCGCTGGTCTCTTTTTACGTCGCCGGCACTGTCAAGGCAAACAAGCAAAGGCCGTTTTGGCCCCTAAAATGCTTGTCGGAGAATTTGGAATCCTGAGCAAAAACAGTTACGGCGAGTCGCTGCAGCAGCCCCAAAACACAGTATTCGAGTTTGCCTTGACAGTGCCCCCCTCGCAGATCAGCCGATCCCACTGCTAGGCCGGCGCGCCGCAGGCTGACGATCTCGGCGTGGGCGGTCGGATCATGGCGGATATCGACCTCGTTATGGCCTTGAGCCAGAATCCTGCCATCTCGAACGATCACGCGTCCGATGGGCGAGGCTCCAGGACGCTTCGTCGCCAGACGCGCCAGGGCGATGGCGCGGCGCATGTGGCGAACATCCGCTCTCGTCGGGACGATCGAGAGCCGGGGCGCGGCGACGAGTTCGGGCGTGGCGCAGGCGGCGTCCGTCCGGTCGGCGGCCTTCATGATCCATTCTCCGTCGGGCATGGCGCCACAGGCGACGAAGCCACCGTCGTTCGGCGCCGTCCGGGCTCGCTCAGGCCCGGAGATGCTCAGCCTATAGCGCGTCGTTCAGGCGCGCCATCGGCGGAATCTACCCACAGCCGCGACCTGCCCGGCAGGCGGGACTCTCGCGGCGGCCCGGCGCGGAGACGCTCCGCCGCGCTGGCGGAGCGCCGGTCAGTCCTGCGATAGCGCCGGGTCGGGTTTGGGGTGACTCCGTCCGACCGGAGACGAGATGCCGTTGGACTGACAGCACCAGCTCAACGCCTGCAGCGCAGGGGCCGTCTACAGATACCAGCGCCCCGGGCGCCAAATTCCCTGACGGCGGGCGCCGAAGGGGAACGATGTCCGTCAACAGGGGTTTATGTCGACACAAATCAGGATTTCCAAGGACTCCACCCCATGCGTAAACATTTTCTGGCGGCCGGTATCGCGGCGGTCGCGTTGATCCCGACCCTGGGCATGGCCCAGCAAACTTGCGAGGAGCGCCGCAACACACGCATTGTGGGTACGGTTGGGGGCGCGGGCGTAGGAGCCTTGCTGGGAAGCGCGATCGCCGGGCGCGATAACAGGACCGCCGGCGCCCTGATTGGCGGGATCGGCGGCGCCATCGCCGGCAACCAGCTCACCCGATCGAACGCCGACTGTACGCACGCCTACGGTTACTATGACAGTGCGGGCCAATGGCACGCCAACGTCATCGATCGCGCCAACGCGGCTGGGTATTACGACCGTGACGGCCAGTGGGTCGATGGCGCGCCAAACGGTTATTACGGCCCTCAGGGCCGCTGGATTTCCGCGGACACCAATCCTACGGCCAGCGGCTATTACGATTCCGATCGAGAGTGGGTGCCCGCCTCCGCCGGAGGCTACTACGGCGCCAATGGTCAATGGATCGCCGGAACCACGAGCGGCCACTATGACAATGGGCGCTGGATCGCCGGTCCCTCCATCGGGCGCTATGACGACGCCGGCCGCTGGATATCTGGGCAGGCCGGCGGTCATCGCGACGCCAACGGCGCCTGGGTCGCCGACGCTCAGCCCGGCTATTACGACACGGCGGGCCGCTGGAGACCAGGGACCGTAGTCGGCTACTATGACGCCCAGGGCCGTTGGATCGGAGCGGTGAACCGCGAGCCCACGCCGGTGTCCTACCCTGTCGACGACCATCGTTCACCTTGGGCCGACGCCCCCCAAGATCTCCACGCGCGCGAAGCTTGGCTGGACCGGCGTATTCGCAATGGGGTGAATGACGGCGCCCTGACGCGCCAGGACGGCTACGCCGCCTTGCGGTCCTTGAACAGCATCCGCCGCCAAGAGATGGGAATGCGCCACTATAGGGGCCGTCTCAACCCGCGCGCGCAGAGCTATATTCAGGCGAAGTTGGACGATCTCGTCGCCGGCCTGCACTGGTCGCATCGGCTTTGACAAGTTGACTGTAGGGACGCCTCCGTCAGAGCGAATTAGGCGGGTAGTAACCGCCCTGCCCTAACGGGTCCGGACGCCCAACCCGTTTCGCTGTTTCACCTCGTCCCGCAAGGTGATCCGCCTCGTGCTGATCATGTTGTGGCATCTGGACGAGGTCTACGTGAAGATCGGCGGGGAGATGAACTCCCTGTGGCGGGCCGTGGACCATGCAGGCGAGGTGCTGGAAACCTTCGCCACCAAGACACGGGACAAGGGCGCACCGTTAGCCTCCGGACCCCGCCCGTCAAGGACCCGCAGGACGTGGCCGGCTGCGATCTGAGGAGTGAATGGCCGTCCAGACGACGTTTGGCCGACGAACGGCCGGCTCAACGGCGTCGCCACAGCGCCGGGATGGAGCGCCACGCTTACCCCCAGGGGGTGCCGTGCGGGCGTGCTCGATCGCCGACGTGCGGAGCATCATGTTTTTGACGATCACCCGCTCGCGCGACAGGCGCACCGCGCCACGCGCCATGGTGATGGTCATGATCGTCGGCAGGTGTTCGGGCGTCAGGCCCACGGCGAGCGCCAGCGCGAAGATCAGGGACTGGAGCCACGGACGGTGGAACGCCATGTTTTCGGCCATCACCAGCAACACGAGCACGACGGTGATGTGCAGGATGAGCATGCTGAACCGGCGCTGACCGATCTCAAATGAAGTCGGCGGCGGCTTG
>JANXUA010000134.1 GCA_025352085.1 Caulobacteraceae bacterium | reverse complement strand
GTTTTCCTCCACCAATCTCCTCCCCCGCGCCCTCTTGCGTGGGGGAAGGGGGGACCCCGAAGGGGTGGGGGAGGAAGCCGTCGCGCAGAGATCCAAAGCAGCTGCTAAATCTTCCAGCCGAAGTCCCGCTTCACTCAGATTGAAAGCCGATCGAGGCGTGCGAGCCGTCGCAGAACGGTTTGTTGTTCGACGCGCCGCACCGGCACAGGGTCACGCGATTGCGCACCTCATATTCAAACCCGTCCGATGAAACGACCTTGATCCCGCCGCGCAGCCATATCGGTCCACCGCACTTTTCCTCGGGATCCTCCACCAGGCCGATCGAAACCGGCAGATGCGGTTCGAGAGGCGCTCCGCCGGCCTTGTCCCACGCGACCAGGCGACCGGCCGGACAATTGCCCACCTGTTTGATGAATTGCGCGCGGACCGCGGGGTCGTCGGTGCGCGCCGCCTGGTTCCAAACCTTGGCGTGCGTATCGCAAAACCGCCCGAAGGCGCACAGCGTTTCGGCGTCCATCAGCGCCAGAGCTGGGCCATCGACGACATTCGCCTGGTTGAGATAGGGCTCGCGGCTGGCGGTCTCCGCGCCGTCAAAGCCGATCTTAACGTGCGTGCCGTCGCAGAACGGCTTTCGCTTCGATTGCCCGCAGCGGCAAAGGGAATATTTTTCCGGCGCCGGGATCGCATCGCCCTCAACCCAAACCTCTGAACCGCCCTCGGCGTCCGCGCCGATGGTTTGCGTGGCGAGCGGCGGTGCGCCGCTGACTAAGTAGGGGCCGTTCTCAACGATGACGATGACCGCGTCGGTTGGGGATGTGGGCAAGTCGGTCTCCGCAATTAAATCAACAGGCGGTTTGCAGACATATCTGTTCACCGAGTGACCGCGCGCGCAACCCTGGATCTCCCAACCCTGGACTTCGGGGAGTGACTCACATCAAACGGAGCCATGAACGCGCCCGTGACCCCGCCGCCGGACAACGGCGGACGGATCCTTGATGAACCTTTGAGCGAGGCGCTGTCGCGGCGCTATCTCGCCTACGCCCTTTCGACGATCACCCAGCGGGCGCTGCCCGACGTGCGCGATGGCCTCAAGCCCGTGCACCGGCGGCTGCTCTACGCCATGCGCCTGCTCAAGCTCGATCCCAAGACCTCGGCCAAGAAATCGGCGCGGGTCGTCGGCGACGTGATCGGCAAATATCACCCACACGGCGACGTGGCCGTCTATGACGCCCTAGTGCGCTTGGCGCAGGACTTTGCGCAGCGCTATCCGCTCATCGACGGTCAGGGCAATTTCGGCAATATCGACGGCGATAACGCCGCGGCCATGCGTTACACCGAGTGTCGTCTGACCGAAGCCGCTCAGCTTCTGCTCGACGGTATCGACGAGGACGCCGTCGATTTTCGCGCCACCTATGATGGCGAGGAAGAAGAGCCGGTGGTTCTGCCGGCGGGCTTTCCCAATCTATTGGCCAACGGTTCGTCGGGCATCGCCGTGGGCATGGCGACCTCTATCCCGCCGCACAACGCCGCCGAACTGATCGACGCCTGCCTGCTGATCCTGCAACGCCCGTCGGCGACCACCGTCGATCTGATGGCGCACGTTCACGGCCCCGATTTCCCGACTGGCGGGGTGATCGTCGAGAGCGGGCAATCCCTGCTGGAGACTTATGAAACGGGCCGGGGAGGGGTGCGCGCCCGCGCCCGCTGGACCCGCGAGGACACCGGTCGCGGCGGCTGGCGGATCGTCATCACCGAAATTCCCTACCAGGTGAAAAAGGCCGATCTGGTCGAACAACTGGCCGGCCTGATCGAAACCAAGAAGGCGCCCTTGCTGGGCGATGTGCGCGACGAGTCGGCCGAAGACATGCGCCTGGTGATCGAGCCACGCGCGCGCAATGTCGAACCCGAAGTCCTCATGGAGAGCCTGTTTCGCCTGTCCGATCTGGAGACCCGTTTTCCGGTCAATATGAATGTGCTCAACGCCCGGGGCGCGCCGGTGGTCATGGGTCTGAAGGCCGCGCTGCGGGCGTTTCTGGATCACCGCCGCGAGGTTCTGGTGCGACGGGCCAGATTCCGGCTCGCCAAGATCGAGGCGCGCCTGCACATCCTCGAAGGCCTGCTGATCGTTTTCCTCAGTCTCGATGAGGTGATCCGCATCGTCCGCTATGAGGACGAACCCAAGACCAAATTGATCGAAACCTTCGCGCTCAGCGACATTCAGGCCGAGGCCATTCTCAACACCCGCCTGCGCCAGTTGGCCCGTCTCGAAGAGATGGAGCTGCGCCGCGAGCACGATGAATTGGCACAGGAACGCGATGGGCTGCTGGCGGTATTGGATTCAGACGCCGAGCAGTGGAAACTGGTGGCCGTCGGCCTGCGCGCCGTGCGCCGTGAGCTGGGTCCAACCACCGATATCGGCAAACGCCGATCCACCTTTGAGACCGCGCCGACCATCGACGCGGCGGCCACGCTCGACGCCTATGTCACCCGCGAACCAATCACCGTCATCGTCTCCGAGCGCGGCTGGATCCGCGCCGCGAAGGGGAGGGTGGAGGATCCGCTGTCCCTGACTTTCAAGGAAGGCGATAAACTGGCCTTTGCCCTCGCGGCTGAAACGACGGATAAGTTAATGATTTTCGCGTCTGACGGACGATTTTTTACCTTGCCGTGCGACAAACTTCCGTCGGCGCGCGGGCACGGCGAGCCGCTACGCCTGATGATCGAATTGGACGACAAGGTCGATATCCTCAGCGTCTTCGCCCACGCACCGGGACGACGGCGGGTGCTGGCTTCCAAAGCCGGCTACGGCTTTGTCATGGTCGAGGATGAGGCCGTGGCCTTCCGCAAGGCCGGCAAGCAAGTCCTCACCGTCGACGCCAGGGGCGCGGCGGTGTGCCTGGAGGCTGGCGGCGACCATCTCGCCGTGGTCGGCGACAACGGCAAATGCCTGATCTTCCCGCTGGCCGAACTGCCGGAGATGGCGCGCGGCAAGGGGGTGAAGCTCCAAAGCTACAGGGAAGGGGGCCTGCGCGATGTCGCGGCCTTCAACGGCGTGGACGGCGCCGGCTGGATCGACGCCGGCGGTCGCAACCGCGAGTGGCCCGACTGGCGAACCTGGCTCGGCCGCCGCGCCTCCGCCGGCAAGCTGTCGCCGAAAGGCTTTCCCGCCAGCAAGCGTTTTCGACCGAAGTAATCTTAACCTCTCTCATTGGGAGAGGGAAGGACCCAGCGAAGCTGGGAGGGTGAGGGGTTACCTTGCCCGCCGCCTAACCCCTCATCTTGCCGTGGCATTGCCATGGGCCCCTTCTTCTCCTTATGGGAGAAGAGATTCAGACAAAAGGTTCATCCCAAATGACCGCAACCCGCCTCATCGACTACGCTCACGACGGCAAGCCGCATCAGGGGCTTCTGGTTCGCGACGAGGCGCGCGCGGGCGCGGCGCCGACGGTGCTCGTGCTGCACGACTGGAGCGGGCGATCGGAAAGCCAGGAGGGCTTCGCCCATCGCGTCGCCGCGCTCGGTTACAACGCTTTTTGCGTCGATCTGTACGGCAAGGGCCTCGTCGGTCAGACGCCGGAAGAGTGCCAGACCCTGATGAACCCGCTGGCGGGCGACCGAGCCAAATTGCGCGCGCGCCTCCTCGAAACCGTCGATGTGGTTACGGCCCTCCCGAAAGTGGACGCCGCGCGCATGGCGGCGATCGGCTTTTGCTTCGGCGGTCTGTGCGCGCTCGATCTCGCCCGCGCCGGCGCGGCGGTGAAGGGCGTGGCGAGTTTCCACGGCCTCTTCCTGACCGCCGGCCTGCCGAGCGTCACGCCGATCGCGGCCAAAGTCATCGCCTATCACGGCTGGGACGATCCGATGGCCAAACCGGAGGACGCCGTGGCCTTCGCCGCCGAGTTCACCGACGCCGGCGCCGACTGGCAGCTGCACGCCTTTGGCGACACAAAGCACGCCTTCATGAACGAAGGCGCCGACGCCCCGGCGATGGGCCTAAAATACAGCGCCCGCGCTGCCGGTCGGGCGTGGGATGGTCTGACCCGCTTTCTCGCCGAAGTGCTTTGACCACCATCTGCGGAACAACGGTTGCGGTCGTCCCAGGCCACTGACAGGTTGCCCGGAACGTCGAAAACCGACGATTTCTGGGAAGGAAGGCACATGGGTTTTTTGGACAATTGGTCGGCGCGCCTTTTAAGCGTGCTGCGCATCATCGCCGGGGTTTGCTTCATGGAGCATGGCGCGATGAAGCTCTTAGGTTTCCCGACAGCCATGCCTGGCCCGCTGCCGCCGGTCATCATGGTTTCAGGCGTCATCGAACTGATTGGCGGGATCCTGGTGGCAGTCGGACTTTTCACCCGTCCGGCGGCGTTCATCGCCTCCGGCCAGATGACGGTGGCCTATTTCGGCTTCCACGTCTTCAACGCCTTTCACATGATGCCGGCCAATACGCCGGTCAGCTTCGACCCTCAGGCCAATCATGGCGTTGAAGCGGCGCTCTACGCGGTGATCTTTCTTTACATCGCCGCGGCGGGCGGTGGGACCTGGGCGCTTGACACCGTGCTTAGCCGCAATCGCGCCTGACAATATCCGCCGCCACCTTCAATGCTTGAACTGAAGGGGAGGCTTGTGACATTCCAAACCTTGGGGCCGGCGACATCTCCATCGCTGAGCTACAATATTGTCTACGCCGGTTAGAGATGTCGCGGAGTCTGCCAGTTAGAAATGTCGGTATCGCGGGTTTTGCAGTCGAGGGACGGGCGGGCGCGTAGCTCTCCACATCGCGCAGAGCCCGACCGTCCCTCGTTCCGTGAGCTGCCGTGTCTGCAGGGTGTCCGAGCGAAGCGAGGCTCTGGTCAAGACGGTTCAGCCGACGCTGAACATGTGACCGGTCTGATCGCGTCGGTGCGGGCCTTTGCAGGTGCGCATACCCGGCGGCTGGGTCTGCTGGTCTTGGCGGATCAAGGCGAGGAGGCCGCCGAGCCGCTTGTTTTCCAAGACAGCCGTCTCGGTGACGCGTCGCAGCTTGTCGAAGGTCCGATAGGGCATGCTTCTGCCCTTGAAGCGGACCTCCAGCCGCCCGTCCGGGAAATCCACGACCTCGACTCGCTGACCGATCGCGGCCTGAGCGAACTTGGACGGTTCGATCAGGAAGAGGATGTTGTCGTACTGGAGCGTCAGGGACTGTGACAGGGTCCGCTCGGCGCGCCAGGTGAAGGCCTCGTCGAGGCGATCCCTGGGGGTCATGGGCCGGTGGAGATCCTTGTCGTTGAACGGCGCCTTTGCGAAGCGGGCGTTGTAGTCGGCCATGAAGGTCGGCAGGAAGGCGTTGCCGGCCTCCATGGTGCTGACGCCGGCGAGCCGAAGCTCCTTCACCAGGCGGTCCTGCAAGGTCTTGTTGGCGCGCTCGACGCGGCCCTTGGCCTGGCTGGAGTTGGCGCAGATGATCTCGATCGTCAGCGCCTTCAGCGCGCGACCGAACTGGGACATGCCGTCTCCATGAAGTCCGGCCGGCTTGTTCACCCGGAAGACCGCGTGCTTGTCGGTGTAGAACGCCACGGGCTTGCCGTGTTGCTCGAGATATCGTTGCGTCGCGTTGAAGTAGGCGAACGTCGACTCCGACTGCACGAACTGAAGATGCATCAGCCGGCTGGTGGCGTCGTCGATGAAGACGAGGAGGGTGCATTGCGGGCCGCGATCCTCGAACCACCAGTGCTCCGAGCCGTCGACCTGGACCAGCTCGCCGACGCACTCCCGGCGATAGCGCGGCTGGTACACACGCCCGCGGCGCTTCACGCGATCCGCCCAAAGGCCGGCTTCCAGCATCCATAGACGCAGCGTCTCGCGGCCGACAGTGATGCCGTGGACCTCACGCAGTTTCTCGGCGGCCAGGGTAGGCCCGAAGTCCGTGTACTTCGCGCGGATCAGCTCCAGCGCCTGTTCCTTGAGGCCGGTCGGCGCCTGACGGTTGCTAGGCCGGCCGCGCTTCTTGGAGATTAGCGCCGTCGCGCCTTGCTCTTGGTATGCCTTGAACACGCGCTGGACCTGCCGGCGCTCCAGACCGAGCAGCTCAGCTGCCGCCGAGGTGGTAAGGTGTCCGCTGCCGAGATCGCGAAGGACCTCCAGCCGCGCCAGTTCCTTGTCGCTCATGATATGTAACGTCACCTGGAGGGCCTCCCGCGCAAACGAGGGAGGGTGACATGTCTAAATGGCACACTGCGACATTACTAAATGGGCGCTACA
>JANXUA010000081.1 GCA_025352085.1 Caulobacteraceae bacterium | reverse complement strand
CCGCCTCCCCCGCCGCCGCCGCCGGCCTTCACGCCGCGCGACTACATCATCTACTTCCCGTTTGATCAGTTCGTGATCACGCCGGAAGCCCAGGCGGTGATCCAGGATGCGGCCAAGTACTCGGTCGATGGCCACGCTTCGAAGGACATCATCGTCGGTCACACCGACACCTCCGGTTCGGTGGCCTACAACCAGCGCCTGTCGGAACGCCGCGCCAAGGCGACCGCCGATGGCCTGGTGGTTCTGGGCGTTCCCCAGTCCAACCTGGATGTCAGCTGGAAGGGCAAGTCCGAACCCGCCGTCCAAACGGGCGACGGCGTGAAGGAACCGCTCAACCGTCGCGCGACCATCCACGTCAACTTCTAGGCCAAAAGGCGCGGGTTCGCTCGATCATGGGCGGACCCGCGGCCCCGGCCTGTCGCCAGGCGCCGCGGGGACGTGAACGGCGTTGGTGCAGGACGATTTCGGACGGGGCCATCCAAAATCTTGAATCCTGCTCTAAATTCAAAAATGCAGAGCCTGACTTGAGCCTTCAGATCCGTTCCGTCTGAACGCACCGGGCTCTGGAGGCTTGCCCTGCCGCATTCCTTTGAAATACCTGGAATAGGAATGTGATTGCGTCGTAAGATTTTTGGGCGTCATCACCGGTGTGTTGAACATCTTGTTTGTGGAATGAGTGATCTATGACCCAATCATCGGGCGCCCCTGGTCTGGCGGACGACGCGGCCCTGGACCCGAACGGCCCGGTCGGCAAGGTCGCCGTGCCGGTGGCCAAGGCGCTCGAGGTAGCCGGCCAGCTGTATCTTGCCGGACGTCTGGTCGAGGCCGAACGGGTCAGCCGCCAGATCATCGAGCGTCGGCCCAACAATCCGGACGCCTACAACCTTCTGGGCGTGATCCTGAACGCCCGGGGCGACGCCAAGCAGGCGGTGAATCTGATCGGCCGGGCGATCAAGCTGAACCCGAACATCGCCAGCTATCATGCCAATCTCGGCGAGATCGAACGCCAGCGCGGCAAGGCCGTCGAGGCCCGGATCGCCCTGACCAAGGCGATCGAGCTCGATCCCAGGTCAGCCCAGGCCTACAGCAACCTCGGCATCGTCCATTTCGACCGCGAGGAATACGCCGAGGCCGCCGTGGCCTACGAAAAGGCGATCGCGCTGCAACCGGAGTTTCCCGAGGCGCACAACAACCTCGGCAACGCCTATCGCGCGCTCGAACGCCGGCCCGAGGCCATCGCCTGTTACCAGCGCGCGGTTACCCAGCGCGAGGCCTATCCGGAAGCCTACAACAACATGGCCACCGCCCTGCGCGACGCCGAGGATTTCGAATCGGCCGAATACGCCTACCGCAAGGCCATCACGCTCAAACCCGGCTACGTCGACGCCCACAACAATCTGTCGGTGCTGCTGCTGCACAAGGATCGCACCGACGAGGCCCTGCGGATTCTGGGCGACGCTTTGAAGCTCGACGAAAGGAACGTCGCCACCCTGCTCAACGTGGCCAGGGTGCAACTCAAGCGCGGGGCCCACCCGATCGCCGAACAGGCCGCCCGCGCGGCGCTGGACATCGAGCCGGACAAGGCGGAGGCGTATTGCATCCTCGGCCAGATCCACCACGAGCTTGATCGCCATGACGAAGCGCTCGGCTTCATCGCGCAGGCGATCAAGCTCGATCCCGAGGCCGCCGACTTACGCAGCTTCCACGGGGTGGTGCTCAAATCGGTCGGCCGTATGGACGAGGCGCGGGCGGAACTCAGAAAAGCTCTGGAGCTCAACCCCGACCTCTACGGCGCCTATTCCAATCTGAATGACCTTGAGACGTTCGCGGCGGACGACACTCTAATTGCTCAGATGAAAGACATTCTGGCCAGGGCGGAAAATCCGAATACGGAACGTCTTATTCCGATCCATTTCGCCCTCGCCAAGGCGCTGGAGGACTCCGGCGACTATCCCCTCGCCCTGGATCACTATGCGACCGGGGCCAGGCTGCGGCGCGCGCAGCTCAAGTATGATGAGGCGGAGACTTTCGGTTTCTTCGATCAGATCAAGGCGACGTTCGGCCGCGAGATTTTCGAGAATCGCCCGTGGGCCGGCAATCCGGCCACCACGCCGGTGTTCATTGTCGGCATGCCCCGCTCCGGCAGCACTCTGATCGAGCAGATCCTCTCCAGCCATCCCCAGGCCTATGGCGCGGGCGAGATCAAGGTTCTGCACCGCAGGCTCGGCGCGTTGCGCGACCGCTTCCCGTCGATCCCGAAATTCCCGGCCATGATCGGCGCCCTCGAGCCCGCTCACTACGCGACGATCGCCGACGGCTATCTGGCCGAGGTCCGCCGCGACGCCGGCGGGGCGGCCCGTATCACCGACAAGCTGCTGACCAACTATTTCTTCGTCGGCCTGATCCAGTTGCTGTTCCCCAACGCCAAGATCATCCACGCGCGCCGCAACCCGGTCGACACCTGTCTTTCGGCCTACACCAAACTGTTCCAGGACGACATGCCGCACAGCTATGAGCTCGGTGAGCTGGGTCGCTACCATCTTCACTACCAGGATCTGATGGCTCACTGGGAAAAGGTCCTGCCGGCCGGGGTGATGTTAACGGTCGACTATGAATCGGTAATCGACGATCTGGAAACCAATGCCCGCGCCCTCGTCGATCACGTCGGCCTGAAATGGGATAAGGCCTGCCTCGCTTTCCATAAATCGACGCGACCGGTGAAAACCGCCAGCGTCGTCCAGGTACGTAAACCCATCTACACGACCTCGGTAGAGCGGTGGAAGCGTTACGGCGACGGTCTGGCGCCGCTGTTGGACGCCCTGAAGGTGCTGTGATCTGTGGACGGCCCAAAGCGATTGGGGCGCCATAACCATCGCCACGCGCCCCACCACCCAAAGGCCGATCAGCAGGACCAGCGGCGCGCCAAGCACGGGCAGGCGGTCGGTCCAGTTCGGCACGGCGGTCAGCAGAAAGCCCGCCATGACGCCGGACAGATAGCCGAACAGCATCTCATGAACATGCCAGTCGCGGGTCAGCGCCCCGGCAAGTGGCGGAAAGCCCAGATAGGCGAGCACCCACATCGGTATGATCAGCGCGGGCCCAGCGCAGGACAGCAGAAAGAAGGGCCGAAAACCGGCGCTGAAGAGCGGCGGCCCCGTATAGACGCGGCGTTCGGCGGCTATGGTCATGGCCTTGAGCCCCGCCGGTTCATCTTCAGTCCCACAATCCGTGGCTGCCACCGACCGCGCCAAGAACCGCGACCAGGCTCAAGACGAGCATGATCCGATGGAAGCGTTCCATCCGGTCGAATAGCCGACCGGAATCGGCGACCTCCATCGCCATTCGGAGGCGCGGATGCACCACTAGCGGTTCGATCACAAACAGCACCAGGGCGAAGGCGGTCCAAAGCGCGACCATGGCATCCATCCACCAGAACCTGGCCGAGGCGAAGCGCGACCAAGCGTCAAGCCGCCAGGTCATGTAGAGGCCGCTCAGACCGGCCAAGGCGACGCTAACGCGGGCTTGGCCCGAAAATGAGCTTTCGAATTGGACGAAGGCGGCTAGGCGCCCGTCCGGCGCGATCGATCGCCGGATCAATGGAAACAGCACCGTGGTGACGAAACCGACTCCGCCAATCCACATCACGATCGACAGGACGTGAACAATACGGGCGACCACGAGGTCCAAAAGGGGCTCCTATCAGAATTGGCGCCGGCGATCCGCAGCGTCCCGCCAACCAAGGGGCGCGGCGCGCGATCCGGCGCTTAGCTAGGCCGCGCCCCTGGCCCACGACAATGACTTGGCGCAAGTCTCTCATCGAACCAGGTCGGCGAACCGGCTGATTGGCGCCGCCAGCGAGTAACTCGTGCTCCTCCCGCCGGCGCCGTCCTTCTGAAGCATCCCGAGTTTCACGAGACCGTCGATGTCGCGGGACGCTGTGTCCTGGGAGCATTTGGCGAGCGTGGCGTATTTCGACGAGGTGAGCTTGCCTTCGAGTCCATTGAGCAGCCGGTTGATGACGCCGTGTTGGCGCTCGTTGATGGGCTCGCCGGCATGCGCCTCCCAGAAGCGCGCCTTCTGAAGGACCGCGGCGAGAATGACTTCGGCGCCGACGAATGCGCGGTCCAGGCATCCCAGAAACCAGGCGATCCACCCGGTGATGTCGAGATCGCCTTTCTGGGTGGTTTCCAGAATGTCGTAATAGGCTTTCCGCTCGGTCCTGATCTGCGCGGACATGCTGTAAAATCGCCGCGGGCTTTGTTCTGAGCGTGCGAGCGACATGTCGGAGATGGCGCGAGCGATCCGGCCGTTTCCGTCTTCAAAGGGATGGATCGTCACAAACCAGAGGTGAGCGACCGCTGCCTCAAGGACGGGATCGACCGATTCCTTGCTGTTGAACCAGGCGAGGAACGCGCGCATTTCCTGTTCAAGTTTGTCAGCTGCCGGCGCCTCATAGTGGACGCGTTCGCGGCCGATCGGACCGGATACGACCAGCATCGGCCCTGATGTTCCATCGCGCCACGCGCCGACTTTGATTTTGGTCATGCCTCTGCGACCGGTGGGGAAGAGCGCGGCCTGCCAGTCGAATAGCCGGTCCTTTGTCAGCGGCGCGGCGTAGTTCTGCGTGGCGTCGAGCATCAACTCGACGACGCCCTCGACATCACGGTCGATCGGGGCGAGCGCACCGATGTCCATGCCCAGGCGCCGCGCGATCGAAGATCGAACCTGCTCTCGATCAAGAATCTCGCCTTCGATGTCGCTGGATTTCAGGACTTCTTCGGTGAGGGATTGCAGGACAGCCTCGGCGCGAAGCTGGAAACCAAGCGCCTCCATGCGTCCGATGAGCCGGCCTTGCCGGTGACGCACGGCGGCGAGCTGCGACGCCAGCTTTTCGTGGCTCCAGTGGAAGCTCGGCCAGTCTTTGCGTTCGTGGATATAGTCCATCATTCACCGCATTATTTGCGGAGGTTATGGCGGTTATTCACCGCGATGGGAACCCTATTTTCCGCGTTGAATGCGGAGAATAAATGGCCGATTCTCCGCAAAAATGCTCTGACGAATGTGAGGATATCCGCGACTGCAATCGGACATTCACCCGGCGCGCAGGCTCGCCGCCGGGCGTTGAGCAAGGGCTTGGCGCGCGGCCAGGAGACCGGCGAGGCCCGAGACGCCGGCGGCGGCGAGGATCAGCATCGCCGCCCCGCCCCAATCGACGCTCCAACTGGCGCGGAACACCTGGGTGACGACTGGCCAGGCGGCCAGATAGCCTAAGGCCACCCCCGTCCCGCCGGCGATCAGACCCACGGCGCCATATTCCAGTCCATAGATAGCCAGGATCTGGCCCCGCGCCGCGCCCAAAACCTTCAGGATCGCGGCCTCCCTCGCCCGGCCCTGCGCGCCCGCCGCGATGGCGCCGGCTAGCACCAGCAAGCCAGCCCCCGCAGCCACGGCGGCGGCGGCGCGGATCGCTAGGGAGAGCCGGTTAAATACATCGGCCGCTGCCGCCAGTTGCTCGCGCACGCTGATGATATTCACCTGCGGGAAATCGGCGCCCAGAGCTCGGTTGACGCGGGCTTCCTCAGCGGGCGTCACCTTGGCGATGGCGACCTGGTTGATCGGCGCCCTGGCCAGGGCGCCCGGCGTGATGACGATGGGAAAGTTGACCCCAAAACTGGCGGCGTCGATCTTGCGCAAAGCCGAGACGCGGGCGGCGATGTCCCGGCCCAGGATTGAGAGGGTGACGGTGTCGCCGACCTTGATTTTCCCGCCCTTGGCAGCGTCTTGCGACAAGGCGATCAGCGGCGGCCCTGCATAGGCGGCGGGCCACCAAGCGCCCTCGGTAACCCCGGAATCGCGCGGTTCCGGCCCGATCGCCGAGAGAGTCACGTCATTGTCGTAGGCCCAGCGATCCCCCTCAGGGACGCGCGCGGCGTCGACTGCGTGGCCGCGCACCGCCGTTATCCGCCCGGTTGCGAACGGCGCGCGCAGATATATCGCCGGCGTAAGACGCCGCCCAACCGCTCGCGCGAGGGCCGCGTCGAACGCCGCCGCGCGATCAGCCGGGATGGCGGTGAACACCAAAGTCGGCGCCGAGCGGGGCGCCACGATCGCCACCTGCGCGAGTAGGCTGGACTGGATCAGCACCACCGCCAACATCAAGACGACGCCCAAGCCCATCGCCGGCGCTGCCGAGCGCGCCGCCGATCCGGGGCCGGCGAGATTGGCCAGGGCGATCCGCATCGTCCCGCGATGGCGACCCCGCGCCCGCCCCGCCGCATTGGCCGCCGCCACGCCCAGGGACCAGAGCCCGGCGAAGGCGACGATGACGCCAACGATCATTACCGCCGCGGCGATCGGCGTCGGCGCCGTGGCCACGGCCAGGGCGGCCAAGCCGGTGCTCGCCGCCAGAGCGCCGATCATCTCCGGTCCGAACGCCGCTTTGATCGGCCCGGCGCCGCGAAACAGGGTGGCGGGTGGGGTGACGCGCGCGCGCGCCAGGGGCGCCAGACCGAACGCCGCCGCCGACAACAACCCGAACACGCCGGCCTTGATCAGCGGTTGCGGGTAAAGTGCGAACAGGGCCGGAATCGGCAGGCGATTGGCGACCACGGCGCCAAGAATCAGCGGCGTCGCCCCGCCGATCGCAAGACCGATCGCCACGCCGAGCATGGTCAGCACGCCGATCTGGATCATATAGACATCGCGCACCAGCCGCCCCTCCGCGCCCAGGACCTTGAGCAGGGCGATCGAGGCGGTCTTGGCGTCGAGATAGGCCTTGACCGCGCCAGATACCCCCAACCCCCCCGCGACCAGGGCGGCCAGACCGATGAAGCCCAGAAAATACGCCAGTTCGTCCAGTAGGCGACGCAGGCCGGGGGTGGCGTCATTGCGGTCATGTAAACGATATCCGCCTGGGCCGACGGCCGTGAGCGACCGGTCCAACCCGGTTCTCGCCGCCTGCAGGCTCCGCCACGGCGCCAGGGCGATCCGCGCCGTCTCGCCAAACGGCGCGCCGGAGTCCAAGAACCCGCCGGCCTCGACCAGGCGCATCGGCGCCAGCACCCGTGCGCCCAAGGCAAATCCCCGCGACAGACGATCAGGCTCCGACAGCAGCACGGCCGTGGCCGTCACTGGAACATTGCCGATCAGCAGACGGTCGCCGAGCTTGAGGTGGAGATGATCCAGCAGCGACTGCTCCACCGCCACGCCGGCGACCCCGCCGCGCGGCGCGAGGGCCGCTCGCAAGCTCGTCCCGCCACCGAGTTCGACGCGCCCGGTCAAAGGATAGCTGTTGCTCACGCCACGAAGATCCACCAGATGGCGTTCGCCCGACGGCGCCTGAGCCATGGCGCCGACGCTCACCGTATAGGCGAGCGGTCCCACGCGGGCCAGCACGCCCCGCTCTGTCGGAGTGAAGCGCCGCATCATCAGGCCGACCGAAACATCGCCGCCCAATATATCCCGCGCCTGCGCCGCCAGACCGGTGCGAAAAGCTTGCGCCGTCGATCCCGCAGCGGCGATGGCGGCGACGCCGAGAGCCAGACAGGCCAGAAAAATCCGAAACCCGCGGACGCCGGACCGCAACTCCCGCAACGCCAGGCGCACAGCGAGAGGCATGGATTAAGCCCCGCCTGTCATGGCGCCGTCAAACATCCGCACGCGTCGGTCGGCTCGCGCCGCCAGGGCGTCGTCGTGTGTGACGAGCACCAGGGCCGCGCCCGATTGCGCGGTCAGATCAAAGATCAGATCGGCCACCACGGCAGCGTTGGCTGCGTCCAGACTACCGGTCGGCTCATCGGCGAACAGCAAGGCCGGCGCCGCCGCCAAGGCCCGCGCCAAGGCCACGCGCTGTTGCTCGCCGCCGGAGAGTTGATGCGGATAATGCCGCGCCCGGGCCGTCAGGCCGACGCGATCCAGCCAGTCCCTCGCCACCGGGCCGGCGCGCCGCTCGCCGGCGATCTCCAGCGGCGTGGCGACGTTTTCTTCCGCCGTCATGTTCGGCAACAGATGAAACGCCTGGAACACCAGGGATACCCGGCCCCGCCGCAGCCGCGCACGCCCATCCTCGGTAAGGCCGCCCAGATCCTGATCAAACAGCCGAACGGCCCCTGCCGTGGGCTGTCCGGCGGCGACGGCGATCAGCGAGGATTTGCCACAGCCGGACGGCCCGACCACCGCCACCCGCTCGCCGGTCGCCACCGAAAAATCGATCTCGCGCAGGATCTCCACCACCCCCGCCGCCGACGGCAGCGCCAGGCTGACGCCCTCCAGGATAAGCGGCGCCCGCGCCCCGGCGGCGTTCACCATCTGACGGCGTTCAGCATTGATATTGGCCCCGCGAATTTGAGGAAATCGTACGATCCCTTAAATAGGGGCTGCACATGCCCGCCACACCCTCATCCAACATCAACCGTCGTCGCGTCCTCGCGGGCGCTCTGGCGGGCTTGTCTGCGCCCGTCCGCGCCGCCGCCGCAGCCACGCCCGTAGTGACCCTGCTGGGCGATTCCATCACCGCCGGTTACGGCCTTCCCGCCGCCGCCGCCCTGCCGGCTCGTCTGCAGGCGGCTCTTGCTCACCGCGGTGCAGCGGCGATTGTGCGCGGCGCGGGAGTCTCCGGCGACACCACCGGCGCGGGCCTCGCGCGTGTCGATTTCTCGGTCCAGGCCGACACGCGACTGTGCGTGGTGGCCCTGGGCGGCAATGACCTGTTGCAAGGGGTCGACCCCCACGTTACCCGCGCCAATCTGACCGCGATCGTTCGGCGACTGCGGGCCCGCCGGATCAATGTGGTCCTGACCGGACTGAGCGCCCCGCGCGCAATCGGCGCTGGCTATGCGCGGGATTTCGACGCGCTATTTCCCGCGGTCGCCAAGGCCCTGGGCGTGGGCCTCTATCCCGATCTGCTAGCCGGCGTCGCCGGGCGCCCGGCCTTGCTGCAACGCGACGGCGTCCACCCCAATGCCGCTGGCGTCAACCTGATCGCCGCTCGCCTCGCGCCCGTGGTGGCGCGGGGTTTGGCGCGAAAGGGGTGATCGGCCACCGTGCTGACGAGTGCGCCAGCCGTGCGACCCTTCGCATGGGGGCCAGCGGCAAACCGGCGCAGTTGATCAAGATTGGAGTTGTCGGGACTGCCCCCAACGTCCCGAAAATCTGCGTCATCGAGCGTGTGGATGGTGTCATCTGTGGACGGCCCCCTCTCCGCAAGGGTGAAGTTGGATTGAACTGACGATCTGTCGGGGTGCGGTCATCTATCCGGCCTGTTGGCGCGGCGCTTGCGGCCGCTGGCCCTGATGGAGTCCGCTGACCAGATCCCTATCAGTCCATCGAGCTCAAGGCTCCGACAGCGCCTCGGGTTGTCCTGGTCCGCGGTCGCGTTCAGATCGTCATCATCATCCCTTGTGCACCCTTACAGTTCGGAGCGGCGGCCTTGGGCCGCCGCGATCTAGGTCAGGCCATGACCGGTGGGCGGTAGACCTCGCCACGCTTCAATACGGCCCACGCGATCCTGGCGGTCTTGTTGGCCATTGCGACGGTGACGACCCGCGCCGGGCGGCGTTCGAGCAGCCTGTTGATTCATGAGGCCGACGCCCCGGTGCTGTCGCGGCTTCGCCGGATCACGGAGGTGGCGCCAACAACCAGAAGCTTCCTCAGGCCCGTTCGACCTTGGCGCGTTTGCGTATGGCGGCCGAGCAAGGCCGAGGCTGTCGTGTTGACCCGTTACAGCCCTGTCGCGGCGACGACCGGCGGCGCATAAGGCTATGGCTACGGGTACGACTACGGACAGGGCGTTGTGAGCGTGCCCGAGGCGGGGCGTGCCCGACCGAGCTTGATGGCGCGCGCCCGGCAGTTGATCTCCAAGTGACGATAATACGCGTATGGGCGTGCAGGCTAAACCCGGGCCCACGCTCGCACCGTCTCGTGGCCGATGTCGATGCCGCATTCGAATAGCCGATTCTCGACGTTGCGCAGCGATAGCGGGCAGCGAACATACATCATGACGACCAGCCGGATCGCCTCCGGCGAGCTGTCAAAGCGGCGAAACGGGTTCGTCGATTTGGCCATGGCGGCGGCTAACCCGCCGCCCGTTAGCGTGGCGTCAAGTTTGGTCTGACAGTGCCCGTCAGAACCTTCGGCGCTGCATCCCCATCCTCGCCGGCTTTCGCCGGCTCCGCCGCTTCATACCCGTCCTCGCCCCAGCGGCGGATGAGGGGACCGACCAGCAGGAACAGCACGCCGAACCCCATGCCGACCGCGCCAATCCAGGTGAAGACCCGAAGCGCGCTGTGCAGCGCGGCGGCCGGGTCCAGCACCTGTCCGCCGACGGTGTCGCTGGAGGCCATCGCGGCGATCTTGCCGCCGATGAATCGCGCCCAGGAGCTCGATAGCGACCACATGGCAAGCATTGTGGCCACCAGGGCCGCCGGTGACAGGCGGCTCACCACTGCAAGCCCCACGGGCGACAGGCAGAGCTCTCCGGTGGTGTGCAGCAGATAGGCGCCAACCAAGAAATAGATTGGCAGGCGATACTGAGCGTCCGCGAACCCGGCGCCCCATACCAGGAACAGAAACCCGGCGCCGACCTGCAGCAGCGCGAGCCCGAACTTTAGCATCGGCGGCGGATCGGCCTTTCGGCGGCCAAGGTAGGCCCACAAGGCCGCGAAGATCGGCGCGCCGATTAAGATGAAGCCCGGGTTGATCGACTGCGTCTGCGCCGAGGTCATGGTCATATTGACCCACCAGACCTGATTGGGGGCCAGATTTGCGGCGGCCAACATGACCTTGGAACCGAAGAATACGGTGTGGCCGAATAGCAAAAAAACGACAGGCGAGGCTAGGATCGTCAGATCGGTGTTGCGGTCAGCGAACAGGCTGAGGGAGCTGCCGGCCTGTTCGAACAAGGTCCAGAATACGACCGAGCCAAGCATCAGCACGAAGGCAAGGCCGATTCGGCGTCGCTCCACCGTTGTGCAATGCCGCGCCATGTACAGACCCAAGTAGATCAAGGCCGCTACCGTGACGATGAAGAGCGCCCCGCCCACCACTGCGCTTTGCCGCATCAGAAGGTTGACGCCGCCGACCCCCAGCAGGGCGGCGGCGTAGATCAGGTGTTCGCGGCTGATCGGGCCGGCGACTTTCTTGGCCAGCCGCGCCGGGTCCGGGGGTTCGCCGGCCCCGTCGAGCAACGGCCTGCCAAAAACAAAGACCAGATAGCCGGCGATCATTCCCGCCGCTGCGGCCCCGAAACCGGCCCACCACCCGACCGTCTCGCCGAGCCACCCGCAGAGGATGCCGGCCCAGAACGCCCCCAGGTTGACGCCGTAGTAGTAGAGGGTGAACCCGCCCGCCCGACGCGGGTCGTCCCGCCCATACATCTGCGCGACCAACGGCGAGGTCTTAAGGAACGCCACGCCCACGACGATCAGCGAGAGCGCCAAAAACAGCAGGTTGGCGTGCAGGGGGTCACGGCCGACCACGCTGATCTGGTAGTCTGCCTTGGCCAAATGCGCCGGGATGGAAGCGCCTGCGGGCAGGCCCTGGATGTTGAGGGCGCCGTCAGGTTCCGACTTGAAGGCGTAGAGGTTGCCGTCCACGGCCAGCCGGACTTGGCGGGTCGAGGCTCGGCCCTCGGTCTCCACAGCGTAGGTATGGCCTTGGGTGGTGAGGATATTCTGCGCCGGGCGGCCCTCCAGGGCCATGGTCAGGTGGCCGGCGACCAGGAGCAGGCAACCGAACGCCACCGCCTTGCGCACACCCAGAATTCGGTCGGCGATGATCCCGCCGGCCAGGGGCAAGAGGGCGACCATGGTGGTGTAGGCGCCATAGCGGCCCGCCGCGACCTTGTCGTCGAACAGGAAATGCTGCGTCAGGTAGAAGATCAGCAGAGCCCGCATGCCATAGTAGGAGAACCGCTCCCAGGTCTCGGCAAAGAACACGATAATCAAGCCGCGCGGCTGATCCCGCAGCTGCATCAAGACAGGGATCATGGTGGCGGCGGTAATGAAGGCGCCCAGGAGAATGATGAAGCTCATGCCGCAGACCTATCTGGCCTGGATGCCGGCTGGAAAACTTGGCGGGGTATCCAGGCGGCCGGAAGGTCCGGTGACACACCCCAAACTCAGGCGTTCTTCTCGTAAGATGGGCCGCACGGCAACGCGGTGAACCGTCACCCGAATGGCTACAGAACCTCTCTCTCGCGCGCCGAGCATCATCCGATTCCTTGAGTGCCCAAGTTATCCCTGGCAGTCAATTCGCGCCCAAAGTTGTCTCGCCTTTCGGGCCGACGGCATTGTCAGCCCAAACTTTATAGGCCTCGGTTCTGGGCCTCGGCGCCCTGCTTTTTTGGGCAGCCGGCAGGGTTATCAGAGACAGGACGAGACCCAACAACCCACAAGAACCACCAACGGCCTCGTCAAATTACCGCCCGAATCCTAACAAATCATTTTGGTCTGACAGTGCCAGTGCGAGACCTGTGGGCTGATAATGCGCGTGGACCTCGTTCTCGTAGCTCGCATCTCTGGACCTATGACAACCTATAGAATCGCAACGCCCGGTGTCGGCGCGTCGGGTGCACCGGACGGGTCGAATTTCAGGCCAGGGCGCCGGGGATGACCTGGCACGAGGTGCTGAGGTCTGAATGAGCGGTCGGTGAAGGTTCTTTCGCCTTATGTGATCCAATCGGGGGCGTGGCGCCGTAACTACTGACGCCGGACGCCCTCGCCCCCTCCCCCAAGGGTGTCGGGCCGGGTCGGGGGAGTGATTTAGTATATCCCCCGACCCCCCACCCCCTTGGATCGGGCAAACGGTCATCGCGACCATGCGTGGCGCGGGGAAGCGAAATCTGGCAAGGTCGCGCCATCACGCGTTAGCGCCATATGGACTTCGGGCTGGCACTGTCGACGATTGTGTATGAGTGACGTTCGGCGGTTCCAGCCGGTACTAATTCGAAGCTGGCTTCGGTGGATCTTACACTCCGGCGAAGCTCATTCAGGAGGTCGTGGAAAAATGAAGGCCATGTGGAACGGAACGGTCATCGCCGAGTCGGCGAAAACAGAGATTGTCGAGGGCAATCACTATTTTCCGCCCGAGACGTTGAGCAAGGAATTTTTCCGTCCGAGCAACACCCAAACGGTCTGTCCGTGGAAGGGAACCGCCAGATACTACTCGATTGTCGTCGGGGACAAGGTAAACGCTGACGCAGCTTGGTATTATCCTGAGCCCAAAAGTGCGGCGATCCAGATAGCGGGCAAGGTTGCGTTCTGGAAAGGGGTGCGGGTTGAAGTCGCTTAATAGCGCCGTCATCTCAAGAAATGGACGCACTCGCGGCCGTAGCCGGTAACGAACGTACATCAGCACCACCAACCGGATCACCTTCGGCGATGGGTCAAACCAACGGAATGGATTGTCGGATTTGGCTATCCGACCCAGTTACCGCGCGCCGGTTAGCTCCTCATGAAGTTTGCGCTGACAACACCGGGGACGTCAGTCGCCGACCCGATTCCAGACCGAGAAGGGTACTGTGCTATCGCGGAGGAAAGACTCAATTCTTGCTGCATCAGGGCCGGAAAACCGACGCCTGATTGCGGTCATCAGCTTTCGCCTAGTGTTCAAGGCCTGCATAAGTTTTGGGATGTCACGAGCTTCGATCGTCCAAGTCCACTCGTACTCGTTAACCCCGAACAAGGCGCCTACCCCCGCGCCGATGTCTTGTCCCTCGAAGATCAGGTCACCGTTGGGCTGGTGTCGGACTGCCAAACGACGGCTATCGTTCTTCGTCCGCTCATCTCGAAGAACTACCTTTTTCGGCTCGAAAAACATGCACCTGCCCCGGCTGAGACCCTCATGATGGCAAAGGCCGGTTGCGACTGCTAAGCGCCTTGGTGGCGGCGGAGTCCAGGTACTCGTCCAGCCGGGAGATGAGACCATTTTCCATCCTGACAACCACACAGGCGGACATGTTCCATTTTACCCCATCGGGCAGGGTCGCTTCCAGCACATGCTGTTGCAAGAAGCCGTCCTTGAGCGCCTCGCGCCGCACGATCCGATAGTGTCGATCCGGCAGAATACGGCTGAACCACTCAAGCACTTTGACGTTTTCGTCGAGGGTCTGCTCGACGTTGTCGAAGTTATGCCAGATCCGCGCGTTAGGCGCATAGCAGGCCCGCATCGCCGCGACGTCGCCGGCTTCGATGGCCCCCATGAAGCGCGCCGCGAAATCTAGTATCTCTTCGTCGGTCAAGCTGGTTCTCCCTGAACGGATATTGGCGCGCCAACCTGTGTAACGACCGGCGACCAAGGTAAACCGATTATTGCAAGATGAAACATTTATCTGCTCGCCGGTGCACACCCAGCTCAAACGCCCGCCGTCGTCTCGATTTCCGTCGACGCGTCCAGCAGCGCCGCTTAATGGACGCCGAACATGATGGCGAAAGACCGCAACTGCGTGCACGTCGTCGACTGACAAGGCGTGTTGTTTCAACTGTGCGTTGTCAGGACAGTCGAGACGGTGGGGGCGATTTTTTAGCGGACGGGTTGCGTTTTCCGGTCGAAAGACTGAGTTATCGCAATCGCAAATACGAATCCTTCACCGCCGCTTCATCTGGGGAAACGACAATGGCCATAGTGAGCATGCCCGGCTGCCCTCCCTCGCAGTCACTGGTCGAATATACCGTTGGCGCGGCGCAGAATGAATGCATCTATCCGGGGATACTGCAGTGCCTCTCCATCACCGGGTTCAGCGTACACGGCCTGCTGGGCACTCATGTTTCACCGGGCATCAGCGAAGACGATCTGGATATGACGTTCAACGTGCTGCGGTCCGGCGGTGCGATCGGGTTCCCGATGTGGTACGTCGTCGGGAATTTTCCGAAGCACTTCGCGGACATAAAGATAAAAAAGTGGAATTCGATGACGAAGATTGCGAAGGAAATCCGTAGCCGTCTCAATAAATCTGCATCTATCTACATGTTCGATGTATCGTCGCTTCCGAATAGCAGCAGCGGATTTGGGCTTGATATCTTTGCGCGACACGGCGTTCACGGGGTCGCTTTCTCGTATGGTCGCGCGGGGCGCTCGGGTCGGCAGCAGGCGCCTCAACTGATTAATGGAGCTTTTCTCACCTACTAGTGGATAAAATCAGACGCTTGAGCCCCGGCCGTCCATTGACGAGGCCGTGGGTGGAAGGTCCGTTTCCGAGCCGGAAGCCAACGGGTGAAATCGACCCAAGGCGGAAGTTTGGCCCGAGTCATGTTGCAGACTCTCAGCTTTGTTCGCGGCCAGTGTCGTCCGCGAATGCGCCGAACATCGGGTCCCAGGCCAGGATCGTCAGGTCGTCGATTAGACCTTCAATGGCGAAAGGGTCTTGGGCAATCAACTGCTCCACCTCCTCGCGGTCCTTTGCTGTCACGATGATGAACCCGGCGCGCTTGCCAAGACCAGTTACAGGACCGGGCGCTCTGATCTTTCCGGCTTCAATTAGGGACTGGAGGAACCCGACGTGGGGGACGACGTGACGGCCCCAGCCTTCACCATCCGGGTGCGTCATCGTCACCAGAAAAAACGCCACCGGGAAGCCTCGATCTCGAAACCAATTCTCCTATTGGGCATTGTCAGCCCAAACTTTATAGGCCTCGGTTCTGGGCCTCGACGCCCTTTTTTTTGGGCAGCCAACAGGGTTCTCAGAGACAGGGCGGGACCCGACAACCAACAAGAACCACCGACGGCCTCATCAAACTACCGCCAGAATCCTAACAAATCATTTTAGTCTGACAGTGCCGTCCGCTGGACTGTCAAAACAAAACTCCATAGCTCCTGTGAATAACTTGGGGGCTTCCTGCTTCTCGTGCCACTCAGCAACGCTATCACGCCAACCAATTCGCCCTTGAGGAGCCATCAAAGGTCGCATAACCGTCAGCGAATCGCCGCCTGGCGGCTCTGCGGGACTTTAACTTATGAACTCGATATCCCTCGCCTCCGGGGTCGTGCCGGAATTCGGGCCGGTCGAGACCATCAAGGCGGCGGCGTTCGGCGGCTTCGACGCCGTCGGCCTGTGGATCGAACCGCCGCTATGGACCCCGGCCGTCCTTCGCGACGCCAGACTGGCCCTGGCCGACAGCGGTCTCGAACTGCTCGACGTCGAGGTGATCTGGATCAAGCCGGACAGCGACCTGGCCGACCACCAGCGTTGCGTCGACATCGGCGCGCAACTGGGCGCGAAGAATGTGCTGTGCGTCAGCGCCGATCCGGACATGGCCGCCACCGCGGCCAAGCTGAATGCGCTCTGCCGCCACGCTGAGCCGTCGGGGATGCGCGTCGCGCTGGAGTTCGGCGTGTTCACCGAGGTCAAGACGATCGGGGCCGCGACGGCGGTTCTGAACGCGGTCGATCATCCGTTGGCAGCCCTGCTGATTGACCCGATCCATGTGGATCGATCGGGCGGAACCGCGCAAGAGATTGCGGCCGTCCCGCGCGCGTGGCTGCCTTACGCCCAGTTCTGCGACGCCTCGGCAAACCGTCCCGATCCGAACGATTTCGACGCCGTGATCATCGACGCCATCGATCTGCGCCTTCAGTGCGGGGACGGCGTCTTGCCGCTCGCGGCCATGTTAGCCGCGCTCCCGCACGCCATCCCGTTGAGCATCGAACTTCGCTCGAAGGCCCTGCGCGAGGGTTTTCCAGACGCGAGCGAGCGGTCCGCCGCGGTCGCGAAGGCCACCCGCGCCTGGCTAGCTCGATCGCTACCGACCGGGTAAGCTGCCCCACCGCCCCCTCGCTAGCGTTTTAGGGCGCCCTGTCGGGATAGCCGATCAGCCCCATGATCGAGCTGATATTGATGATGCTCGACCCGCCGCGTCGTCTTGCCCGTTTCCGCCACCAGCGGTGAACAGGTCTTGAAATCCTGAATTCCCGATCGTCAGCGAGTAAGGATACAATATAAATCGTTGTATCCTTGCAGTCGACACGCGTTGAGAGGTAAGCGGCGCATCCCGTATCTTGAGCGCGTCAATGAGAGAATGTCCCGATGAAGGCTGTCGTATTCCGTGAACCTGGGACTCCGCTGGCGGTCGAGACCGTGCCAGATCCCGCGCCGGAAGCCGGCGAGGCCATCATCCGTGTGCACTATTGCGGGGTCTGCGGCACCGACCTGCACGCCACGCAGCATCACAGCGACGCGGTGGGCGGGCAGATCATGGGCCATGAGTTTGCCGGGGAGATCGTCGCGTTGGGGGCGGACGCCGAAGACGGATGGCGGGAGGGCGACCGGCTGACCTCGCCACCGTTCATCAGTTGCGGCCGGTGCCTGGCCTGCCTGCAGGGCAAACACTTCCGCTGCACCGGCCTGAAGATCACCGGCTCGGGAGGCGTGCCCGGCGGGTTCGCGCAATATGTCCGGGTCCACCTGAGCGCGGCGGTGCGCATTCCAGAAGCGGTCTCGTGGAAGAAGGGCGCGCTGGTCGAGCCCCTCGCGGTGGGCCTGCACGCGGTCCGAGGGTCGCAGCGAGGCCTGTCCGGGAAGAACGTCCTGGTGATCGGCGCCGGCCCGATCGGTCTGGCGGTGAGCCTGTGGTGCCGCCTGTTCGGCGCGCGCCACGTGGTGGTCAGCGAACTAGAGCTTGGCCGCCGCGAGATGGCGTTGAAATATGGCGCGACGGCCACGGCGGACCCCCGGCAAGACTTGCCCGGACAATTCCTCGAACTTTCGGGGGCGGCGCCGGACGTGATCTTCGAGTGCGTGGGAATTCCAGGAATGATTGCCCACGCGGTTGATGTCGCGCCCCCAGGGGCGGAGTTGGTCATCGTCGGCTTCTGCATGGACCCCGACACGTTCATACCTGCGGCGGCAATGACCAAGGAGCTATCAATGCAGTTCGTTGTCGGACACGACAAGTCGGACTTCCAACTGGTGGTCGACATGCTGGCCGGAGGGCGGCTCGACGTCGAGGGCATGATCACCGACATCTTCTCGTTCGATCAATTCTCCGCCGGGTTCGAGGCGCTGCGCAGGCCGACACATCAATGCAAGATCCTGTTGGATCCGACCCTGATCTGAATAGTCGAGCGAGGGGCGAACGGTCTGAGCGGAAAACGGCGAGGGTCGTCCAGGCGAGGGTGGTCCAAAGGCTATCCGAGGTGTTGACAGTCTAACAGGCAGTCGTCTGCGCCATGCACATGGCGCTCAACAAGCCGCCAGGTCAGATTCCCAAGCATCTAAGGTTCCCACGCAGCCCGACCGACACGCGCGTTATTGGAACTTCAGGAACGTCTTGACGGCGATCCGGTTGAGGTTGAATCCCTTGGAATCATCCTTTCTGACCACCGGCGCGACCTTCCCCGACCCATATAGCGCGTCGGCTTTGAAGGCGTTGCCGTCGGGGATTATGCGGCCCTGCACCGCAGGCAAGACCTTGTTTTTGTCGTCGAGCTCCATTTTCGACCAGCGCTTGAACCCGACCGTGCAAGCGCCTCCCGCTGCATCGAATTCCACATAGACCGATTTCACCTTATCCGAGGTCTTCTTCTCCAGGTGGTTGTTGATGCGCGCGGCAAAGACGTCCCCCGCAAAATCGAGCGCTGTTGGGCCGACAAGGCCGAGCAGCACGCTTTTCCATTCGGCGTTTCCGGCCGCGTCCGGATTGTACTGTTCGTCCCGACTGATGACACCGTATAGGGCGACGCCCGTTTCGCCCGTTTGGAATTGGGTCTTCAGCGCTCCGCTATGTCCGCAAGAGAGACGCGGTGGGGAACGGATTTGGCGGTGAGTGTGGGATTCGAACCCACGTTAGAGTTTCCCCTAAACACGCTTTCCAAGCGTGCGCCTTCAACCACTCGGCCAACTCACCTCAAGCGACGACGCCGAACCGGCGTCGCGCGGAAGGCGGGGCAATAAACCATGCCCGGGTCGGCGACAAGCGGACGTGGAAATCGCCTCCGATCGGGGCTATCGTGCGGTCAGCCGAATGGAGATCGCCCGTGTCCCCCTTTCGCAACATCACCGCTACGCGCTCCGCCGGTGGCGGCGGCGGATCGGCCACGCCGCCCGCGCCGGCGCCGGTCACGCCGCCCGCCGAGGTGGCCGGCTGGCCCCTTGGCGTCGATCTCTATGCTCTGAATTCCTACCTCGGCGCGCCGATCAGCGCGGCGGGGTTCGCCAACCTCAGGGCACAAGGCAAGGTCTTCGCAATCCTTAAGTCGTCGCAAGGGACCGCCGACGACGGGCAGTTCACCGCCTACTATCAGCGGGCGGCCGACGCCGGGCTGATCCGCGGCTCCTATCATTTCTACACCAATCCCAAGGCGCCCGTGGCTCCCGGCAGCGGCACGGTGGCGCAACAGGCGGACAAGGTGATCTCGCTGATCCCTCGCCTGGGTCCCGGCGACCTCGCGCCGGCCCTGGATCTCGAAGACGAGCCGCGTGGCGCGGCGAAACGCTATCCGCTGGACGAGGGCGTCGCGCCCGGTCAGACCGGTTATCACTATCGCACAACCCAGGCGGGCCGGACCGAGGTGATCGCCGACACGCAGGACTTTCTGGACCGGATCGAGACGGCGCTTGGCCGCACCCCACTGATCTACACCAGCGTCATGTGGATGGATTCCGACATGATGAACAATCCGACCGACCTGGCCGCCTATCCGTTGTGGACGGTTAACCACGGTCGCACCGCGCGGCTCGTCGATATTGACGTCGGCGGCTGGGGTACGGCGTGGGACATCATCCAGTACGCGGAGGACGGCAAGACGGTATTCGGGATCGCGAACTATTCCGAACCGGGCATCGGCATCGGCGGCTGCGACTTCGACGCCTATCGCGGCGCCCTGGCCGGCCTGGCCGACCTGGGGCGTCCGGCGGCGGCGATGACAAGCGCGGTCTCGTTCGCGGCGCACGCTGAAGCCGACGGGGCCCTTCATGTGCGCACCGGTCCCGGCTGGACCGACCGGAACCTCGGCGCGCGTGACCTGCCCGGAGTCAGCGCCGACCCGGACATGATCGCCAACGCAAGCGGCGTCTATCTCTACTACCGGCGCGAGGGACGGCTGATGGAGGCCCGGTCCGAGGCGGGGGCGCCGTGGCAGGCCGAGGCGATCGACGACGGAACCGCGCCGTTCAACAATCCACGGGCCGTGGCGGACGGCACAATGCGACACGTCGCCTATTGGGGCGATGACGATGATTGGCATGTGCTGAGTTGGGACGGGGCATGGGCCGAGCGCGGCGGGGTGCTCACCCTCGCCGGGGTCAAAACCGCGGCGGGCGGCGGCGCTTCGGGCCAACCGATCCCCTATGTGGTCGACGGCGTCCTGCACCTGGTCGGGCGGGCCGGTCAGGACGGACACCTTTATGATCTTTGGCAGGAGAACGGCGCCTGGCGGCAGGACGACTTGACTGCGCTCGGCCGCGACCTCGCCGCCGACATGCCGGTGGCGACCTATGCGCCCGCCGTCGGGACGATAAGCGGCGCGGCGTTGATTGTGTTTCGCGGCCTGCGCGGCGATCTTTGGGCCATATCGCGCGCGGACAATGCGCCGACCAATCTGACGCAGACCACGGGCGCCCAAAGCGCGCTTGGCCATCCCACCTGTGTGACCCGCAACGGTGATGAGCCGCACATAATCTACCGCGCCGCCGACAAACTAATCCACGAGATCTGGCTGGAATCGGGCCAGTGGCATGTACAGCAGGTGTGTACCGAGCCGGCGGCCGCGGACCCGGTCGCCGCAACCGATGGGGCCGCGATCATTGTCGCCATCCGCGCCGCCGACAACACCCTGCACATGGCCCGGTTCGACGGCGGCGTCTGGACCTGCGACGCCGCGCCGACGCTGGACGACGGCACATCGCCCGACGGCGGCGGAGCCTCGAGTTAAAGCAGCGGAGGGTCCGGCGCCGGCCATGCCCGCCGCGGCTTGCCGCGCACGTAGAAATCGCCGCTGATCGCGCCTATTTAGGTCGCAGCGCCAATCAGGAGATCGCCCGTGTCCCTCATGAGCAAATTTACCGACCGCTTCTCGCCCGGTGGGGCCCTGCCCGGCCGGACGGACCCGATCCCGACGGCCGCGACCTCGTTCATCAACGGACGCGCCTTGAAGGGTCCTTATCCCGACGGCCTGCAGAGCGCCTATTTCGCTATGGGCTGCTTTTGGGGCGTGGAGCGCAAGTTCTGGCAGGCGCCGGGCGTGTGGGTGACGGCGGTCGGCTATATCGGCGGGACGACGCCCAATCCGACCTATCAGGAAACCTGCACCGGGCGCACCGGCCACACCGAGGCGGTGCTGGTGGTGTTCGACCCGTCGGTGACGTCTTACGACGCCCTCCTGAAACTGTTCTGGGAGGGGCACGATCCGACCCAGGGCATGCGCCAGGGCAATGACGTCGGCAGCCAGTATCGTTCGGGAATCTACACCGCTTCGCCCGATCAGGCGGTGGCCGCGGCCGCGTCGCGCGACACCTATCAGACCGCTCTGAGTTCGGCCGGGAAGGGCGCGATCACCACCGAGATCGCGCCGGCGGGCGACTTCTATTTCGCCGAGGATTATCACCAGCAGTATCTGGCCAAGAACCCGGACGGCTATTGTGGCATAGGCGGCACCGGCGTGGTCTGCCCGATCGGCGTTGGCGTCGCCGCTTGACGCCCGACGCCTTCGACCGAGCCTGCCGCGCCCTCATCGGCGCGACCATGGACGTGCAGTGGGGCGAGGATCACGTCTACAAGGTCGGCGGGCGGATGTTCGCCGTCAGCGGGCCGCACGGCCACTGCTCGATCAAGGTCAGCGACATCGCTTTTGAGGCTCTGGTCGAGGCGGGCGTGGGCCGCCCGGCGCCCTATCTGGCGCGAGCCAAATGGGTGCGGTTCGACGATCTGGCGGCGGTGGACGACGCGGACATGGCCGCTTGGCTCGCCAACGCCCACGCTTTGGTGGCGGCCAAGCTTACCCGCGCCGCGCGGCGGCAACTCGGCCTGGCCTAGCGATGGATTTGAGGAGGGCGTTTCCCAGGCCCTCGATCAAGGTCATGGCGTCGTAGCCTTGGGTCAGCACGCCGCTGAACTGCAGCATCAGCGGCCCGTGCAGGGCGGCCCAATACAAATGACCGATCAGGTCCGGATCGCCGGCGATCAGACCGGCCCGCGCCAGATCGCGCACGTGCCGGGTCATGGTGGCGCGCGAGCGCTCGCCGGCCCGCACCAGATCGGGGTAGCGGTCGGCGCTGGGCTGACGGGTGTCGAACATCAGCTTGTAGGCCTCCGGATGGTCCAGGGCGAAGCGGATGTAGGCTTGGCCAAGTCGGGCCGAGCGGGCGGGCGGATCGTCCGGCGCGGCGTCATAGGCGTCTTCCAGGGCTTGGGCGTGCCGGTCGAAGGCCCGCGCGCGCACGGCGGCCAGGATGGCGTCCTTGTCCTTGAAATAGCGATAGGGGGTCATCGGGCTGACGCCGAGCGCGGTGGCGAGCTGGCGAATGGTCACCGCGTCGGGGCCATGATCGGCGAATTGCCGCTCGGCGACGTCGCACAGGCGGTCGCGGAAGGTTTCGACGTCATTCGAGGAAAGAATCTTGGGCACTGAAAGACTTGTATCACAAAGTTTCGCTTGACACTTGCTTATCGCTTACGACATAAATTTACAACGTAATTTTTAAAGCCAAATAACGGAGAACGGCCATGGACGGATCGCAGCCCATCAACCCCTATCTGACCGGCAATTTCGCGCCGGTGGCCGATGAGGTCGATCTCGATCTGACGGTGACGGGCGAAATGCCCGCCGATCTCGCCGGCGTCTTCTATCGCAACGGGCCCAACCCTCAGTTCGAGCCGCGCGATCCCGATCATCATTGGTTCGCCGGTGACGGCATGATCCACGGCTTTTACGTCGAGGGCGGCAAGGTGCGCTATCGCAACCGCTATGTGCGCACGCCCAAGTGGCGGGCCGAGAACGCCGCCGGTAAGGCCCTGTTCGGCACGTTCGGCAATCCGATGACCACCGATCCGACGGTGATCGGCCAGGACAGCGGCGTCGCCAACACCAATATCGTCTGGCACGCCGGCAAGCTGCTGGCGTTGGAGGAGGGCCATATGCCCACTGAGCTTGACCCGCTCACCCTCGAAACACGGGGATATATCGAGGCGTACAAGGGTCGCGTCACCGCCCATCCGAAGATCGACCCGGTCACCGGCGAAATGACCTGGTTCGGCTATTCCGTCGGCGAAGGCTTTTTCAGCAACACCGTTTCCTACGGTTTGACCGATAAGACGGGCAAGGTTGTCCGACGTGACGATTTCGAGGCGCCCTATTCCAGCATGGTGCACGATTTCATGGTCACCGAGCGCCACGCCCTCTTCCCTATCCTGCCGCTCACCGGCGATCTGCAACGGGTGATGAGCGGCGGCCCGGCCTATGCCTGGGAGCCCGATAAGGGCGCCTTCGTCGGCGTGATGGCGCGGAACGCCGGCGTCGAGACCCTCCGCTGGTTCGAGGCCCCGATCTCTTACGTCTTCCACCCTATGAATGCCTGGGAAGAGGGCGATCTCATCCACGCCGACGTGATGGAATATCCCACCGCGCCGCTCTTCCCCAACGCCGACGGCAGCCGGGGCGCCAAGACCGCGGCCGTGCTCGTGCGCTGGACCCTCAATATGGCCGCCATCTCCAACACGATCAAACGCACCCAATTGGACGATTTGGCCGGCGAGTTTCCGCGTCTGGATGAGCGCCGGACGGGTCTTTCCTATCGCCACGGCTGGTTCGCCGCCACGCGCAAACCCGGGGGCATGTCGTTCGACGCCCTGGCTCACGTCGACCTGAAGACCGGCGGGCGCGCGGTTTACGACCTTCCCGCAGGTGATGCGACGGGCGAGCCGGTGTTCGTGCCCCGCACGGCCAGCGCCGCAGAGGGCGATGGTTGGCTCGCCACGGTCGCCTATCGCGGCGCCGAGGATTGCGGCGATTTTCTGGTGTTCGACGCCCAAGACGTCGCCGCCGGTCCGATCGCCTCGGCCAAGGTTCCAGCGCGCGTGCCGTTCGGCTTCCACGGCAATTGGCGCGGGGCGTGAGGGTTTCCTTCCAACCGCGTTAGGCCCTAGAACCGGAGGCATGTCGCACAACACCTTCGGCCACCTCTTCCGTGTCACCACCTGGGGCGAAAGCCACGGGCCGGCGCTTGGCTGTATCGTCGACGGCTGCCCGCCGGGCCTGCCGCTCACCGCCGAGGACATCCAGATCTGGCTTGATCAACGCCGTCCCGGTCAGGGCAAGTTCGTCACCCAGCGCCAGGAGGCAGACGCCGTGCGCATTCTTTCGGGCGTGTTCGAGGATGCGCGCACCAAGGGGCAGGTCACCACCGGCACGCCGATCTCGCTGATGATCGACAACAACGATCAGCGCTCGCGCGACTATGCCGACATCGCCACGGCATTTCGTCCGGGTCACGCCGACTATGCCTATTTCGCCAAATATGGCGTGCGCGACTATCGCGGCGGCGGGCGCCAGTCGGCGCGCGAGACCGCTGCCCGGGTCGCCGCCGGCGCCGTGGCGCGCAAGATCTTGGGCCCCGGCGTGACCGTCCGCGGCGCCCTGACGCAGATTGGACCGCATACGGTCGATCGCGCGCGCTGGGATTGGGGCCAGACGTCGGAAAACCCGTTCTGGTGTCCGGACGCGGCCATGGTTCCGGTCTGGGAGGCGCATCTGGAGACCATCCGCAAGGCCGGATCGTCGACCGGCGCGGTGGTCGAGGTCGAAGCGATCGGCGTCCCCGCCGGCTGGGGCGCGCCGATCTACGGCAAGCTCGACGCCGAACTGGCCAGCGCCCTGATGTCGATCAACGCCGCCAAGGGCGTGGAGATCGGCGCGGGCTTCGCCGCGGCGGCCCTGTCCGGCGAAGAAAACGCCGACGAAATGCGCGCCGGAAACGACGGGCCGATCTTTCTCTCCAACCAGGCCGGCGGGGTGCTGGGCGGCATATCCACCGGCCAGAGCGTCGTCGCCCGCGTGGCCGTTAAGCCCACCTCGTCAATCCTGACCCCGCGACGCACCATCAACGAAGCGGGCGAGGAGATCGAGTTGCGCACCAAGGGCCGCCATGACCCGTGCGTCGGCATCCGCGCCGTGCCGGTGGTCGAGGCGATGACCGCCTGCGTTCTGGCCGACGCCTATCTGCGCCATCGAGGTCAGGTTGGCGGACCCTGAACGCGGCGGCGTTTGCAACCCTCACGCGGTCCTGGTGGTTACAGCGGTGCGGTTGCGCCCACGACGCCCGTTAGCCTATCGGCTAGAAACGTGGATCACGGCGCCGATATCCGCCGGCCGAGGAGACCCGATGACATGAAGGTCCATTTGACGCGTGGCTAGGCGCGGCGCCCTCGCCGTCGGCGCGGTGGCCGTCGTGGTCGTGATCGCCGTCGTGGCGGTCTATCTCGCGCGCGAGACGATCGCCGTCTCGCTGGCGCGCCAGTGGCTGGCTGAACACGGCGCGGCGGCCTCGGCTGTCGAGCTTGAGCACCTCACCCTCACCGGATTTTCGGCCAAGGTGCGGCTGGGCGACCCGAACGATCCCGATCTGACGGTGGATCGGATGGAGGTGCGCTACACCCTGTCCGGACCGTGGACCGGCGAGGGCTTCGCGGTGCATACGAAATCAATTCTCCTGGTGCGTCCGCATCTTCGGGCGCGTCTGGTCGGCGGCGTCGTCACCTTCGGGGCCGTGGACGGCCTGATCAAGGTGATCGAGCAATTGCCGCCGTCCACGGAACCCTTGCCGGACGTGACCCTGCAGGACGGCGACGCGCGCCTCGCGACCGCCGGCGGAACGGTGCGCGTGCACGGCGCGGGCAGTCTGCGCGCCGGCGCCCTGACGGCGCTGCAGGGCCAACTCGATCCGGTTCATCTGACCCTCGGCGCGGACAAAATCGACAGCGCCGGCGGCGCGTTCAGCGTCGAGAGCTACGCCGGTCGCCTCAAGGCCCGCGTCGATCTTGGCCCCAGCGCCTACGCCGCCGTCGGCGTCGCGGCGAGCGCGGCGCGGACCCGGCTGACGGCGGAGGCGCCCTATCCCGGGGGATCAACATCGTGGGCCGGACCGGCGCAGGTGACGGCGGATGTCCAGGGCGTCGCCGGCCGCCTTGGACAGACCGTTCTCAACGGCGCGGCCGTGACCGCCGATTTCGAAGGGGCGATGGACGCCGCCGCCGCTCGCCAGACCGCGCGTGGGGTCCTGCGGGTCTCCGCGCACGCGGGATCGCTCGCGGGTCTGGGCGGGGCCGCGCGCGCGGTGGCGGTCCAGGCGACCCTGTCACGGGTCAGCCTGACGCACGACGGCGCTGGCGTTTCGGTTCAGTCGGCGGCGCAGGCGACGGTGACGGCGGGCGCCGTCGACACCCCTGGGGCGAAGCTGACGGCTGTTTCCAGCGTGATGCGGTCGCGTGACATCGCCATGCGGTCCGCCGGCGCCGGATGGATCGCGGCGGGGTTGATCGACGGTAGTCTGGCGGGGCGAGGCGCCGTCGCCGGCGGACCGGCGGGATATGCGCCCTACGCCGCGGCGGTTCGTCGGACCTTAAGCGATTTTCGTTTCGCCGCGCCGAACTGGCGAGCCCAGATCGCCTCCGGCCGCGCCGACGTCAGCCTGATAGCGCCGCTCACCGTCCTGTCGACATCGGGCGGGCGCGTGACAATGTCGGGGCGAGGATACGTAAGCGCGCTGGCCGCGACCGGGGCGGCGAGCCTCGCCATGGCCGGCGGCGGCCTCCCGGCGCTCACGTTTGATGTGAAGAACGCCGCTGTGTCGCGCGGCGGCGCGACGGCGGACGTTGTCGCCCGGGGCGTCGTCGACATCCCGCCCGCCAAGGGCGCCCATGTGCGGATAGCCGGACGCGCGGCTTTGAACGGCGGCCAGGCGACGTTTGTCCTCGCCGGCTGCGCGCCGGTGACCGTCGACCGCGTCGCCCTGGATCCGACCCCGGTGACCGGTCTGAGCGCGCGGATCTGTCCAGGCGCCGGTCCCTTGATCGCGGCCGGTCCGTCGGGCTGGCGCGTGCGCGGATGCTTCGACGCCGTTCAGGGCGACATGGCTGGCGCGGCGAATGTGCGCGGTGGCGCCGGAACGTTCGAGGCGGCGGGCGCGGCGGCGGGTCTTGCCACGGCGGCCCTGCTGCTGGAGCACGCCCAGGTGGGCGACGCCGCCGATCCCTTAAGGTTCCATCCCGTGAACGGCGCGGGGCGGATCGACGTTGCCCGAGGCGTCGCCACCGGCGCCATTAACCTCCTCACGCCCAAACAACGCGTTCTGGCCAAGATCGCCCTTCGGCATAACCTCGCCAGCGGCGTCGGTCGCGCCGATATCGAGGCCAACGACCTCGTCTTCGCCCCTGGCGGCCTGCAGGCGACCGATCTGACGCCGCTGGCCGCCGTGGCCCGGAACGCCGATGGCGCGGTCAAGTTCACCGGCTGGTTCGCCTGGAGGCCAGGCGCCGCCCTTGCCAGCGGCGGCGAGGCGTCAGCGCGGGACTTCAAATTCAGCAGTCCACTGGGTCCGGTGACCGGACTGACCGCCGACATCCGCTTCACCAGCCTCCTGCCCCTCGTGACCGCGCCCGACCAGACTATCAGCGTGAACGAGATCCAGGCCCTGCTGCCGGTCAGCACCTTGGCGGCGCGGTTCGGGCTGGGCGCCGAAACCCTGACCCTGAACACGGCCACCGGCGCCATGGCCAAGGGCCATATCCGCCTGGAGCCCATGCAAATAGGCTTTGGTCGGAACGCCGTATTCAAGGGGGCGGTGGTCTTCGATCATGTCAATCTGGGCGAAATCCTCGCCGCCACCAGCCTGTCCGACATGGTCAAGGCCGACGCGGTGGTCGACGGGCGCATTCCCTTCGAGGTGGGACCGAACGGCGTCACCATCCAGCAGGGCCATCTGGCGGCAGTGGGACCGGGGCGAATTTCCTTGTCTCGCCAGGCGTTGAACGGCGTTTCAAGCAATGCGCCGGCCACGGCCGCCGTCGGCGTGGGGCTGGCGGCGTCGGGCCAGGTCAATTTCGCCCAGGACCTCGCCTATCAGGCCATGGAGAACCTGGCGTTTGATCAGATGGACGCCTCGGTCAACAGCCTCGCCCACGACCGGCTCGGCATGATCTTCCACATCAAGGGGCGGCACGATCCTCCGACGCGCCAGAAAGCGACCATCGCCCTAAGTGACCTCATTGGCGGCCACGCGCTGGACAAGCCCTTCAACCTGCCATCCGACACAAAGATCGACTTGACCCTCGACACCTCGCTCAACTTCGGCGACCTTGTGAAGGCGTTGGGCCAAGCGTGGCGCGACAGCTTGAGCAGTGGCGGCGCGGCGCGGCGTTCACAACCGGTTCAGGGTGCAACGTCTAAGGACACGAGCAAATGAGGAATTGGCGGCAATGAACAGACGAAATCTGGTTTTAGCGGGGGCGGCGGCCTGGGCCGTCGTGGGCCTGACCGCCTGCGCCCCGACCATCAACGTCAAGGTGGCGCCGATCAGCATCTACGCCAAGCTCGACGCCGATATCCGCATCAAGCTGGACAAGGAAGTCCAGACCGCGATCCAACAAAACCCCAATCTTTTCTAATCTCTATAAGGTCTTAAATCACCATGCGTCGCACCCTCATAGCCTTAACCCTGGGCCTCAGCCTCGCCGCCGGCGGCGCCCTCGCGCAATCGGCCGCCGCCAAGGCCGCCGTCGACGCCGCCAAGGCGAGCGGCGTGGTCGGCGAGCAGGGCGACGGGTTCCTCGGTCTTGTCACCGGCGCCGCGCCGCCGGCGGTGAAGGCGGCCGTCGCCGATATCAATGCCGGGCGCGCCAAGGCCTATCAAGACATCGCCGCCAAGACCGGCGTCGCCGAATCGGCCGCCGGCGAAGCCACCGCCCGCCAACTTGAAACGCGCGTGCCGGCGGGCGACTATTTCAAACCTCTCGGCGGCAGCTGGACGCGGAAGTAGGGAAAATATCTCTCCCCTTCATGGGGAGGGCCGAGAGGTTGCGCAGCGACGTCCGGGGCGGGGAAGTTTGATAAGACGCGCGGGCGCCGTGGATTTCACGAGCGTTCCCACCCCAGTCGCTACGCGACTCGACCCTCCCCATGAAGGGGAGGGAGATCATAGGCGCAGCTCTCGCCCACGGTCGGGCGGGAGACGACGACGCGGCTCAAGGTCGGAAATTCCGCCTGCAAATGCTCGGCGAAGAACAGGCACAGCGCTTCCAGCGTCGGGCTTTCCAGTCCGGCGTGGTCGTTGAGCAGGGAGTGATCAAGCTCGGCGGCGACGCTTTTGAGCGCCTGGTCCAGCCGCGCCAGATCGTCCACCCAACCGACCGGCGGGGCGGCCGGGCCACGCAAGGTGGCTTCGACCCGGAACGAGTGGCCGTGCAGACGGGTGTAGGGGCCATCCTTGGGGCCGCCGGGCAGGCGATGGGCGGCGTCGAAGGCGGCCGCCTTCGTGATCTCGAAAATGGGCTGGGTCATGAAGCTTTTGGTTGGGGGCCGACGCTACGGTAGGCCCAGATATTTGTGCGTTTGCACGCTTAAACGCCAGCGGGGATGGGCAAGGCAATAGGCG
>JANXUA010000062.1 GCA_025352085.1 Caulobacteraceae bacterium | reverse complement strand
AACTCGATCACGTCGAAGATGGTGACGTAATCGGCCTCAAGCGTCCAGTTGCCGGTATCGCCGCGAAACCAGAACCGGGTGTGCGCGCCGTTGGTGTTCATCACATAGTTAGCCGCCAATCCGTTGATCAGCCGACCCGGCGCGGTGACGGTGGTGTTGAAGGTGGCGAAGTTCAGCGCCGCATCGACCACCCCGAAGCGCGAGCCGCTGCGCGGGTTGGCCGGGGCGGTGAGCGTGAAGGGCGCGGCGGCGGCGATCTCATACTCCCCGCCCCGCTCGGCTTGGGCGGCGACGCCGGTCACGCTCTGCGGCGACAGGCGAGGGCCGATCAGGGTGCCGAACATCGCCCGCTTGAGCGTGTTGAGCGCGATCAGATAATCCGCCGCCTCGGTCGGGTCCGGGTCCGCCCCGCTCGCCAGCGCGCCATGCATCCGCATCGCCCGCTTGATCACGTCTTTCACGATGAGGGACATGGGTTAAAACTCCGATGGCGCGGGTGACGCGCGGGAGGGGCGCCGGCTAGAACTGGAAGCCTCAGACATTCTGCGCCGCGCTCTTGCCGGTTACGCCCACCGCGGCGCCCGCCTGCACACCGCTGAACACTAGCGCCGCGTCCGCGCCCTTGCCGGTGAACACTAGCGGGCCGTCCGCGCCCTTGCCGGTGAACACCAGCGCCGCGTCCGCGCCCTTGCCGGTGGCATTGACCGTAAGGGCCGCCGATTTGCCGACATCGCCGACGACGACGCTGGCAACCGACACTTGCCAATAGGCGCGGTGCTGTTCGGGCGCCGTATCGTCCCAGGCGCCCCCCGCCACGAGGGAGGCGAACTGACGCCAGCGTTGGCTGTAACCGCTATAGGGCGGCAGGGGGGCGAAGCGGCGGACGAAAACCGGCGGCGGATCGTCATCGCTGAATGCGGCATAACGCGCCGCGGGGTTGAAAGAGCGCGGCGGGGCGAGCGGCGAATAGCGGCGCGGGGCGATGATTGCCGCCTCGTCGTCGATCCAGGCCGTGCGCGCGGCGGCGTTGAAACCGCGCGTGATCGGGCTGGCTACGCCGAGCGGTGCGAACCGACGCGCCTGCAGTGCGGCGACGTCGTCGTCGACGAAACCGGCGATAATCCGCGCCGCGCTGCTGAAGCCCGAAGCTGGCGGCGGAACGATAATGGCCAGCGGCGCAAAACGACGCACGGCCAGGAACGGCGGATCGTCGTCGATCCAGGTCTGAGCCGCACGGCGCGCCGGGTTGAGCCCGTTGATCCGGGCGAGCGGCGCAAAACGGCGCGGTTGCGGCGTGGCGACGTCGTCGTCGAGCCCCAGCGAGCCCAGCCGACGCGCCGCGTTGAACCCACGCGGGGCGACGGCGACCTGCGCGACCGGCGCGAACCGGCGCGGCTGAGCATCGTCAGGCGGAAGGTAAAAGATCCACGACATTTAGGCCCTCGCCATGCAAGCGCGAGGGAAAAGCGCGCCGATTAGAACAGTTCGCGGACCAGAACCGAGAAGCTCATCAAGGTCGAGGCGCTGGGCGCGGTCGGCATGTTGATGGCGAAGCCCTGGCTGGGGGCGATGACCAGACGCTCGTCGGGGGTGAACACCTTGAAATAGCCGTTGAGGAATTCGAAGCCGGAGGAGAACAAAATGGTCGAGGTGGTTCCGGTTTGCGCCACGGTGTCGTTGACCCGGGCGGTGAAGGTCGCCGCCGCGTCGCCGTTGTTGATCTTGACCGGCGTCGGGGCCGTGCCGCCCGATCCGGCGGTGACGACGGAGAGGTTGCGGACCAGTTTGACCGGCTTGCTTTCCCACGCCGTCAGCGAGCGTTGGCTGCCCTCGATGCGCAGCACCTCGAACGCCATGTTGGCGGTCGCGGTCAGGTTGATAAGGTCCTGCGCGGCCACCACGGCCACATCCAGGAAGTTGACGGAATACAGACGACCGACGGCCATGGTTACATCTCCAGATAAGTGAGTTTGCTAGACGGGTTAAAGGGGTAGACGGCGGATTTGAATGACTTGACGTTCACCACCCAGGTGCGGGTCACGCCGAGCGTGGGAGCGTAGGTGACGGAGGTCTTGGCGCTGACGATCTTATAGCCGGATCGCACCGCGACGCCGCTGGGCAGCGCCGAGGTGTTGGAGCTGAAGCCGGTCGCCTCGGTGAATGTGTCCAGATCGCCGTTGAGGACGATGGTGAAGCCGAAGATAATTTCGTCCGGTTGCGCCAGGGCGG
>JANXUA010000054.1 GCA_025352085.1 Caulobacteraceae bacterium | reverse complement strand
CGGAGCTGGCGACCGCGTCCACGCCGCCGCTGCTCCTGGGCCCCTTCGCGCCCGGGCCGCTTCAGTGGCGCGTGGCGAGATAGGCTATCAGGTCGGCCCGTTGCTTGGCGTCCGCCACGCGGATCGGCATGGCCGTGCCTGGTACGGCCCGACGCGGGTTGGTCAGGAACCCATCGAGCGCGGCCGCCGTCCAGGTGAGGCCCGAGGCCTTCAACGCCGGCGTAAACTCAAACCCGGGCACGGATGCGGCCTTGCGACCGATCAGAGACTTGAGGCTGGGGCCCTGGCCCCCGCCCGCCGCGACATGGCAGATGGCGCACCGATCCTCGAAGACGGCGCCGCCCGTCGTGGCGTCCCCCGGCGCCGGCGCGGAGCGCGCCGCGCCGGCGATGGCGAGATACAGGCTCAGGCTGACCAGATTCAATCTCATTTCGCGCGGCCTCCTGGCGCGCCATAGGCGATGCGCCACACCGTATCACCCGCATCGTCGGTCACCAGCAAGGCCCCGTCGTTGGCCACCGCGATGCCGACCGGCCGGCCCCACACGCTGCGGTCGTCGATGACGAACCCGGTCAGGAAATCCTCATAGGTTCCGGTGGGCACGCCATGCTCAAGTTTCAGCCGCACCACCTTATAGCCGGTGCGCTGGGCGCGGTTCCACGAGCCGTGCAGGGCGACAAAGGCGTCGCCGCGATACTGCGCCGGGAACGCCGCCGGGCCGCCCTTGGCGCTGTAGAAGGCGATGCCGAGCGGCGCCGAGTGGGACTGGAGAAGAACGTCCGGGACCGTGACCTTGCTCGCCAGATCGGGCCTTTGCCCCTTCAGGCGCGGATCCTCGTGCGCGCCGATGTAATACCACGGCCAGCCGTAGAATGCCTTTGGCTTGACCCGCGTGGCGTAGTCGGGCGGCAGGTCGTCGCCCATCAGGTCGCGTTCATTGACCACGCACCACGGATCGCCGCGCACCGGATTGATGGCCAGGGAGACGCAGTTGCGCAGGCCGGTCGCCGCCACGCCGCGCGGCGCGCCTTGCGGGCTGAAACTGAGGAGGTCGGCGCGGTCGGTCTCCTTGCCCCAGGCGGCGCCCATGGCGTGGGCCGCATTCCAGGCAGCCAGGTCCTCGGGCGATTTGCGCGGCATGCCGTCGGCGATGTTCGTGTCCGAGCCGACCGAAACCAGCATGGCGTCGCCCTCGGCGATGAAGGCGATGTCGCGGGTGGAGTGGCCGCCGCTGGTGTCGGCCAGTTTGGCCACCACCGTCTCAGGGCCGCCGCGCGCCTTGAGGTCGCCGGCCTGATAGGCGAAACGCACGACCGCATTGTTATTGGCGACATAGACCCATTTGGGGTTCGGTCCGGCGGGGTAGAAGGCGATGCCGAACGGGCGGTCGAGACCGGCGACGAACACCTGATTGACGCTTGCAGTCGTGGCGCCGGGAACCACGCGAAGGACGCTGATCTGACCGGCGTCGGTTTCGGCGACGAAAATATCGCCGTTCGGCGCCGTGCGGATCTGACGGGGGTGGTCGAGTTTGGCGAAGGCCGAAACGCTGAAGCCCGGCGGGGTCTTCAAAATCGCCGCGGCCGGGCGTGGCGCGATCGCCGAAGGTGAGACGCCGATCGCCGTCGCCATCGGCGCGGGCAGGTCCGCCGACGTGATGCGCCGCGCGACGCCAGGCGCATCGGCCCGCCAGCCGCCGGACGCCGCCCCCTCCGGGCGCAGCAGAACGTCCGCCGCCCCGACGGTCGTAACCACGACGAGGCCGAGCAAAACCGCGCGTATGACGAACACGACGCCGCCGCGCTTTTTGGGGCCCGTCGTCGATCGTCTGGAGGTTACCGTCACCGACGCTCTCTTAAGTGTCGCCGCCGAACAGGCTGCCCAGGACGCCGCCCACGACCCCGGCGCCAGCCACGCTGGCCATGGCGCCGCCGCCGCCGCGTTGGTCGTTGTTCGGCATATAACGGGCGATCTCCTCGGCGAGGTTCAAAATCGGCATCGATTGCAGATGGATTTCGCCCGGCCCGGTCAGACAGGCCAGGAACAGGCCCTCGCCGCCAAAAAGTATGTTGCGAAAGCCGGGCACCATCTGGATATCGAACGAGACACTGGGGTCATGCACGCCCACGTGACCGGCGTGGACGAACCATCGCTCGCCGGCGGCCAGTTGTTTGGTGATCACTTCGCCCGAGAGGTCGAGAAACACCGTGCCCGGCCCCGTCACTTTCTGCAGGATGAAGCCGTTGCCGCCGAAAAATCCCGATCCGATCCTTTGCTGCCAAGCCAGTTCGAAGGTCACCGATTTCTCGGCGGCGAGAAAGGTTTCCTTGCGGCAGATCAGGGATTCGCCCGGACGCAGGGTTCGCGCGAGGATCGAGCCGGGAAAGCGCGGCGCGAAAGCCACATGCCCGGGCCCGGCGTCGGCGATGAAGTCGGTGACGAAGAAGGTCCCGCCGCTTAAGGAGCGCTTGATGCCGGCGAACAGGCCGCCGCCGGTGTTGGTGTGCATGCGCACGCCGTCTGTCATCCAGGCCATGGTCGCGGTCTGGCTATAGACCGTTTCGCCCGGCGAGAGGTCCACGCCGACGGTCTGCATGGTGGTGCCGGAAATTTCGTAGCGCATGTCCCATCCCTCTGTTGAGCCAAGGGCGACGATTGAACACCAAGTCGCCCAAACGCCAAGGGGCGCGGTCAGAAATATTCGTCCAGGCGGCCTAGTCCCGCCACCTTGCGCCGGGGTGCTGGCCCAGGGTCGGCGCCGGGGCGGCCTCGATCTCGGGCGCTGCGGTATCCTCTCCCGCGCAATGCTGCGTCCGATTTCGGCATCGAACCGAACGGGAAGACGCGACCCATATCGGATCTTGCGCCGATCGGGCAGTATCGGTGGAACTGGCCGTTGGGGGAAGGCGGGAATGACTAAACACAGACTTGAGCTCTTCAGCGACGGCGTCTTTGCCATAGTTCTGACTTTGCTCGTACTCGATCTGCGAGTGCCGAGCGCGCCAGGCCTGGCCGGGCTTTGGGAGATTGTCCCGGCCCTGTTCGTTCACGCCGCGAGCTTTTTGGTCGTCGCCTCGCTGTGGTTTGCGCACCATGGTGTCCTTGCCCGAGTCACGACGATCAATTCGCGCACGTTAAAGCTGAACCTTGTGTGCCTCTTTTGGATCACGCTCATTCCGTTCGGCGCCAAGAACGCCGCGGAGCATCCGCTAGAGGCGATTGGCGCCAGTCTGGCCGCGGCGGCGACGGGTTTTGGCATACTCTCCTTATTGTACATGCGCTTAAGCGCGCACTCGACGATCGACGACAATCCGAGGCTGGAGAGGTACCGACGCCGCCAGGTGGCCGCTGTCTTCGCGCTTGGCGCGGTGGATGTCGCCGGCGCGGCTATGGCGTGGATTACGCCTTGGCCGGCTTACGCGGCGACGACAGCGACCGCGATCATCTTGTTGGCGATGCCCAGTCCCGCGGAAGTCGAGCAACGGGCCGGAGCGCCCACGGATGGCGCCACGTCTTCCGGCGAGTAAGACGTTCCCTCAGTAAACTTCCGCTTTCCATCCCGAGCGGGCCTTGGCTGAGTTTGTGGGCGCGCGGCCTAATCCCGCCACCTTGCACCGGGGTGCTGACCGAGCGTCGGCGCGGGGCTGACCTCGATCTCGGGCGCGGCGCTGAACCGCACCGGCGCGCGCAGGTTGAAATAGGGGCCTTCGGTGGGGTGCTCGCGGCGCTGGAAAAAGTCGGTCGCGCGCAGATGCGGGTCGCCCATGATGTCGGACAGATCACGCACCGCCATGGCGGGGATTTCGGCGGCCTCGAACGCGGCCATCCAGGCGGCGGTGGATCGGGCGGGCATGCGCTCGGCGGCGGCTTGGTAAAGGGCGTCGATGTTCTGGGCGACGAGCTGAGGTGTCGCGAACCGCGGCGCCTGCATCACCTCGGGCGCGCCCAGGATGTCGAAAATCGTCGTCCAGGCGTCCGGCGAATAGGCCACGAAGCAGATGTAGCCGTCGGCGGTGGGGAAGGGCTGGCGATGCGGGTCGATCTGGCGCGCATAGCCGACCGGGCCGTTGGGCGGATCGAAGGTCAGGCCGCCCAGATGTTCCTTGAGCATGAATTCCGTGAACAGCTCGAACATCGGCACCTCGACGAACTGTCCCTCGCCGGTGCGCAGACGGTGGATGCACGCGGCCATCACCGCGTAGGCGCCGTGCAGGCCCGAGACCTTGTCGGCGATCAGCGACGGCAGATAACGTGGCGCCGGATCGCCGTCGACGCGCGAGAGCAGGCTGGTCGTCCCGCTCGCCGCCTGGATGACGTCGTCATAGGCCGGCCGGTTGGCGTAGGGGCCGTCGGAGCCGTAGCCGACGCAGTGGGCATAGATGATGTCGTCCTTGAGCGCCTTGACGGCGGCGTAACCGAGGCCCAGGCGCTCGATGGCCTTCTCGCGCACATTGTGGATGAAGACATCCGCCCCGGCGATCAGCGCCTTGATCTCGGCCAGACCCTCCGGCGTCTTCAGATCCAGCACCAGCGAGCGCTTGCCGCGATTGAAGGCCATGTGCCCCGGGCTCATCCCCCGCGTTCTGGCCGGCGGTGCCGAATAGCGAAAAGTGTCGCCCGCCGAGGTTTCGACCTTGATCACATCGGCGCCGAGATCGGCCAGGGTCTGGGTGCAGTAAGGGCCGAACACCACCGTTGTCAGATCAACGACGCGAACGCCGTCCAGCAGCGGCGCCTTGGTGGTCAAACTCATTTGATGCTCGTCTTTGTGGTGAACGACGCTCTGGCAATAGTTGATCGCCGAGGCAGCGCCAAGTTGACGCCAAGTGATCATTGATATGCGATCCTGACGGTGGCAAGCGGAACGCAACACGCCGACGATGTTGGAAGAAGCCGTCATGACTTTGGATCTGATCGTTCGCGGGGGCGAGGTCTACGACGGCTCGGGCGGCGCGCCCCGGCGGGTGGATATCGGCGTGCGGGACGGCAAGATCGTCGCCCTGGAGGCGAACCTTGCCGGCGAGGCGACGCAGGTGATCGACGCCACCGGCCGGATCGTCACGCCGGGCTTCGTCGACGTGCATTCCCATTACGATGGCTAGGCGACCTGGGACGACGTGCTCGATCCGTCGTTCTCGCATGGTGTGACGACGGTGGTGATGGGCAATTGCGGCGTCGGCTTCGCGCCGGTGCGGCTCGAAAACCACGGCACCCTGATCGAATTGATGGAGGGGGTGGAGGATATTCCCGGCACGGCCCTGACCGAGGGCATGACCTGGGGCTGGGAGAGCTTCCCGCAATATCTCGACGCGCTAGACAAGCGCCGCTGGACCATGGACGTCGCCGCCCAGCTGCCGCACGGGGCGCTGCGGCACTATTTGACGCGCGGGCGGGGCGACGGCAACGCCGAGGCCACGGCCGACGAGATCGCCGAAATGGCCCGCCTCGCGCGCGAGGCCGCCAAAGCCGGCGCCCTCGGTTTCAGCACCTCGCGCACGCTTGGCCACCATACCCGCGACGGGCGTCCGGTGCCCGGAACGTTCGCGCATGGCGAGGAACTGTTCGCCATCGGCAAGGCCTTCGCCGAAGGCGGCGGCCGGGTGTTCGAGGTGGCCGGGGCCGGCATTGATCGGGGCGATGATCCGGCCATTGTCAAAACCGAGCTCGACTGGCTGGGCGCCCTGGCCGCCGAGACGGGCCTGACCGCGACCTTCATCGTCCTGCAGCATGACGCCGACCCGACCCGCTGGCGGGCGGAAATGGACCGGATGCGCGATTGGCGGGCGCGTGGCGCGAAGGTTATTCCCCTGGTGGCCGCCCGACCGTTCGGCGTGCTCTGGGGTTGGGACGTGCGCCACCCGTTTGTGGGGCGCCCGTCCTATGAAGCGGTGGCCAGTCTTCCACTGGCGAAGCGTCTCGTCGTCCTGCGCAAGCCCGAAATCCGCGCCGCCATCCTCGGCGAGACGACGGTCTATCCAAACGCGGCCGAATCCGCGCTCGGCGTCTTTATGATGGCCACCCTGGACCGCTGCACCGTTCTGGTCGGCCGACCGGACTATGAGACCCCGCCCGAGGGTATGCTGGGCGCCAAGGCGGCGCGCGAGGGCAAGAGCCTCGAGGCCGTGGCCTATGACGCCCTGGCCCAGGATGGCGGCATGTTGCTACTTTCGCTGTTCAACTACGCCGACGCCAATCACGACACCCTGCACGAACAATTGCTCGACCGCGACGCGGTTGTCGGCCTGAGCGACGGCGGGGCCCGTTGCAACGCCATCTGCGACGCCTCGATCCCGACCTACATGCTCACCCATTGGGCCAGGGACCGCCATCGCGGCGATCGCCTCGCCCTGGCTGAATGCATCCGGCGGATCACCTCTCAGACCACCGATCTCTACGGCTTCGACGACCGGGGCCGCGTTGAACTGGGCAAGCGGGCCGACCTCAATGTGATCGACTTCGAGCGCCTGGACCTGACCCTTCCGTACGCGGTGAACGACCTGCCGGCGGGCGGCACGCGGCTGGTGCAGGGATCGGTCGGCTACGACGCGACGATCGTCGCCGGTGAAGTCACCCGTCGGCACGGCAAGGACACCGGCGCGCGGCCGGGACGGCTGGTGCGCGGCTAGCCGGCGCTGCGGCCCACGCCGCAGGCGCGCGCGACGACCAAATCCCGCTTGACGGTTATGCGACATAACGCCACCTTGACGAAATGGCGGGCAAACACCGCTAACTCGCGACCAAGCGGAGGAATCGCGACCGGACTTCCGGCGGGGGCCGATGGCTTTTCGGCGGCCACGGACTAGATTGAATACAAAGTCGCCGCGCGGGAGCAGGCAACGATCCCGTTCGCACGATCCGCGTGGCGCAATTCTGGGAGAGCTAGATGCATCGTCTATTATCGGTAGGACTGCTGTGCGCCTCGATGTCGTTGGCGTGGAGTTCGGGCGCGTCGGCCCAATTCGTCGAGCGGTCAGGCAATGTCTTTCATGTGAGGGCCTGCCTAGGTCCCGATATTCGCGGGATGGCGCGCTGCCACGCCCACATCGTGACCGACGCTCGGGGCAATCCGTTCGAGAGAAATCTGACGCGCAACGCGACGCCGTCCGGGTACGGTCCGGCCGACCTGCATTCAGCTTACAACATATCGGCCACCGGCAGTTCCGCCACCATCGTCGCCATCGTTGACGCCTACGGCTACACCAACGCCGAGGCCGATCTGGGCGTCTATCGGGCCCAATACGGCCTGCCGGCGTGCACGACGGCCAACGGCTGCTTCAGAAAGCTCAACCAGAACGGCGTTCAGGGCAACTATCCGAAGCAGAACACCGGATGGGCCCAGGAAGCGGCGCTCGATCTCGACATGGTCAGCGCCATGTGCCCCAAGTGCAAGATCATCCTGGTCGAGGCCAATTCAGCATCAAACGCCGATCTGGGTACGGCGGTGAACACGGCGGCGGCCAAGGGCGCGCACGTCATCTCCAACAGCTATGGCGGCCCCGACACCGCCGCCTATGATGGTTACTACAATCACCCCGGCGTGGCGATCACCGCCAGTTCGGGCGACAGCGGCTACGGTGTGCAGTCCCCGGCCTCCTCCCCGGGTGTCATCGCCGTAGGCGGCACCAGCCTCTTTCGCGCCGCCAACAGTCGCGGGTGGACCGAGACGGTGTGGTCGGGCGCGGGCAGCGGATGCAGCACCCTCCATTCCAAGCCGTCGTGGCAGACCGACCCCCTGTGCTCCGCTGGCCGCATGGTGGCGGAGCTGCCGGTGGCCGATATGTTGTAAGCTGAATGCAGGTCGGCCGGACCGTACCCGGACGGCGTCGCGTTGCGCGTCAGATTTCTCTCGAACGGATTGCCCCGAGCGTCGGTCACGATGTGGG
>JANXUA010000049.1 GCA_025352085.1 Caulobacteraceae bacterium | reverse complement strand
GCTACGCGCTGCGCTACGCCAATGGCTCCGCGCTACGCCGCCGGGCGACTGCAAACGACGGTGTCGGGGGGCTGACATTGGACGCGAAAGGGGGGCCAACATTGGGCGCGATTTGACAGACAACACCCCTTCGGGCGTTTTCGAGCCTCACGAAGAAGCCCTTCCTGACGGCTGACGGTCGCTGGGCGGCCCAAGACGAAAATCGATGATCGCCAGGGCGATCATGGTTTCCGCCAGCAGGCGCTGCAGAACGTAGAACCAGCCCGCCCATCCGTCGAGGATGCAGCCCTTGACGAGGAGGGCGTAGGCCGGCGCGAGCAGGGGGGCGGGCCAGGCCAGGCGGCGCAGGCGCGCGGTGCGGGATAGCTCCGCGGCGGGGGTGTCCAGCAGGTGGCGGGCCTCGCGGAGGGCGTAGCTCTGCTGCGAGGCGAACCAGCGCGACAGCGGCTTGCGGTCGTCATGCACGATGACGCCCGCGAGCGGGCGCATTTCACCTGTCACCACGACGCGGTGAGCGTGCCCGACATCGACGTAGCGGGCCCGGGCCTTGCGGTAGAGCACGGTGCGCGGCGGATAAAGGGTCCCGCGCAGCGGCGCGCCATGGATGGCGTAGCGGAACGCGGCCCGGTAGCCGCTGACTGTGGCGGACGGCGAGAGGGCCCGCAGCTCCTCGATCAGGGCGTCGCTCAGCACATAGTCGGCGTCCAGGGACAAAACCCATTCCGTTTTAATGTGATCCAGTCCGAAATTACATTGGGCTGCGAAGCTGTCGAACCCGCGAGTGAGCACCTTGGCGCCCGGATGGCGGGCGATGATCTCCAGGGTCTCGTCGGTGCTGCCGCTGTCGATGACGAGGACCCGACGCACCCAGGCGAGCTTTTCGAGCACGCGGCCGATGTTGGGGGCCTCGTTGAAGGTGATTATCATCGCCGTAACATGATCGATCAGGGTGGGGTCTTGGGGGGCCATCTAGGTCAACCGCACCGAGGCCGGCGCCGCGCCGCCCGAGACCAGCCAGGAATGGACGCCGGCCATGTCATGAGCCACCCGCCGCCAGGAGAAATCCCGCTCCATCCACGCCCGCCCCCGCGCGCCCATGGCTACCAGGTCTTGCGGCGGCGATGTCATGGCCTCGTCCAGGGTGGCCGCGAGCGCGTCGGGGCCATGGGGAATCCACCACCCGCAGCGCTCCGCTGCAAGCCCGCGCCAGGGCGCCCCCGTCGTGGAGATCGCCGGCACGCCGAAGGCGAGGGCCTCGGCCACGGTCAGGCCGAAATTCTCGTTTAGCGAGGGCAGCACGAAGAGGTCTGCGGCGCGATAGGCGTCGGACCTAGCCTCGCCGAACACCGGCCCCTCCACCGACACCCGATTGAGGCCAAGGCCGGCGGCGAGGGCCCTGATCTGGGCATCGTGGCCGTCTTCCGCGAGCCCGGCAATTCTTCGGCGCCAGTCGCCGTGAGCGTCCTCCACCGCCGCCCAGGCCCGCACGAGGCGGTCCAGACCCTTCTTGGGATGAACACGGCCGAGGAAGAGCACCGTGCGCTGGCCATCCTGTCGCGCCGCGCGCTGCGCGGGCGGATCGGGAAGGTCGACGCCGTTGGCGATCACGGCGACGGGGTCGCCAAGCCCCGTGGCCCGGATCTCCCCATATTCGGCCTCGCTGGTGGCGTGCAGGCAGGCCGCGCCGCGCACCACCGCGCCCTGGGCCAGCGCCCAGGCCAGCGCCTTGCGGCGCCGCGAGAACGAGCGCGCCGCCGGACTCAGCATTCCGCGGGGGCTGATCACCAGGGGCCTGCCGGCTTTCCGCGCCGCCCAGCCGGAGCGGATGTTCGGGGCCAGCCACAGGCCATGGTTGTGCACGACGTCGACCTGCGGGACGCCCTGTGCAAGCGCCGCGTCCAGGCTCCTCGACACCCGGAGGCTGTTCAGCAGGCGCGCGCCGGCAAAGCTCTGGGTGAAGCTGCGGCGGCGATATCCGCCCATGCCGCAGTTGCTGGGCGGCTGTGCCCCGTGGGCCACCGTCAGCAGCGTCACCTCGGTCCCGTTGATCTCGGCCCGGCTCTCGCACAGCCTCGGCACGCTGTAGCTCGGGCCTCCGTCCTCCGGTGCCAGCCCCGCTATGACGTGCATTATGCCCATTGGATGACCCAAATCGGCCCTATAGCGCATATCGACAGGGTCGGGGGCGTCTGCCTTCACGACGAGCATGCCTGCCAGGAGATCATTTTGGCGGCTCCGCCGCCTGCGCCCTGGTGTGCCAGCGCCAGGCCGACTCGACGATGGCGTCGATGCCGGACTGCGTGGGCGTCCAGCCCAGGACCCTGCGGGCCTTTTCGGCCGAGGCCACCAGGATCGGCGGGTCGCCCGCGCGCCGGGGGCCGACCTGGCGGGGGATAGGGCGGCCTGCAACGCGCCCAACCGCCTCGATGATCTCCGCGACCGTGGTTCCGACGCCGGTTCCGAGGTTGAAAGCCTGGCTGGCGCCGCCGTCCATCAGGTAGGCTATCGCGCGCAGGTGCGCGGCGGCCAGATCGCTCACGTGGATGTAGTCGCGCACGGCCGTCCCGTCGCGGGTGTCGAAATCGTCGCCGAAGATCGTGAATTTGTAATCCGGGTCCATCGCCGCGCGGATCGCCAGTGGAATGGCGTGGGTCTCGGGCTCGTGCCGCTCGCCGATCTCGCCTGCCCGGTCGGCGCCGGCGGCGTTGAAATAGCGCAGGACGACGTGATTGAGCCCGTGGGCGGCCCCGAAGTCGGCCAGCATCCGCTCCACGAACAGCTTCGACCAGCCATAGGGGTTGATCGGCGCTTGGGGGTGGGTCTCATCGATCGGCGTGCGCTTCGGGATTCCGTAGGTCGCGCAGGTGCTGGAGAACAGCAGCCTGCCGACGCCTTGATCGCGCATCGCCTCGAGCAGGTTCAGCGCGCCGCAGACGTTGTTACGATAGTAAGCCCCGGGATCCGTCACCGATTCGCCGACATAGGCGAGGGCTGCGAAGTGGGCCACCGCTTCGGGCCGGATC
>JANXUA010000034.1 GCA_025352085.1 Caulobacteraceae bacterium | reverse complement strand
CCAGAGCCTGCGCCTCGTCGCGAACGCACACCTGGATCAGTTGCTCGGCGGGAAAGTTTAGGCTCGCCAGCCCCGGCGCATGCAGGTCGTCGCGCCGCATCACCCACACCACCGCCCCTTTTGCCATCAAGGGCGCGGCTGTCACGGCGACAAAGGCGCCCGCCGCCGCCGCCGTCTCAATCTCCAGCCCCTCCCCCGCCGCCTCGTGCCAGCGGCCGAGCGGCAGGCCGCCGCCGGGCAAGGCGGCGTCTATCCGCGCATCGCCGAACGGCAGAACGGCGTGACGAGACGCGCCGCCCGCCTCAAGCGCGGCGACCCTTGCTCGCACCACCGAAAGCCGCGCCTCGTGGGACATGAAACCCAGGACTCCATTTGTTCTCTTTTTGTTCTAGTCCGGAGTCCGCGAGAGTCAAGCGATGGGCGCCGCCATCGACAAAGCCAGAAACACCAGCAGGGAACTGGGCGGATAGGGAAACAGCCGGTCATGCGCGGCGGCGCCCAGAAGCCAGGCCTGCGCCCGGTCGGTCGCCGCGAAATCATAGAGGCGCGAAGGCCGGGCGTTGGCCATCCGCCCGCCGGTCCACAGGGCCAGGAAATCGACAAACAACGTTTGGGCGCCGAGCTTGAACGCCGCAAGCCGCGCGGCGATTCCGGCCAGCGCCGCGGCCGCGCCCCACAACCACCCACCAAAGGCGCGATCACGCGACGGCGGCGCGGCAGGGACGACGGAAACATCGCTCGGCTGTAGACCGAAGGGCGAGGCGGCGGCCAGCCTCATTCGACGACGAACGCGCCATCGGGTCGGCGCCCGCGAATTGGGCGCCGCATGAAATCTCGACCGGGCGAGGCGGGGCGGCTTGGCGGTTTGTCTTAAATCAGGCTCAATGTTTTGAATTTAGAGCAAGCCATCAACACGCGGCGATTCTCCGCGGTCCACAATCGTTCCTGCCCGGCGCCGAGGGGGTCGCCCCGCATGTCTCCCTACGACGCCGCAGCCGCCGCCGTGACATCGCCAGTGCAAGCGACGGCCGGGGGGCGCGCGCGCGTGATGTTGCTGCTAGGATCGCTCGACGGCGGCGGGGCCGAACGGGTCGCGGTCAATCTGATGAACCGGTGCGACGACCGGGCCCTCGATGTTCGCCTCGGGCTTCTGCGCCGCGCGGGCCCGTATCTGGATGAGGTGGACCCCGAGCGGGTGACCGCCCTGGCCGACCATCAGGGTCGAAGGGCTGACTGGATGGGGGCGCCCGCCCATCTCGCGCGCATGATTGGCGAGGTTCGTCCCGATGTGCTGATGACCTTTGGCATGGGTGTCGACGCCCTGACCTGGCCGGCGCTGAAACTGATGCGGCGCCATCGGCCGCGCTGGATCTGCCGGCAGGACAGCAATCCGGACGCCGAGATCGCCAATCTGACCACCCAACCCGTGGGTCGCTCGGTGGTGGCGGGGGCGATGCGGCACATTCACCGCTCCGCAGACGGCTTCGTCGCCGTGGCCAGGGATCTCGCCGCCAAGGTCGATCGTCAGGCTGGGAGCGGCGCCCGGCGCGCCCAGGCGATCTACAACCCGATCGACATCGCCACGATCCAGACCCTGGCCGCCGACCGCCTGGCGCAACCAGCGGAGCGGCCGTTCATCGTCACCGCCGGCCGGCTGGTGCGCCAGAAGGGCTATGACATTCTGATCGAGGCCTTCGCCAGAAGCGGCGCGGCCCGGGATCTCGATCTGGTGATTCTCGGCCAGGGGCCGCTTGAGGGCGCGCTCCGGACCCAGGCGACGGCCTTGGGCGTCGGCGACCGGGTCAAGTTTCCCGGCTTCCAGATCAATCCGTGGGCCTGGTTCGCCCAGGCGCGCCTGTTCGTGCTGTCGTCGCGCTGGGAGGGTTTTGGCAATGTGGTCGCCGAAGCCCTGGCGTGCGGCGTCCCGACCCTGGTCACCGATTGCGATTTCGGTCCTCGCGAACAGGTCGAACACACGGTCAGCGGATGGATCACCCGCACCGAAGACCCGGGGGCCATGGCCGCCGCCCTCGACACCCTGCTGACCCATGACGTCTTGCGCGCCGCGCTCGGCGTTCGCGGCCGCGGCCGCGCCGAAGCCTTCGACATCGACGTGATCGCCCGGGAGTATACGCGGCTGTTTTTGCACGTGGCGGGACAGCGGGAGACAGTCGATGCACCCGCCTCCCTCCCCTTTTGTGGGGAGGGTCGAGACGGCGTAGCCGTCCGGGGTGGGGCATTGTACTGACGTCCACAAACACCATCACACTACACGATCATTCCCCACCCGTCTTTTCGCTTCGCGAAAATCCACCCTCCCCATAAAGGGGAGGGAGAGCGTTCGCGTGCGCGCCGTTAGGGATCCTCATGCCCATCAACCATATCCTGATCGCCAATCGCGGCGAGATCGCTATTCGGATCGCGCGGGCGGCGGGCGAGTTGGGGTTGGGGACGACGGCGGTGTTCGCGGGCGACGACGACGCATCCCTGCACGTCAAATCCGCCGACCAGGTTGTGGCGCTGCCAAGGTCCGGCGTCGCGGCCTATCTCGATATCGACGCGCTGATCGCCGCGGCCATGGCCACCGGCTGCGACGCCATCCATCCCGGTTATGGGTTTTTGTCCGAAAGCGCCGCCTTCGCGCGCGCCTGCGCCGCGGCGAACCTCACCTTCATTGGCCCCTCGCCGGATGTGCTGGACGCGTTCGGCGACAAGGCCAGAGCCCGCGAACTCGCCCTCAAGGCCGGCGTGCCGGTGCTCGCCGGAACGAACGGCGCGGCGAGTCTGGATGAAGTCCGCGCCTTCTTCGCCGGCCTGCGCGACGGCGACGCGATGATCATCAAGGCCGTCGCCGGCGGCGGCGGCCGCGGCGTGCGCATTCTCCGGGACGCGGCTCAAATCCCCGAGGCCTTCGCCGCCGCCGGTCGCGAAGCCCTGGCCGCGTTCGGTGACGCGCGCCTTTACGCCGAACTGTTGATGGATAGGGCGCGGCATATCGAGGTGCAGATCGCCGGTGACGCCGAGGGCGTTCTGGCGCTGGGCGACCGCGATTGTTCCGTACAAAGACGCCATCAGAAAATCCTCGAAATCGCCCCCGCGCCGGCGTTGAACGACGCCCTGCGCGCGCGCCTCGCCGAGGCCGCCGTCGGCCTCGCCGCCAGCGTGGGTTATCGCACCCTCGGCACCATCGAGTTCCTGCTCGACGCCGACGGTGAGGACTTCGCCTTCATCGAAGCCAATCCACGCCTGCAGGTCGAACACACCGTCACCGAGGCGGTCACCGGCGTCGATCTTGTCCAGACCCAGATCCGCCTCGCCGCCGGGGATACGCTGGCGGACATGGGCCTGGCCGCCACGCCAGCCCCGCACGGTTTCGCCATCCAGGCGCGGGTCAATCTGGAGACCCTGACCGCCGACGGTGGCGTCATCCCCAGCGGCGGGCGCCTGACCGCCTATGAGCCGCCGTCCGGCCCCGGCGTGCGCGTCGATGGCTACGGCTACGCCGGCTATCTGACTAGCCCGGCTTACGATTCTCTGCTGGCCAAGGTGATCGGCGCCGCGTCCAGCCTGGAGCAGGCGGCGGCGCGCACCGCCCGGGCGTTGAGCGAATTTCGTATCGAAGGCGTCGAGACCAACGCCTCGCTCCTGCGCGCCCTGCTGGCCGATCCGGCCGTGATCGCCGGCGCGGCGACCACCCGCCATATCGAAGCCAACGCCGGGCCGCTGATCGCGGCGGCGTCCGGCTTGACGGTCAGAACCTTCGAAAGCGCCGCCGCACCCGCCTCCGGCGCCAAAGCGTCCGTCGAACATCCGGATGGGGCCGAGGCAATCACCGCACCCCTGCTGGCCACCGTCGGTTCGGTCGAGGTGGGCGAGGGCGATCTGGTGCGCGTCGGCCAGACGCTCGCCATTCTCGAAGCGATGAAGATGGAGCACGTCGTCACCGCCGCCGTCGCCGGGCGGGTGGCGCGCGTCGCCGTCGCCAAGGGCGCGGTGGTTTCCAAAGGCGAGGCGCTTGTCTTCATCGCGCCGGAGGACGTCGATCATGCCGAGGACGACGACGCGGCGGCCGTCGATCTGGATCACATCCGTCCCGACCTCGCCGAAACCCTCGACCGCTGGGCCGCACTCACCGACGCGGCCCGCCCCGACGCCGTCGCCCGCCGCCGCGGCCGCGGCCAGCGCACCGCACGGGAAAACATCGACGATCTGGTCGATCCGGGCACATTCCTCGAATACGGCGCCTTCGCCCTGGCCGCCCAGCGCCGCCGCCGCACGCCCGACGAGCTGAAGGCTATGAGCCCGGCGGACGGCCTGATCTGCGGCGTCGGCGCGGTCAACGGCGCTCTCTTTGCCCCCGAACGGGCCCGCTGCGCGGCGCTGGCCTATGACTTCACGGTGCTGGCGGGCACTCAAGGGACGATGAACCACCGCAAGACCGACCGCTTGCTGGAGATCGTCGCCGACCAGGATCTCCCCGTGGTGTGGTTCGCCGAGGGCGGCGGCGGACGGCCGGGCGACACCGACGGCATCAGCGCCTCGGGGCTCGCCACCCCCAGCTTCAAGGCCTTCGCCCAGCTATCGGGCGTCGTGCCCAAGATCGCCGTGGTCTCGGGGCGCTGCTTCGCCGGCAACGCTTCGTTCGCCGGGGTGAGCGAGATCCTGATCTGCACCCGGGGCGCCAATATCGGCATGGGCGGGCCGGCGATGATCGAGGGCGGGGGCCTGGGCGTGTTCGCGCCCGAGGACATCGGCCCGATGGACGTGCAGACCACCAACGGCGTCGTCGATATTCTCGCCGACGACGAGGCCGACGCCACGCGCCTGGCCAAACAGACCCTGTCGTATTTTCAGGGACCGATCGCCGACTGGACCGCCGCCGACCAGCGGCGCCTGCGCCCCGCCATCCCGGAAAACCGCCTGCGCGTCTATGACGTGCGCCATGTGATCGAGACCCTGGTCGACGCCGGCTCGTTCCTGGAGCTGCGCCCTAATTTCGCGCCCGGCATGATCACTGGCCTGATCCGCATGGAGGGCCGAGCGATGGGTCTGATCGCCAATGATCCCAAACATCTGGGCGGGGCGATCGATTGCGACGGTGCGGACAAGGGCTCGCGCCTGCTGCAAC
>JANXUA010000013.1 GCA_025352085.1 Caulobacteraceae bacterium | reverse complement strand
CGCCGCGTTGATCGACGCCGCTCAGGCGGCGGTCAGTGATGGGCGTGTACGCCAAGCCGGCGCCCTGCTCGCCCAAGCCTTGGATGTCGGAAAGGACGCGGGTTTGAGCGACTACGTCTCCGCACCCTACGCCCGTTTGTTGAGCGATCTTGGCCTGATCGACGAAGCGCGGCGTTACCTCGCGCGGGTTCCCAAGGGTTCGGATCCCGACGACTATCGTGTGGCGTTGGCGCAGGTCGGCGAGGCGGCCAAGGCGGAGGCGCTTTTGCGCGCACGCTTGGCGAAGTCGCCATCGGACACACTTTTGAATGGCAAGACCGCTCCCGAGATGCGGGCGGTGCTTGCCTTGCGAAATGGCCGGCCCGGCGAAGCGATCGAAGACCTCAAGCCGGCCGCATCTTTTGAAATGATTGATTTCTCAATTCCCTACATCCGAGGCCAAGCGTATCTGGCCGCCGACGACGGCGCTCACGCGGCGGCGGAGTTTCAAAGAATTCTCGACCATCGCGGCGTGGAGCCGCTGTCGGTGCACTATCCGCTGGCCCGGCTCGGCCTGGCCCGCGCTCTTCGCCTTGAGGGTAATCTCCCCGCCAGCCGGCAAGCCTATGCGCAATTTCTCACCGGCTGGAAGAACGCCGATTCCGACATTCCTGTTCTGCGGCAGGCCAAGGCCGAATACGCGCAACTCTGACCAATCGTCGTTTGCCTGGACTAATGAACAGGCGCCGCAGATCCGAAGGCCCGTTGAGGGGCATGGATGTCCTGAGACTGGGGCTTCATTAGAATAGGCGCCCGGCGTGGTTTGGCGAACGCCGGCAAGATCGCCTGTTTTGCGCCTCGCACTGGTCAACGCATTGCCGGATCGCGATTGAGCCGCTAGCTTCGCCTGACTCGGCGGCCAAACCCGCCGGGCGTTGGGGCAAGAGGATAGCAGACCATGGCGAGCATTCCCGCGACCGGCCTTGGGCGCATGTTCCAACGAAAGTCGGTCCTCCAGATCCAGGCCGAGTTGGAGCACGGGGAGCTGAAACGCTCTCTGGGGGCGATCAACCTGATCCTGCTGGGCATCGGTTGCGTGATCGGCACCGGCATCTTCGTCCTGACCGGGCATGCGGCGGCGCAATGGGCCGGGCCGGCGATCATGATTTCCTTTGTCATTACCGGCACGCTTTGCGGCCTGGTCGCGCTCTGTTACGCGGAGTTGGCGTCCGCCCTGCCGGTGTCCGGCTCGGCCTATTCTTACACCTACGCCTCCATGGGGGAGGGCGCCGCCTGGATCATGGGGCTGTTGCTCCTGCTCGAATACGGTCTGGCCGCGTCGGTCGTCGCGGTCGGCTGGTCGGGCTATTTCAACAGCTTGTTGCACGATTTTCATCTGTATATTTCGCCGGCCCTGACCGCCGCTCCCGGGGTGCCGGTGACCAATGACGCCGGCGTCGTCGTCGGCACCGGCATCGTCAACCTCCCCGCCATCGCGGCGATTACCGCCATGACCCTGTTGTTGATCCGCGGCGTCAGCGAGTCGGCGACCGTCAACAACATTATCGTCGCCATCAAGCTGACGGTCGTCATCGCCTTCATCGTCATCGGATCGCAGCACGTGCACCCCGCCCTGTTGTCGCCCTTGATCCCCGCTCAGGTGCCCGCGCCGCCGGTCGGAACGCCGATGGATATGGGCCATCAGATCGGGCGCGCCCTTTGGGAGGTTGTCACCGGATCCGGCACCTCGCGCTACGGCGTCGGCGGGGTCATCCACGCCGCCGCCATCATATTCTTCGCCTATCTGGGCTTTGAGGCCGTCTCCACCGCCGGCGCGGAATCGCGCAACCCCGGCAAGGACATGCCCATCGGCATCATCGGCGCCCTGGTGATCTGCACTATCCTGTATATCGCGACGTCGGCGGTCCTGGTGGGGATCGTGCCCTATCAGTCGCTGAACAATCCGGCCCCGATCGCCACGGCGGTCAATCAACTGGGCATGCCGTGGTTCGCGAAACTGGTGAAGGTCGGGGCGATCGCCGGTCTTTCCAGCGTCATGCTGGTGTTGATGTACGGGCAGACGCGGATTTTCTACACCATGTCCCGCGACGGCCTGCTGCCGACGCAACTGGCCCTGGTGCACAAGACCTTTAAGACGCCCTGGGTCAACACCATCATCGTCGGTTTGGCGGCGGCGGCGGCGTCAGGGTTCATGTCTCTGGACGCGCTGTCGGACCTGACCAACGTCGGGTCTCTGGCCGCTTTCGCCCTGGTTTGCGTGACGGTGGTTTACCTGAGGATATCTCATCCCGATCTGGCGCGCCCGTTCCGTACGCCGCTGTTCCCATTCGTCCCGGTCGCGGGCGCGATCATGTGCGCCGTGCTGCTCATGAGCCTGATGGCCACCCCCGCCACCCGCAACTTCTTCCTGGGCTATCTGGCGATCGGGATCGTGGTGTATTTCGTCTACGGCATAAGTCACTCGAAGTTGGGCAAGGGCATTGAGGTCGGCGGCCATGAAGCGTCGCCGATGGAGCGGCCGTAGGGGGATAGTCGGAAGTTCAACGTCTGGTCCGGCGGGTCGTGGCTATTATCTCCCCATGCTCCCGATCCATGAGGCCCTCCCGAATCTGAAGGCCGCTCTGGCCGACAATCCCTGCGCGGTCCTCGTCGCCCCTCCCGGCGCGGGCAAGACGACGATCGTGCCGTTGGCCCTGCTGGATGAGCCGTGGGCCGACGGTGGCAAGCTGATCGTCCTAGCGCCGCGCCGTCTCGCCGCTCGCGCGGCGGCGGCGCGCATGGCCGCGACGCTGGGCGAGGCGGTGGGCGGGACGGTGGGCTATCGAGTGCGCATGGATACGCGGGTTTCGGCGCGCACGCGCATCGAGGTGGTCACCGAGGGCGTCTTCACCCGGATGATCCTTGATGATCCCGGGCTTGCCGGCGTCGCCGGGGTGATCTTCGATGAATTCCACGAACGCAGCCTGGACGGCGATCTGGGCCTGGCGTTCGCGCGGGACGCGCAGGGATTGCTGCGCGAGGACCTGCGCATCCTGGTCATGTCGGCGACGCTCGACGGCGCGGCGATTTCGCGCCTGCTGGGCGACGCGCCGGTCGTTGAAAGCGCCGGACGGATGTTTCCCGTCGAGACCCGCTATCTCGGGCGCGATCAAACGATGCGGATCGAGGATCAGGCGGTGCGCGCGATCCGCATGGCCCTGGAGCGCGAAACGGGCGGAATTCTGGTGTTCCTGCCGGGGCAGGGGGAGATCCTGCGCGTGGCCGAGCGTCTGGCCGACGTGATCGGGGCCGCGGCGGTGGATATCGCCCCGCTCTATGGCGCGCTGGAGGGGCGGGATCAGGATCTGGCCCTGCGTCCGCCGTCGCCGGGTCGGCGCCGGGTGGTGCTGGCCACCTCAATCGCCCAGACCAGCCTGACCATCGAGGACGTGACGGTGGTGATCGACGCCGGGCTCGCGCGGGTTCCGCGCTTTGACCCGGGGAGCGGGCTGACCCGTCTGGCGACGGTGCGTGTGTCGCTGGCCGCCGCCGACCAACGCCGCGGCCGCGCCGGACGGACGGCGCCGGGTGTGTGCTACCGATTGTGGGACGAGGCGCAAACGCGGGCCCTGATCGCCGCCGACCGACCGCAAATTCTGGAGACCGATCTTGCGCGGCTCGCTCTTGACCTGGCCCGGTGGGGCGCTCGCGACGCCGAGGGGCTGGCCCTGCTGGACCCGCCGCCCGCCGCTGGACTCGTCCAGGCGCGCGCCGCGCTTACGGCGATGGGCGCGCTGGATGGCGACGGCGCCCTGACGACGCACGGCGCCGCGCTGGGCCGATTTCCGCTACCGCCCAGGCTGGCGCACATGATCGTGACGGCGGCCGGTGACGGGCAAGCGCGCCGCGCGGCCAGGATCGCGGTCCTGATGACCGAGCGGGGATTGGGTGGTTCTGACGCCGACCTGACGCATCGCCTGAGCGCCTTCGCCGCCGACCGGTCGCCCCGCGCCCGCGCCGCCGACGCCCTGGCCGTCCGCCTCGTAGCTCTGGCCGGTCCGGCGGGGAATTCGGCGGCGACGGCGGACGATGCCCTCGTGGTGGCCCTCGCCTTTCCCGACCGCATCGCCAAGGCGCGAGATGTTGTCGGACAATTCCAAATGGCCGGTGGGCGTGGCGTATTTCTCGACGAAACCCAGGCGCTCGCGCGCGAACCCTGGCTGGCGGTCGCCGATCTGGGCGGCGGCGCGGCGCGCGACCGCATATTGCTCGCCGCGCCTCTATCGAAATCGGCGATGGAGCAACTACGCCCGATGATGACAGTTGAAGATGATCTGGCGCCCGGCCCTTCGGGCGTACTGCGGCTCATGCGAACTTTGAAATTGGGCGTCCTGACGGTTGAAGCGCGTGTGATCCCCAACCCCGATCCGGGCGTGATCGTCGCCGCCTTGTTGGGCGATGTGCGACGGCGGGGGCTGAATATCCTGCCGTGGGGCGCGCCGAGCCGGAGCCTGCGCGCGCGCGTCGCCTTTCTGCGCGCGGGCGAGGCGGCGTGGCCGGACCATTCGGACGACGCTTTGATGGAGCGCCTTGACGAATGGCTGGCGCCCTTGCTGGTCGGCAAGCGGTCGTTGGCCAGTCTGGCAGACCACGATCTGGAGAGCGCCTTGCGCGCGCTTATCCCGTGGGATCTGCAGCGCCGCCTCGACGCCGACGCACCCGCCGCCTGGACCGCGCCGACCGGCACGCGCGCCGCGATCGATTACGCCGCGCCGGGCGGCCCACGCGTCGATATCAGGGTTCAGGAACTGTTCGGCCTCGCGCGCCATCCGACGTTGGGTGCGGGCATGCCGCTGACGCTGGCCCTGTTGTCGCCGGCGCGGCGCGAAGTGCAGTTGACCCGCGATCTTCCGGGCTTCTGGGCCGGCTCCTGGCGCGACGTGGTCAAGGACATGCGCGGTCGATATCCCAAACACCCCTGGCCGGATGATCCTCTCGCGGCCACGCCGACGACCCGGACCAAGGCGAAAAGCCAGGCGAGCTGAAACGGCCCTTGCTTTTCAACCCCTAAGCCCGTATCAGCCGCCTCCATCACGCACGCAGGATGTTCGGCGAGGCGCGGGTCAATCCCCGCGTGTTTCCGTTCCGGTCCCCTCATTCGAGGGGTAGGTCCCGCGGAGGTTCGAACCGGAAGAAGGATTATAGGTTCATGGCGCTACCCGAATTCACCATGCGTCAGCTTCTCGAAGCTGGCGCGCACTTTGGCCACCAGACGCACCGGTGGAATCCGAAGATGGAACGCTACATCTTTGGCGCCCGCGCCAACATCCACATTATCGATCTGTCGCAGACCATGCCGCTCCTGCACCAGGCGCTGGTGAAGGTGCGCGAAGTCGCCGCCTCCGGCGGGCGCGTGCTGTTCGTCGGCACCAAGCGTCAGGCGTCCGACCCGGTCGCCGTGGCGGCCAAGCGTTGCGCGCAATATTATGTCAATCACCGTTGGCTGGGCGGCACGCTGACCAACTGGCGCACGATCAGCGGCTCCATCGCGCGTCTGCGCGAGCTGGAAGGCGTGCTCGACAGCCATGAAGCGGGCGGTCGCACCAAGAAGGAACTGCTGCAGCTCAACCGCGAACGCGACAAGCTGGAGCTGGCGCTGGGCGGCATCAAGGACATGGGCGGCATTCCCGACCTGATGTTCGTGATCGACACCAACAAGGAGGGCATCGCCATCCTCGAGGCGCGCAAGCTGAATATTCCGGTGGTGGCGATCCTCGACACCAATTGCGACCCGGTGGGCATAAGCTTTCCGATCCCGGGCAATGACGACGCGGCGCGCGCGCTGCAACTCTATTGCGATCTGGTCGCCGACGCCGTGCTTGACGGCCTGACCGAAGGCCAGGTGGCCATGGGCGTCGACATCGGCGCTCAGGAGGCCCCCGAAGAGCCGGCCCTGCGCAAGAGCGCGGCCAAGACGGCGCCCGCCGCTGAAGTCGTCGAAGCGCCCGCCGCGCCCGAACCGGAGCTGGAGGCCGCGTTCACCGAAGCCCCCGCAGAAGCCGTCGCCGCGCCGGAACCCGAGGTGGTCGCCGAACCGGTCGCGGAAGCCGAGCCGGAAGCGCCCGCCGAGACCGCCGTCGAGGGTTAGTCCCTCGCCCTCAATCTGCGTTTAGATATCGGAGATACACTCATGGCCGAGATCACTGCGGCGCTCGTCAAGGCGTTGCGCGATAAGTCCGGCGTCGGAATGATGGACTGCAAGAAGGCCTTGCAGGAAACCGGCGGCGACATGGAATCCGCCGTCGACTGGCTGCGCGCCAAGGGTCTCTCCAAGGCCGCCAAGAAGGCTGACCGCGTGGCCGCCGAGGGCGTCGTCGCCATGGCTGCCCGTGTCGATGGCGCGGGCATGACCGCTTGCGTGATCGAGCTCAACGCCGAAACCGACTTTGTCGCCCGCAACGACGGCTTTCAGGCCACCGCGCGTCAGATTGCAGCGACCGGGCTGGGCGTTGACGGCGACGTCGAAGCCCTGCGCGCCGCCAAGGTCGCCAGCGGCGAGGCCGTGTCCGACACCATCACCCATCTGATCGCCACCATCGGCGAGAACATGGTCCTGCGCCGCTGGAAGCGTTTCGCCGTCGCTCGGGGCGCGATCGGCGCCTACGTGCACGGCGCCGTCGCCGGCGCGGCGGATCTGGGCCGGATCGGCGTGCTCGTCGCCGTCGAAGGCGCGGGCGATCAGCAGGTGCTGCGCGAGCTTGGCCGCAACATCGCCCTGCACGTCGCGGCCACCGCGCCGCTGTCGCTGTCGGTCGACGACCTCGATCCGGCGGCGGTCGAGCGGGAAAAGGCCATCTTTACCGAGCAGGCCATCGCCTCTGGCAAACCCCCGGCCGTCGCCGAGAAGATGGTCGAAGGCC
>JANXUA010000168.1 GCA_025352085.1 Caulobacteraceae bacterium | reverse complement strand
GTGTCAGGTCGGCGGTCTGGGCGTGAACGGCGGCGCATGCCCCTATCCGCTCGGCTACGACCCGGAATTCATCAACGCCTATGAGGTCGGCACCAAGAACACCATGCTCGGCGGGTCGCTGCAGCTCAACCTGACCGGCTTTTACTACGACTACAAAGGCTATCAGATTTCGCAGATCGTCGATAAATCCTCGGTCAATCTGAACATCAATTCCAAAATCTACGGCGTTGAGTTCGAAAGCATCTATTCGCCGATCCGTAACCTGACCCTCAACGCCAACATCGGTTACCTGCACACGTCCATCGACAGCGGACAGAGCGAGACCGATACGATGAATCTGACGCAGGGTAATCCCAACTACACCCTGCTGCACGCGGACGACGGCACCGCCTGTCTGGCGCCGACGGCCTATCTGGCGGCGTTGATCACGGGCCACGCACCCGCGCCGTTCCTGGCGACCGGCGTCCCCGGCAATCCGGGAGCCTTTGCCGCAGCCTGTTCGGCGGCGGGCTACGCGACTAACAATTTCCTCTTCCCGACCAAGGCGGTTGATTTCGCCAACGTCAACGGCATTCCGCAGGATATCAGCGGCCACAAGATGCCGAATTCACCGGATTGGACGGTTTCGGTCGGCGCGCAATATGTGGCCCAACTGCCCAACGATTGGAAAGCCACCCTTCGCGGTGACCTCTATTGGCAGGACAGCAGCTATGCGCGGATCTTCAACGCGGTGAACGACCGTCTGCCGTCCTACTACAACGTCAACGCGACCCTGACCTTCGCCAACGGTCCGATGGGGGTCGACCTGCAGTTGTTTGTGAAAAACGCCTTCAACGCCCAGCCGCTCACGGGCGTTTACCTGACCAACGACACCTCGGGACTGTTCCAGAACGTCTTCACCCTCGATCCCCGCACGTACGGGGCTCAGCTGACCAAGAGGTTCTAAGGGCCGACTTAAAGATCTAAACTTTTCAACGGCGGGGCCCCACGGTCCCGCCGTTTTTCTTTGGAGTGCGCCATTCCCTCCCCTTTATGGGGAGGGCGAGTCGCGCCAGCGACCGGGGTGGGGAGGGGCGGTGAAGCGTGCGAGCGACCGGGGTGATCCAGACTTCCCCACCCCGGGCGTCGCTGACGCGCCGTCTCGGCCCTCCCCATAAAGGGGAGGGAAAAGCGAAGCTCGCGCTTCTACCGCGACGCCATCGCCTCGATCTTCTGCGCCGCGGCCTCAAGGGCGACGACCACCTTTTCTTCGGACCGTTCCAGGGTCTGCTCGGCCAGTTCGGCGCGGCTGAGCGCACCGGCGAGGCGCCCCTTGAGGTTGCCCACTTCGTCGGCCAACATCAGCGCGCCCAGCAGGATCAGCCGCGTCTCACCCATGGCGCCGGCGTCGGGAGCGATCTCGCGCACCCGGGCGTCGATGATTTCCGCCAGCGAGCGGACATGAGCCTCCTGGCCGTCCTCGCAGCCCACCGCGTAGGGTTTGCCGTTCACTTCGAGTGTCAATTGGGCCATGGGTTAGACCTCTGCCTTGCCGAGGACGGCCTTGATTTGCGTGATCGCCCGGGCCAGCGCGGCCGAGGCCGCTTCGCCGGCCACGGTCAGATCGTGTTCGCGCCCGCGCGCCGCGTCGAGATCCGCCGCCAGTTGCGCCCGGTCGCGATCGAACAAGCCGCCGGCCGTGGCCCCCGCTTCAGCGAGGCGGTGCGCGAGGCGCTGTTCGAGCAGGGTCGTGGCGCGTTCCAAACGTCGGATGGCCAGATCGAGTCGGCCGTCGCGGCCGGCGTCCACCGTCATGCGTCACGCTCCCTGTGTTACTCGCGCGATCTTTATAGACCGCGTTCGCGCGGGGCCGGAAGCCAAGAATTCCTACCGCGAAGGCGCGAAGCGCGCGAAGTTCAGGGTGTCCGCAGTCAAATCGAGATTATCAGCCGTGCCGACTTCGTCTTCGCGCGCTTCGCGCCTTCGCGGTAAAAACGCTCACGCGCGCCAACATGTTGTCCGCACCTTGACTCCGGGCGCCGAGCCCGCAAAACCCGTCGCCGACGTCACCCACCTGGAGAAAACCCCCTCATGCCCGTTCGCGTTGCGATTAACGGCTTTGGCCGGATCGGCCGGCTCGTCCTGCGTTCCATTGTCGAGCACGCCCGCGGCGACATCGAGGTGGTGGCGATCAATGATCTGGGCTCGGTCGAGACCAACGCCCATCTGCTGCGCTATGATTCGGTGCACGGACGGTTTCCGGGTCTGGTGTCGGTGACGGGCGATACGCTGGATGTCGGCTTCGGCCCGATCAAGGTGACGGCCATCCGCGATCCGGCCGCCCTGCCGCACAAGGACCTGGGCGTCGACATCGCCCTGGAATGCACCGGCCTGTTCACCACCAAAGACAAGGCCGCCGCCCACCTTGCCGCCGGCGCGCGCAAGGTCCTGGTCTCGGCACCCTGCGACGGCGCGGACAAGACCATCGTGTTCGGCGTCAATGACGGCAGCCTGACCGGCGCCGATCTGGTGGTCTCCAACGGCTCGTGCACCACCAATTGCCTGGCGCCGGTGGCCAAGGTGCTCCTGGATACGTGCGGCATCGAGCGCGGCTATATGACCACCATCCATTCCTACACCGGCGATCAGCCGACCCTCGACACCCTGCATTCCGATCTCTATCGCGCCCGCGCCGCGGCCATGTCGATGATCCCGACCTCGACCGGCGCGGCCAAGGCCCTCGGCCTCGTATTGCCCGAGCTCGCCGGCAAGCTCGATGGCTCGTCCATCCGCGTGCCGACGCCGAACGTCTCGGTGGTCGATCTGAAGATCGTGCCCGGCCGTGACGTCACCAAGGCGGAAATCAACGCCGCCTTCAACGCGACGGCCGCGTCCGGACCGCTAAAGGGCATTCTCGCCGTGACCAGCGATCCCTTGGTGTCCATCGACCTGAATCACATCGCCGCCTCGTCGACCGTCGCCCTGCCGCAGACGCAGGTGGTCGGGGGCCGCCTGGTGCGGGTCTTGTCCTGGTATGACAACGAATGGGGCTTCTCCACCCGCATGGCCGACACCGCCCTGGCCATGGCGCGGGCGGGGTAGAAATGGAGGGCGGGCGCCTCGCCCGCC
>JANXUA010000158.1 GCA_025352085.1 Caulobacteraceae bacterium | reverse complement strand
CGCGGGCGCCTCGCCCACGATGCCGTCTGACGCGGGCGGGGCGCCCGCGCTCCCCCCTTACCCAGGCGCGAACGGGTAGGGCGAAATCGATTTGGTGAAGTCGTCGATGGTCAGGCTGCGTCCGGCCGGTTCGGCGGCGCGCTGGGGACAGGCGGGGCGCTCGCACACCCGGCAGGCCGGGCCGATCTGGGTCACCGCGGGGTTGGCCAGATCAAGACCGCGCGCGTGGATGAGACGCGCGGCGTATTTCAACTCGCAGCCGAGGCCGACCGCCAGTTGAGAGTCATCTTCAGAGGACGGCAGCGCGGCGCGGCGCACGGTGCGGGCGAGGGTGAAGAAGCGCTGACCGTCCTCGGTCTCGACGATCTGGGTGAGAATACGGCCCGGCGCGCGGAAGGCGGCGTGGATTTTCCAACGCGGGCACGCTCCGCCGAAGCGCGAAAACGGGAAGGCGCCGCCGGCGAAACGTTTGGAGACATTTCCCGCCGCGTCGACCCGCAACATGAAGAACGGGATTCCGCGCGCCGTCGGCCGCGAAAGGGTGGTCAGCCGATGACACACCTGCTCGAAGCTCGTTCCAAAGCGCGCGCGGACGAGGTCGATGTCGTGACCACTCGCTTCGCAGGTTTCGCGAAAGGCCTCGTAGGGCATCATCGCCGCCGCGGCGAGATAGTTGGCGAGGGACACTTTCAGCAATCGCCGGGTCGGCTCGTCCGGCGGCGCGGCGCGCAGAACAATCGCTGTGACATCATTGTCGTGTTCGAGCAGGGCGAGCTGATAGGCCAGAGCGAAACTCCGCCCCGAGGCCCCAAGGCGCTCCGACAATAATATCCGCCGCCGATGATGATCATAGCGACGCGCGGAGTCCGGCAGCAGGTCCGCGGGGACCACGCGCGCCTGCACGCCGTGCCGGTCGGCCAGGCGCCGTCGCGCGGCGTCCCAGAATCCCTGCGGCTCCGGACTGAGCGCGGCCGCTAACGATTCGCCCATTTCGTCGAGCTCGGGAAAGAAATTGCGCTGACTTTGAATGAAGCCCTGCACCCAGTCGGACGGCGCCGGCGCGGCGTCGGCGGCGACATCGCCCTCCGCGCCCCGGCCTAGGCCGCTCAATCGGCGACGATCGGAATAGGCGCGATAGAGACGAACCAGGGCGTCGGCGACGCCGGGAGCGTCCTGCGCCACCTCGGTCATTTCATGGCGCGGGACGGCGAGATCGCGAAACAGGGGATCGGCCAGAACCTCCGCCAGATCCCGCACGCCGCCCGCGTCGGCGTCGCTGGAAAGACTGCGGACATCGATATCGTAGGTCTGAGCCAGACGCAGCAAGATCTGTGCGGTCAGGGGCCGCTGATTGCGCTCAAGATGGTTGAGGTAGCTGGGCGATATGGCCAGATCTTCGGCCATGCGCGTCTGCGTCAGGCCCAGGTCGCGGCGCAGACGTTTGAGCCTTACGCCGAGGAAGAGTTTGCGTTCGGGCGTCAGAGCCATGGGTCGCAATCGGGCACGTTTGTGCGGGGGCGTACGGTAGCGGCGGCCAAACGGAATGTGAGGTGAGCGGCCCGCGTCATCGCTTCGTTTAGTCACAATGTGACACAATTTACAAGGTCATAGTGTGACAAAGTGGCTTTTAGGTGTGTATCGCGTCCTGAACGAGCCGCGTATTACACAATGATCGGATCGGGCGTCCACGGCGACGCCCCGCCTTAGTTTGCCCCAGGAGATCATCATGGCCGGATTTGAATCGCTCGTTCCCAATGCGCCCAAGGGCCGTTTCGACGGCATTGAGCGGCCCTATTCGCCGGCCGACGTCGAGAAGCTGCGCGGCTCGGTCGCCATCGCCCACACGCTTTCGGAACGCGGCGCCAACCGGCTATGGAAATCCCTGCATGACGAGCCCTTCGTCAACGCCCTGGGCGCGGTGACCGGCAACCAGGCCATGCAGATGGCCCGCGCCGGCCTGCAGGCGGTGTATCTGTCCGGCTGGCAGGTCGCGGCTGACAACAATACCGCTGGCGCCATGTATCCCGACCAGAGCCTGTATCCGGCCAACGCCGCGCCGGAACTGTGCCGGAAGATCAACCGCACCCTGCAACGCGCCGACCAGATCGAGCACGCCGAGGGCGGCGCCAAGCGCGATTGGTATCTGCCGATCGTCGGCGACGCGGAAGCCGGTTTCGGCGGCCCGCTCAACAGCTTCGAGATCATGAAGGCCTTCATCGAAGCGGGCGCCGCCGGCGTTCACTTCGAAGACCAGCTCGCCTCGGAAAAGAAGTGCGGCCACATGGGCGGCAAGGTGCTGATCCCCACCGGCGCGCACGTCCGCAATCTGGTCGCCGCGCGCCTGGCGGCCGACGTGTGCGGCGTGCCGACCCTGACCTTCGCCCGCACCGACGCCGAGTCGGCCAAGCTGATCACCTCCGACGTCGACGAGCGCGACCTGCCGTTCATCGAACAGGACAGCCGCACGCCCGAAGGCTTCTATCGCCTCAAGGACGGCACGGGCCTGGCCCACTGCATCGCGCGCGGACTTTCCTATGCCAAATACGCCGACGCCCTGTGGTGGG
>JANXUA010000147.1 GCA_025352085.1 Caulobacteraceae bacterium | reverse complement strand
AACTCGGCGCGCTCGGTCATGGCCGAGGCGATCATGAACCGTGTGGGTGCCCTCAAGTTCAAAGCCTATTCCGCCGGCTCAATGCCAAAAGGCGAAGTCCACCCGCGAACCTTGGAGCTGCTCAAGAGCAACGGCTTCGCGCCGCAGGCATTCCGCTCCAAGGGCTGGGAGGAGTTTTCGGGACCGGAAGCGCCGAAGCTCGATTTCGTCTTCACCGTCTGCGACCACGCCGCCGCCGCGGTGTGCCCGATTTGGCCGGGCCAACCCATGACCGCCCACTGGGGTCTCCCCGATCCGGCCGACGCCACCGGCAACGAAGCGGAGATTGGGCTCGCCTTCGCCGACGCCTGGCGGATGCTGAACAACCGTATCAGCCTATTGGTCAACCTGCCGGTTTCCAGCCTTGATCGTCTCTCTTTGCAAAGGCGCCTCGATGAGATCGGTACAACCAGCGGCCAGCCCGCGCCGGCGCGCTGACCGTGAGCGATAGCGGCGGGAACGGTCAGGCCAGCCTCGAGCCGCCGCTGCACGCCTTCTCGACGCCGCGCCGAATAATCGGCGAAGGGCTCGGGGCGGCGCTGCTGTTGGCCATATTCATCGGCTCGGGGACCATGGGCGAGTGCCTCTCCGGCGGCAATGTCGCCATCGCGCTTTTGGGCAACACGCTCTCGACCGGAGCTGACCTGGTGGTGCTGATCACAATCTTCGGTCCGCTCTCTGGTGCGCACTTCAACCCGGCAGTGACGCTGGTTTTCGCGATTCGACGGGAGATTGGCTGGAGAACTGCGGCGGCCTATGTCGCCGCCCAGGTGGTCAGCGGCGTTCTTGGCGTCTGGGCTGCGCACGCCATGTTCGCCGAGCCGATCCTGCAGGTCTCGACCAAATTGCGCGATGGGCCGGGCCAAGCCTTCGCCGAGTTCGTGGCCACCTTCGGTCTGATCGCCGCAATCCTCGGCTCGACCCGCTTCCGGCCACAGGCGACGCCGTACGTCGTCGGGCTCTACATCACGTCCGCCTATTGGTTCACCGCTTCGACATCCTTCGCCAACCCTGCGGTGACGATCGCCTGCGCGCTCAGCAACACTTTTGCCGGCATCGCGCCCAGCTCGGCGCCGATGTTCGTCGTCGCGCAACTGATCGGCGCGGTGGTGGCCAGCATTCTGTTCGCATGGCTTTTGAAGGAACGGTCCACGCCATGAGCGACGATTTTCCGATCACCATATTCCACAATTCCGCCTGCGGGACCTCGCGTACACGCTGGCAATTATTGAGTCCGCTGGCTACGTGCCAACCATCGTGGACTATCTGAAGACCGGCTGGACGCGACCGCAGCTTGAAGCGCTCCTCAGCGCCATGCACGCCCGGCCGCGCGATATACTACGCGACAAGGGCGCGCCGGCCGCCGAGCTGGGCCTGCTCGATCCCGCCTTCATGGACGATCAGATCCTCGACGCGATGGTTGCGCACCCGGTCCTGGTGAATCGGCCAATCGTCGTCACGCCAAGAGGCGTGAAACTCTCAAGGCCGTCAGAGGCCATATTGGACCTGCTCGACCGTCGGCCGGCGTCCTTCAGAGCGCCCATGAGAGCGCAGCCGAAACTCTCATGATGAACTCCTTTGAGTTTGAGAGGCTGGGGGTGATTTAGGGCGTCGCCGGCGTAGAAGCAGATACCCCGCCGGGACCACGAGCATTGAAAGTAGCGGCGCGGTGATCATGCCGCCAATCATCGGGGCGGCGATGCGGCTCATGACCTCCGAGCCGGCCCCGTGGCCAAAGACGATGGGGACAAGGCCGGCGAGGATCACCGCCACGGTCATGGCCAGGGGGCGAACGCGCAGAACCGCCCCGTCGTGAACGGCGGCCTCCACCGCCTCCGGCGATGGTTGGCCACCCTTGGGCGTGTGCTCGGCCAGGGCGTGCTTGAGATAGACGAGCATCACCACGCCGAACTCGGCTGAGACGCCGGCCAGGGCGATCATCCCGACACCGGTCGCGACCGACTGGGCGTAGCCCAGGAGATAGAGCGTCCAGATCGCGCCCGTGAGGGCAAAGGGCAGAGTGAGCATGATCAGTGCCGCTTCATCGAACCTGCCGAAGGTGACGTAGAGCAGCACGAAGATGATCACGAGCGTGGCCGGCACGACCAGCTCCAGCCGCGCCACCGCCCGCTGCAGATATTCGAACTGGCCCGAATAGACGATGCTGACACCCGAAGGCAGTTTTACCTCGCGCGTGATGGCCGTTTGGAGGTCTCTCACCACGGCGACGAGGTCGCGGCCATTCACGTCCACATAGACCCAGGTCGTGGGTCGGCTGTCCTCGGTCTTCAGCATCGGCGGGCCGTCATCGATGCGGATGTCGGCGACCGTGCCCAAGGTGATCTGCTGCATGGAGGGGGTGAGGACGGGCAGCGCCCTCAGGGCTTCGAGATTGTCCCGTACTTCACGCGGGTAGCGCACGTTGATTGGAGACCGCGCCAGACCCTCGACCGTCTGACCTACTTCCTCGCCGCCGATGGCGCCGGAGACGATTGACTGGACGTCGGCGATGTTGAGGCCGTAACGGGCAGCGGCGGCGCGATTGATGTTTACGTCGATATAACGACCGCCGGTGAGCCGCTCGGCCAGAGCCGAACTCACGCCAGGGACCGTTTGGGCCACGCCCTCGATCTTGCGCGCGACGGCGTCGAGGTCGGCGAGGTTCTCACCCGAGACCTTGACGCCGATTGGAGTCTTTATGCCTGTCGCCAGCATGTCGATACGATTACGGATTGGCGGAATCCAGACGTTGGAGAGCCCTGGGATCTTCACGACGGAATCCAGTTCGTCGCGCAACTTCTTCATGGTCATCCCGCGCCGCCACTCAGCTTTCGGCTTGAACTGGATGGTGGTCTCGAACATCTCGGTGGCGTTTGGATCGGTGGCGGTGTCGGCGCGGCCGGCCTTGCCGAACACGCTCTTCACCTCCGGCACGGTCTTGATCAGCCGGTCAGTCTGCTGCAGCAGCTCGCCGGCCTTGGCGATCGAGAGCCCTGGCAACGCCGAGGGCATGTAGAGCAGATCGCCCTCATCCATGGCCGGCATGAACTCGCCGCCCAGTTGCGATAGCGGCCACGCTGTGGTGGCGAAAATGAGGGCGGCCAGGGCGAGGGTAAGTCTGGGTCGGGCAATAACCCAGGCGATGGCCGGCCGATAGGCGGTGGCCAGCCAACGGTTCAGAGGATTGGTCGCCTCCGCCGGCAGGCGGCCGCAGATCAGATAGCCCATCAGAACCGGAACGAGAGTCACCGACAAGATCGCCGCGCCGGCCATGGCGTAGGTCTTGGTGAAGGCCAGAGGCGAAAAGAGCCGGCCCTCCTGGCCCTGCAAGGTAAAGACGGGGATGAAGGAAAAAGTGATAATCAACAGGCTGACGAAGAGGGCCGGTCCCACCTGAGCGGCGGCCTCGGTGATCACCCGCCAGCGCTCTTCTCCTTCAAGGGGATGATCGGGATGATCGTCGCGCCAATGCTCAAGGTGCTTGTGAGCGTTTTCAATCATCACCACGGCGGCGTCGACCATGGCCCCGATTGCGATGGCGATGCCGCTAAGAGACATGATGTTGGCGTTGACCCCCTGCGCGTGCATGACGATCAGGGCGATGAGGATGCCCAACGGCAGGGTGACGATGGCCACCACCGCCGAGCGCGCGTGCCATAGGAAGAGGGCGCAGACCAGGGCGACGACCACGAACTCCTCTATGAGCTTGTGGGTGAGGTTATCGACCGACCGGGCGATCAGCTCGGAGCGATCGTAGGTGGGCACGATCTCGACGCCCGCCGGCAGGCTTGCTTTCAACTGAGCGAGCTTTTCCTTCGCCGCGATGATGACGGCCCGCGCGTTCTCGCCCGAACGCATAATGATCACTCCCCCCGCGACCTCGCCCAGGCCGTTCAGTTCGGAAACGCCCTGCCGCAGCTCGGGCCCGATCTGGACCGTGGCGAGATTGCCCAGGACGACGGGAACGCCGCCGGCCGCCGTCTTGACCGGCACGGCGCGGAAGTCGTCCAGGGTCTTCAGATATCCGTTGGCGCGGACCAGATATTCGGCCTCGGCCATTTCCACGACCGAGCCACCGGTCTCCTGATTGGCCCGTTGCAGCGCATCGGTGACCGCCTGTTGGGTGACGCCGTAGGCGGCCAACTTCTGAGGGTCTAGGATCACCTGATATTCGCGGACCATGCCGCCGATGCTGGCCACCTCGGCGACGCCGGGCACGGTCTTCAGTTCGTAGCGGAGGAACCAGTCCTGGATGCCGCGCAGTTGGCTGAGGTCATGGCGGCCGGTGCGATCGACCAGGGCGTATTCGTAAACCCAGCCCACACCGGTCGCGTCGGGCCCGAGCGCCGGCCTTACCCCCGCTGGCAGGCGGCTCTGGACCTGCGAAAGATACTCCAGCACCCGCGAACGGGCCCAATAGAGGTCGGTCCCATCCTTAAACAGCACATAGACAAAGCTGTCCCCAAAGAAAGAATAGCCGCGCACGGTTTTGGCGCCTGGCACCGAAAGCATGGTCGTGGCGAGCGGATAGGTGACTTGGTCCTCGACCAGACGGGGCGCCTGACCGGGATCGGGTGTGCGGATGATCACCTGGACGTCAGAGAGGTCCGGTAAGGCGTCGAGGGCCGTGTTCTTGACAGCCCAGACACCCACCGCCAGCAGAGCCAACGCCGCCAGGATAACGAAGAAGCGGTTCTTCACCGAGGCGCGGATGAGGGAGGCGATCATTGGCCGGCCTCGGGCGCCAGGCGCCGTATGACCGGCCCGTCAGATCGTGGCTCGAACGCGAAGGCGACGCGGTCGCCGACCTTGCGGCCTTTGGCGAGGCTGGAGGGCGCCAGCTTGAAAGTCATGGTCATCGCGGGCCAGCCGATCGAAGGCACCGCCTCGTGCGAGAGCGTGATCGAATCGGCCGTGAGGGCTTCGATCCGACCGCGGGTCTCCGCCAGCGCCGGCTTGGGCGAGGCCGGCTGGGGAGGCGGCGCGCTCCCGAGCGGCGTCGCATCGATACCCGACAGGCTGGCTTCGGAATCGAGCAGGAACTGCCCCGACGCCACGACCTTCTGGCCCTCACTAAGACCAGCCAATATCTGGGTCTCATCGCCGACTTGGCGCCCGACCTTGACCTCCACCGGCTGATACCGTCCGCCGAGCCCGGCGACCATCACCAGGTCGCGTTTTCCAGTGCGGATCACCGCCTCGGAGGGCGCCAGGAGCATCGGCTCGGCTTGGCCGCCGAGGTGCGCCGTGGCGAACATGCCCGGCCGCAATCGACCCCCGCGATTGAGGAGTTCGACCCGCACCGTCAGGGTCCGGCTGTCGGCCTGCGCTGTGGGGAGAATGGCGGTCACCCGACCGCCGAAGCTCTCGCCGGGAAAAGCGGCGAGATCGACGCGGGCCAGTGCGCCAAAGCGAACTAGACCGGCCTGGGCTTCCGGCACGGCGGCGTTGAGCCAGACGGTGGAAAGGCCCGAAACCTGGGCGAGCGTCTGACCGGCGTTCACGCTCATACCTTGGCGCACGTCCAGGGTTTGGATGGCGCCGCCGATGGGCGTGGAGATAGTGACGGTATTGCGCGGCGCGCCGCCGCGCTCCACCGCCGAGATCAGTGCGTCGGGCATGCCGAGCAGGCGCAACCGTTGGCGCGCCGCAGCGATGAGTGTTGGATCGCCTGTGCGCTTGACCGACAGGAATTCCCCCTGCGCGCCGCCCCAGGCGGGGATCAGCAGATCGGCGATGGGCGCGCCGG
>JANXUA010000032.1 GCA_025352085.1 Caulobacteraceae bacterium | reverse complement strand
TGGAGGTGTTGGGCGCGCGGCCGGTGGCGAACATCACCACGTCGGTCTCGACCGTGTGGCCATCGGTCAGGCGGCTGACGATCCCGCTATCGGTCTTTTCCAGCGCTGTGTGACTGCAGCCCAGGATGACCTTGACTCCTCTGCGCTCCATCTCGCCGGCCAGATGGGTGCGCACATCGTCGTCAAAACCGCGCAGGATATTCGCGCCGCGATAGAGCAGGGAGGTCTCGACGCCCAGGCCATTGAAAATGCCGGCGAATTCCACCGCGATATAGCCGCCGCCGACGATCAGGGTCCGCTTGGGCAGGTCGACAAGGTGAAAGGCCTCGTTGGAGGTGATGGCGTGCTCAATGCCCGGCAGGTCGATGGGCAGGGTCGGCCAGCCGCCGGTGGCGATCAATAATTTATCGGCGGTGACGGTGTGGTCGTTGTCCGTGAGAACCACCGTGTGCGCGTCGGTGAGCTCGGCGCGCGAATGGACGATCTCGACGCCGGCGTTGTTGAGATTGCGCACATACAGTCCTGACAGGCGGGCAATCTCGATATCCTTGGCGGACAGGAATTTTTCCCAATCAAAGGTCGGCTTGCCCACCGTCCAGCCATAGCCCTCGGCGGCCTTGAACGCGGACGAATACTCGCTCGCGTAGACCATGAACTTCTTGGGGATGCAGCCGCGGATGACGCAGGTGCCGCCGACCCGGTATTCCTCGGCGATGGCCACCCGCGCGCCCGATTGCGCCGCCAGCCGCGCCGCCCGCACACCGCCCGACCCGGCGCCGATGACGAAGAGGTCATAGTCGTATTTCGTCATTGGAAACTCCGCTCCAGAGCCTGGTGCGCTTGCACGGAACAGCTGCAAGCGCTGAATCAGGCTCTACACTTTTGCTTCTAGAGCAGGATTTAGATTTTGGACGGTTCCGTCTAAAATCATCCTGTTCTAGGGATGGATCGTCACGACCCCGTCTTCGGTCCCGATCAGGGCCGTTTCGGCGAGGCCCAGAAACAGGCCGTGCTCGACGACGCCGGTCAGGTGCTTGAGCGCGTCGGCCAGAGCTCGCGGATCGTCGATTGCCCCGCAGGCGATGTCATAGATAAGGTTGCTGTTGTCGGTGCGCACCGGCTCGCCATCCCTGATCCGCAATCTCGCGGGCGCCGCGAAGCCGAGGCGCGCGAGCTCCGCATTGATCCGCCTCGCCGTGGTCGCGTGGCCGAAGGCGACCACCTCGACCGGCAGGGGCAACGCGCCGCCGAAGACGTCACCGTGCTTGGCGGCTTCGGCGATGACCACGCAGCGCCGCGACGCCTCCCACACCAGCTTTTCGCGCAGTAGGGCCGCGCCGGCGCCCTTTATCAAGGCGAGATTCGGCCCGATGTCGTCGGCGCCGTCGACAGTCAGGTCGATCAGGCCGGCGTCATCGAGTTCGACCAATGCGATGCCCAGAGATCGCGCCAGCTGCGCCGTCGCCTCGGACGTCGGTACGCCCTTGATGCTTAAGTTTCGCGCCGCCAGCGCCTTGACGAACCAGGCCGCCGTCGACCCGGTGCCGAGGCCGACGGTCATACCGTCGCGAACCAACAGGGCCGCCGCCTCGCCGGCGGCCCGCTTCTGATCATCGACGCTCATGATTTTCCTTTTGCCGCCAGCTTGCGCGCTCGGAAAGCGGCAGCCCAGCCGGCCTTCTCCACCTGTGGACCCCGCCCGATAGCCAAAGCGTCCGGCGATACGTCGGCGGTGATCACCGAGCCCGAACCGGTATAGGCGCCAGCGCCAACGGTGACGGGCGCCACCAGGGCGCTGTTGGAGCCGATGAAAGCGCGCGCGCCGACGTGGGTCTGGAATTTGTCGAAGCCGTCGTAATTGCAGAAGATTGCGCCCGCGCCGATATTGGCGCCCGCGCCGACCGTGCCGTCGCCCAGATAGCTGAGGTGATTGGCCTTTGCGCCGGCGCCGACCTTGACCTTTTTAACCTCGACGAAATTGCCGATGTGCGCCGCCGGGCCGATGTCGGCGCCGGGCCTCAGGCGCGCATAGGGTCCGATCAGGGCGCCTTCGCGCACCGTCGCGCCCTCAAGATGGCAAAAGGCGCGGATCACCGCGCCGGCCTCCACCGTCACGCCGGGGCCGAACACCACATGCGGCTCTATCGTCACGCCCGCAGCGATCCGGGTGTCCCAAGCCAGATAGACCGTCTCCGGCGCGCTCATCGTCACGCCGGCGACCATCAGCTCGGCGCGGCGACGGGTCTGGAACGCGCGTTCCGCCGCCGCCAGCTCCACCTGCGAATTAACCCCCGCAACTTCGTCCTCGTCGGCAAGGGCGACCCTGACCGATCGACCGTCACCGACCGCCAGACCGACCACGTCGGTGAGATAATATTCCCCCTTGGCGTTGGCTGCGCCGACCCTGGCCAGAAGACCGAACAGGAGGCCGGCGTCGGCGAGCAGGACGCCGGAATTACACGCCGTAATCGCCCGTTCTTCGGTGTTGGCGTCCTTGGCTTCGACGATACGCGTCAGCGCGCCGCCCGCGCCGAGGATCAGACGGCCATAGCCGCCGGGGTCCCCGGACTCAAAGCCGAGCACCGCGATATCCGCGCCCGCCGCCCGCAGATCGAACAGGGGCGCGACGCTCGCGGCCGTCAGCAAGGGCCCGTCAGCATAAGTCACCAACACGTTGCCGACAAAACCCGCCAGCGCGCCTTTTGCCGCCAGAACCGCGTGGCCGGTGCCGAGCGGCGGGTCCTGCAGGGCAACCGACGCCTCGCCCAGCCGGGCGACCACGCGCGCGCGAACCGCCGGTGAATGATCGCCCACGACCACCACGATCCGCTCGCACCCTGCGTCCCGCGCCGCGTCGATGGCGTGGTCCAGCATGGCGCGTCCGGCGATGAGGTGCAGCACCTTCGGCGTCGGTGAGCGCATCCGCTCGCCCCGGCCCGCGGCCAATATCACCGCCGCGCGCGCGCGGGTCGGCTTTGACGTCATGATGGGTGGTCCTCGGGTTCGAATCTTCAAGTGCGTGGCGCGCGAACCTTGCCACGCCCGCGCGGATCGGCGCAAACACAACCGGTTCGTTGTCCGCGGGAGTGCGCCCTTGTCGTCCGATTTCGCCGTGCTCGCGGGTTCGACCATCGTATTCGATCTCGACGGGACGCTGGTCGACACCGCGCCCGATCTCGTCGCGACCTTGAACACCCTGCTCGCCGAGGAGGGGATCGCGGCCCTGCCGTTGGGCTCAGCGCGTGCGATGATCGGGCAGGGCGCGCGGGCGCTGATCGCGCGGGGCTTCGAGGCGGCGGGCGCGCCAGCGGACGATGCGACCCTCGATCGCCTGTTCGACCGCTTCATCGATCACTACCGCGCGCACATCGCCGACCATAGCCGTCCGTTCCCCGGCCTGATCGCGACGCTCGACAGACTCGCGGCCGCCGGCGCCCGTCTCGCGGTGTGCACCAACAAACGCACGGACCTGTCGGTGGCGCTGCTCGAGGCCTTGGGTCTCGCCGACCGTTTCGCCGCCATCGTCGGCGCCGACACCGCCCCCGCCGCCAAACCGGATCCGCGCCATCTCACCCTGACGGTCGAGCGCGCCGGCGGCCGGATTGATCGGTCGGTGATGGTCGGCGACTCGGCGTCCGATCTGAGGGCCGCGCGCGCCGCCGGCGTTCCGGTGGTGCTGGTCAGCTTCGGCTACACGGACATCCCCGCGCGCGATCTTGGACCGGACGGGCTGATCGATCATTTCGATCAGCTGGCGGAAGCCTGCGTCGCGGCTCTCGCCGTCCCCGCCCGCCCTTGTCCGGCGTCCGCCTTGCCGCTATAGGGCCTCGCTTCGCCACAGAGCGCGGACGCATAGCTCAGCGGTAGAGCGCGCCCTTCACACGGGTGAGGTCGTAGGTTCAATCCCTACTGCGTCCACCATCCTGCTTCGCGCCGCGCGTTTCGCAGGATTTACCCTCCGAAGCCTTGGCGCAGGAGGGCCTGTTCCGCTATTCTCCAGCCATGATCCAACAAACCGACTGGCGCGCCAACGGCGTCCGGGTGATCCCGGCGGGCGAGTTCGATTCCAACACGCCGCAAACCCCCGGCATGACCCGCGCCGCGGCGATCAATCACGCGCGCGTCGGGGCGGAAAAGTTGTGGGCGGGCACGGTGCACATTCACGCTGCCGCCAAGACCGGCGCACACCATCATGGCGATCTGGAAAGCGTGATCTATGTAGTGAAAGGCCGCGCGCGGATGCGTTGGGGCGACGCCCTGGAGTTCGTCGCCGAAGCGGGTCCGGGCGATTTCATCTATGTGCCGCCGTTCGTGCCGCACCAGGAAATCAACGCCTCGTCCGACGAAACTCTGGAATGCGTCCTGGTGCGTAGCGGCGGCGAGGCGGTGGTTGTCAATCTGGATATCGCCGCCGTCGAAACCCCCGAGGGCGTGGCCTGGGTGGATTCGATCCACAAGGCGCCGTGAGGGCGCCGCGGCTTTGTTCCGCTTAACATTCACCCGCGAGTCAGACACAAAAGCGGCATGACCCTTCCTCTCGCCGGCCGTCACGTCGCTGTCCTCATGGGGGGTCTTTCGCCTGAACGGGAGGTCAGCCTCACCTCGGGCCGTGAATGTGCCGATGCGCTGGATCGCCTGGGCGCCACGGTCAGCCGGGTGGACGCCGGGCGCGATATCGCCGCCGTGCTGACGCGCCTCAAGCCGGATGTCTGTTTCAACGCCCTTCACGGCGCCTGGGGCGAGGACGGCTGCGTGCAGGGGGTGCTGGAGACGCTCGGGATCGCCTACACCCATTCGGGCGTGCTGGCGTCGGCCCTGGCGATGGACAAGGCCAAGGCCAAGGCGGTGCTTGCCGCCGCCGGCGTGCGCGTGCCGGGCGGCGGTCTCTTCAACCGTTTCGAAGCGGGGCGGGCGCACGCCATGGCCCCGCCCTATGTCGTCAAGCCTAACGCCCAGGGATCGTCGGTGGGGGTGTTTCGGGTGTTCGAGGGCGCCAACGGGCCGCCGGTCGAATTGTTGGCGTCTGATTGGACTTTTGGCGACGAGGTGATGATAGAGCCGTTCGTGCCCGGCCTGGAGCTGGCGGTCGCGGTTCTGGGGAACCGCGCGCTCACCGTCACCGAGATCGAAGCGCGGACGGGTTTTTACGATTACGAAGCGAAATACGGCGAGGATGGCTCGGTGCATATCCTGCCCGCGCGCATCCCGCCGGCGGTCGCGCGGGCGGCGAAACAGCAGGCGTTGGCGGCTCATGTCGCTTTAGGGTGCGAAAGCCTGACAAGAAGTGACTTTCGTTATGACGCCATTAACAACCTTCTGGTCCTGTTAGAGGTCAACACCCAACCGGGAATGACGCCCACTTCGCTCGCGCCGGAGCAGGCGGCGCATGAAGGGTTGGGATTCGATGACCTGGTGCTTTGGATCACGGAGGACGGCTATGCCCGCGGCAGCGCGGGGGGAGCGGCGGGGGCCGGCTAGACCTCGGACCAAACCCTCCTCCAGTCGAGTTCGGCCGCGCACGGTTAGACCCGCGACGCGCGGTCTCTCGAAGTGGCGCACCGCGCACAAGGTCGGCTTTCCACGATCGGCGGGCTACGCCGCGGCGACGATGGTCCTGGCCCTGGTTGCGGTTGTGTTTCTGTCGACCGACGGTCGGGGCGCGCGATTGGCGGGGGCGACGCGCGGCGCACTGGACAGCCGGTTCTCCAGTGTCGGCCTTCGCGTCGGGGTCATTCATCTGCAGGGCGCTTCGGCGGCGGCTCAGGACGAGATCATGCAGGCCGCCGCGCTGAAGACCGGAACGCCGATCCTCGACGTGGATCTGGACGCCGTTCGGGACCGCGTGGAAAAGGTGGGCTGGGTTGAGCACGCCCGGGTTATTCGGCTTCTGCCCGACACCGTGGTGGTGGCCGTCGTCGAGCGGCCCCTCATGGCGGTTTGGCAGCATGCCGGGCGGTCCGTCGTGGTGGCCAGCGACGGCAGGGTGGTCGGTTCGGTGGACCCTGCGCGCTTTCCGCGCCTGCCCCTGATCGTGGGCGAGGGAGCCAATGTCGCGGCGCGCGACGTTCTGCCTCAGCTGGCCCGGCGACCGGCTCTGGCGACGAAGGTCAACGCCCTGGTGCGTGTGGACCAGCGCCGATGGGATCTGCAGCTGCGCGGCGGCGAGGTCATCCAGCTTCCGGCCCAGGACGAGGCGACGGCGTTCAAGACCTTGGACGATCTGGATCAAAAGGGCCGGATTCTAGCGCTGCGACTGGCGCGGATCGATCTGCGCGACCCGCAAATGGTGGTCGTGCGTCCGCGCGGCGGCGCGGCGCAGATAACAACAACAACGCATGGGGCTTAGGTGATGCAGACTGTAATGGAACGTCCGCCGGTGGCGGAAAATCGTGGGCGTGGCGTTGGGCGCGATGGGTTGAAGCTTGGACTGGGTCGATCCGGCGTCGTGGCCGCCGTCGATCTGGGCGCCTCCAAGGTCGCCTGCTTCATCATGAAGGCGGACGGCGTGCGCCGGGCCGACCGCACCTTGACCACCGCCGGCGTCGGTTATGTGCAGTCGCACGGCGTTCGCGGCGGCGCGATCGTCGATATGGATGAAGCGGCTTTGGCCATTGGTCAGGCGGTGGAACGTGCCGAGGCCATGGCTGGAGTGGATGTGCAGGGCGTGACCGTCGCCACCACCTGCGGCCAGATCGCCAGCCACCGTGTCTCGGCGAAAGTGCCCCTTGGCGGACGCCCGATCGGCGACAACGACATGGGTCGCGCCATCACCCAGGCCATGAACAGTCTTCGCCTCAATCGCCGCCAGCCGATTCACCTTCGCCCGATCGCCTGGTCCGTCGATGGCCAGCGCCACGTCCAGGACCCCCGCGCGATGTTCGGTCGCACTCTGGGCCTGGAGATGGTTGTGGTTTCGATGAACGAGGGCGTCTATCAGACCCTCGGTCACTGCGTCGAACGCGCCCACTTGCAGTTCGAAGGCGTGGTTGCCGCGCCCTACGCGTCGTCGTTGGCGGCGCTGGAGGAAGACGAGATGGACCTGGGCGCCATCTGCATTGATATGGGCGGCGGCTCGACCTCCGTGGCCGTGTATTCCGGCGGCGCCCTGATGCATGTGGACAGCTTCGCGGTCGGCGGCGGACATGTCACCCAGGATGTCGCGCGCGGCCTTTCCACCTCGATGGCCGGCGCCGAACGCATCAAGACCCTGCATGGCTCGGCCATTGCGTCGGCCAACGAAGACCGCGAAATGATCGAGGCGCCGCCGCGCGGCGATGATCCGGGCGCCGGACCGGTTTCCGCGCCTCGCTCCATGCTCAAGGGCATCATCGCGCCGCGCGTTGAGGAAACCCTGGAACTGGTGAAGGAGCGACTCAAAGCGGCGGGGGCCCTGATCGATCCGGGCGCCGGCATTGTCCTGATCGGCGGCGCCAGCCAATTGGCCGGCGTGCGCGAGGTCGCCGTGCGCGTGTTTGACCGACCGGTGCGCCTCGGACGGCCTCGCCGCATACCTCACCTCGCCGACGCGGCGTCCGGTCCCGCGTTCTGCGCCGCCGCCGGTGTATTGCAGCGCGCCGCTTTTGGTCCGCGCGAAGCCGATCCCAAGCGCTCGATGGGCACGGGCCGCGCGATCCGAACGATTGATCCGCACGCCAACGGCTTTCTCAAGGCCGCCGCCTGGCTTCGGGAAAATCTGTAGAGCAGGATGATTTTATTCGGCGCCGTCCAAAATCTGATTCCTGCTCTAAATGCTAAAGTGTAGAGCCTGATTCAGCGTTTGCATCTGTTCCGTGCAAACGCATCAGGCTCTAGCCCAATATCCACCGTCTAATCTTGCAAAACGCAGGTCGACTTGCTCGACCAGACGGCGACTCACGCTATGGCGTTAACCCCGGATTAAGGGGGATCGGTGTTCTGTGATTCGGCCTTCGCGGCGGGTCACCCGCGCGGGTCTGTTGCGTTCACAACGTCCATAGTCGCGGCGATGGCCGAGGGATTGAAATGACATTCAAGGTTTTCGCTCCACAAACCAAGGAACTGAAGCCGCGGATCGTGGTGTTCGGCGTTGGCGGGGCGGGCGGCAACGCCGTAAACAATATGATTGACGCCGGCCTCAAGGGCGTGGAGTTCGTCGTCGCCAACACCGACTCGCAGCAGCTGGCTTTTTCGAAGACCGATCAACGCATTCAATTGGGCGTGAACGTGACCCAGGGCCTGGGCGCCGGCGCCCATCCGGAAGTGGGTATGTCGGCCGCCGAGGAATCCGCGCCGGAGATCGGTGAGCATCTCGACGGCGCGCATATGGTGTTCATCACCGCCGGCATGGGCGGCGGCACCGGCACCGGCGCCGGACCGATCATCGCCAAGTGCGCGCGCGAACGCGGCATTCTGACCGTCGGCGTGGTGACAAAGCCGTTCCATTTCGAAGGGCGCCACCGCATGCGCCTCGCCGACGCCGGCATCGCCGAGCTGCAACGCTATGTCGACACCCTGATCGTCATTCCCAACCAGAACCTGTTCCGCGTCGCCAATGAACGCACCACCTTCGCCGAAGCCTTTGGGATGGCCGATCAGGTCCTGCATTCGGGCGTGCGCTCGATCACCGATCTGATGGTCCTGCCGGGCCTGATCAATCTCGATTTCGCCGATGTCCGCACGGTGATGACCGAGATGGGCAAGGCGATGATGGGCACCGGCGAGGCGTCCGGCGAAGGCCGCGCCCTGATGGCGGCCGAGAACGCCATCCAAAATCCGCTGCTGGATGAGGTTACCCTCAAGGGCGCCAAGGCGGTGCTGGTGAACATCACCGGCGGCCTGGACATGACCCTTCTGGAAGTGGACGAAGCCGCCAACGCCATCTCCGGCCAGGTGGACCCGGAAGCCAACATCATCTTCGGCGCGGCGTTCGATCCGACCCTGGAAGGCATGGTTCGCGTTTCGGTGGTCGCCACGGGCATGGACGGCGCTTCGATCGCCGCCATCGAACACCAGCAACCCGCGCGCCGCGAGGCGGTCAGGCCGCCGGTCCACGAGTCGCGCTGGGAACCGGTTCAGCCCGAAGCGGCGCCCGAGGAACTGGAGCCGGTGATGGCCGCCGCCATGGCGCATGAACCGGCCCCGGCGTACGAGCGTGAGCCGGAGTTCATGACGGCCCTGGCCGCCGAGCCGGAGCTCGCCGCTATGGCGCAGCCCGATTTCGGGTTCGACGCGCCGGTCGCCCGGTCGACGGCGCGCGTTGAGGCCGCCAGTTCGGAGATGGATCAGGACGACGAACCCTTGTTCGGGCCCAACCACTACGCCGACGAGCGGCGGCAGAAGGGCGGCTGGCTCAGCCTGTTCGGTCGGCCGCGGCAGGAGCCGGCGAGCCGCCGCGCGACCGCGCGATCCAGCGGCGGCGCGCAGGTCGCGCTCGATCAGATGGAGGATGTCGAAGCGGACGAGCACGCCGATCTGGAAATCCCGTCGTTCCTGCGCCGTCTGGCGAACTAGTCGTTCGGATTCGGCAAGCCGGGCGGCGGAAACATCGGGAAACAGGAGTTGTTTTGTGACTTACCCCCATCGCGGTTAGACGATGGGGTAGGGGGGTAGTGGTCGTTTTGCCTCGATCTCGTCACACGGAGTTCCCCCTTTTGTCGTCGATTTTGCAACATACCCTGGCCGCGCCGGTGCGGTTTTCCGGAATCGGCATTCATACCGGCCAGAGCGTGCGCGTGACCCTGTCGCCTTCGGCGGTTAATTCAGGGATCGCCTTTCTGCGCACCGATGTCGCCGGTCGCGACGGCCGGGTGCTCGCGCGTGGCGATCTGGTCTGCGACACGCGCCTTGGCACCATGATCGGCAACGCCGCCGGCGTGACGGTGAGCACCATCGAACATCTGATGGCGGCGCTCAACGCCCTCAATATCGACAATGTTCTGGTCACCTTGGACGGCCCCGAAGTCCCCATTCTGGATGGCTCGTGCACACCGTTCATAGAGGCTATCGATCGTGTCGGCGTTCGGTCCCAGCAGGCTCGGCGGCAATATATTGAAATCCTGGCGCCCATGGCCGTCGTCGAGGACGACAAGCGCGCGGCGCTGCTGCCGGCGGATGGATTCGAAGTGGCGTTTGAAATCGATTTCGACGATCCGGCCATCGGCCGTCAACGTCTGGACATGATGATCGACGAGAGGGCCTTCCGCGAGGCCCTGGCGCCCTGCCGCACCTTCGGCTTTCGCCATGAGGTCGACGCCCTGCGCGCCGCCGGTTTCGCGCGCGGCGGATCGCTCGACAATGTCGTGGTCATCGATGAGGGCGAGATTCTCAATCCGGACGGCCTGCGCCACCCCGAGGAGTTCGTCCGCCACAAGGCGATCGACGCCATCGGTGATCTTTATCTCTTGGGCGCGCCGATCGTCGGTCGTTATGAGGGCGTCTATGCCGGCCACCGCCTGAACAACGCCCTGGTCCGCGTCGTGATGGCGAGCCCGCGCGCCTGGCGCTACGCCGGCGCGCCGCAGACTTTGGCCCGGGCCGTCTAAAGCCTCACGCCCGTCATTGGCGCGCCTCGTTCGCTGGTGTAGAACCCGTCCGGGCTGATGCGGGGCGCTTAGCTTCGCCGTTTGAGGAAATTGATCGTTGTTGTCCAAATCCTGGGGCCGAGTCGCCGTTCTTCTGGCGCTTTCCACGGCCATCGCCCTAACCGGCTGTTCCGTGGTCAAGAAAAAGAAGCCGACGCTGGCGTATGAAGAGCGTCCGGTGGAGCTGTTGTTTTCCGTCGGCGCCGCCGATCTTGACCGGCACCAATGGAATGACGCGGTCAATTATTTTCGTGAGGTCGAACGCCAGCATCCCTATTCGGAATGGTCGCGCCGTTCGATCCTGATGACCGCGTATGCACACTATCAGGCCAACAACTACGCCGAAGCAATCAATGACGCCGATCGCTTTATCGCCCTTTATCCGGGCAATGCGGCGACGCCCTACGCCTTTTATCTGAAGTCGGTCTGCTATTTCGAACAGATCGTCGACGTCGGACGCGACCAGGCCGCCACCGAGCAGGCGCAGGCGAACTTGGGCGAAGTGATCAAGCGCTATCCCACCACGCAATATGCCGCCGACGCGCGGGTCAAGCTGGACATGGTTCAGGACCAGCTTGCCGGTAAGGAAATGACCATCGGGCGATATTATCTGCGCGCCGGCGATCCGATCGCCGCCATCGGCCGGTTCCGCAGGGTGATCGATCGCTATCAGACGACGTCGCACGCGCCCGAGGCGCTCTATCGCCTGGTCGAGGCCAACCTGACGCTCGGCCTGGTGGGCGAGGCGGTCAAGGATGGCGCCGTGCTCGGCTACAACTATCCTGGCGATGTCTGGTATCACGACGCCTATCACCTCCTGACCACCAAGGGATTGCGTCCAGCTCTCCCGCCGGGGTCGGGCGGCGATACCATGAAGAACCGTCTGCCCTTCATCGGCCGCGAGAAGCAGGACATCGCGCCGCCGCCGGTCGACGTCGCCACCGGCGTGGTGGCCGAGACGAATTCCAATCTCAACCCGGGACAAAAGACCACGCCCAAGACCAAGCCGGCCAAGAAGGATGACCTTATTCACGGCGCCCTGGGGCTTTGATCCTCACCGAGACTCGGCCATGGTCGGGTCATGCTGATTGGCCTCTCCATCCGCGACGTCGTGCTTGTAGAAAGCCTCGACCTGGCTTTTGGTCAGGGGTTGACGGCGCTGACCGGCGAGACGGGCGCCGGCAAGTCGATCATTCTGGACGCCTTGGGCCTGGCGACGGGCGCGCGCGGCGACGCGGCGCTGGTGCGGCGCGGCGCGCTCCAGTCCGTGGCGACGGCGATCTTCGCCCCTGATCGCGATGACGCCGTGTGGGCCTATCTCGACGAGAAAGGCCTGACCGTCGCGCGCGATGAAGACCTGGTGCTGCGCCGGATCCTGACCGCCGAGGGGCGGTCCCGCGCCTTCGTCAACGATCAGGCGACGAGCGTCGGGGTGCTCAAGGACCTCGGCGATCTGCTCGTCGAGGTGCACGGCCAGCATGAGACGGTCGGCCTGCTGGACGCCCGCACCCACCGCGCGCTGCTCGACGGTTTTGGCGACTGCGCCGCGCACGTCGCGGCCTGCGGCGAAAGCTGGAGCGCGTGGCGAGCGGCGCGCGAGGCGGCCGCGGCCCTGGCCGTCGACCAGGACCGCGCCGCCGCCGAGATCGAGGACCTGTCGGCCCAGCTTGCCGAATTGGACCGGCTTTCGCCGCTGGAGAGCGAGGCGACGACCCTCGCCGAGGAACGCGCGGTGCTCGGTTCGGCGGAAAAGACCCTGGCGGACATTGTCGCCGCCCGCGATCATCTGAACGGCGAGGCGGCGGCCAGTCGGCTGGCCCAGGCGATCCGCGCCCTTGAGCGGGCGCGCGACCGGGCCATCGCCGCCGGTGCGAGCGCGCACAACGCCATGACCGGGCTGATCGCCGCCGCCGCCGAGGCCGCCGACCGCGCCGCCATCGAGACGGCCGAAGCGGCCGGCGCCATCGACGCGGTCGCGCGCGCCTTTTCCTTTGAGCCCGATCGCCTCGAAAAGGCCGAGGAACGCCTGTTCGCCCTGCGTGGCGTGGCGCGAAGGCTGGGTGTCGATGCCGACGCCCTGCCGGCCGCGCGCGCGGCCATCGCCACCCGACTGATGGCCATCGAGAGCGCCGACGAGACCCTGGCGGCGGCGCGCCGTCGCGAATCTTTGGCCCGCGACGCCTATCTGGCCGCCGCCAACTCGCTCGGGGTCGCCCGGCGCGCGGCGGGCGATCGCCTGGCCGCGGCGGTGAAGTCAGAGCTCGCGCCGCTGAAGCTCGACAAGGCGCGCTTCGCGGTCGCGGTCGAGCCCCTGGGGGAAGATCGCGCCGGCCCGTTCGGCGCCGATCGCGTGGAGCTGCGGGTGGCCACCCTGCCCGGCGCGCCGCTTGCGGCCCTTGGGGCCATCGCTTCGGGCGGCGAATTGGCGCGGTTCGCCCTGGCGCTGAAGGCCTCTCTGGCCGCGCGCGGGCTTGGACCTCAGCCGCTGATGATTTTTGACGAGGTCGATCAGGGCGTCGGCGGCGCGGTCGCGGACGCGGTCGGCCTTCGGCTCAAACGACTGGCGGCGCGGGCCCAGGTTCTGGTTGTCACCCACAGTCCCCAGGTCGCCGCGCGCGCGGACGCCCATTGGCGGGTGCGCAAGCTTGGCGCGGGCGAAAAGGTCCACGCGGACGTCGAGCCACTGAACGCTCTGGCCCGCGAGGAGGAAATCGCGCGCATGCTTTCGGGCGCCACCGTCACCGACGCCGCCCGCGCCGCGGCCCGGGCGCTGATGCATGCCTGATCCAACGACGAGCGTTGCAACCGATGACCTCGACGAGGCCGCCGCCGTCGGCGAACTGGCCCGTCTGGCGGACGAGCTGGCTGCCCACGACCGGCGCTACTACCAGGACGAGGCGCCGACGATTTCCGACGGCGACTATGACGCTCTGAAACAACGCAACAGCGCCATCGAGGCGCGATTTCCCCATTTGCGGCGCGAGGATTCGCCGTCCCTCCGCGTCGGCCCCGCCCGCGCGGCGAGCTTTTCGCCGGTGACGCATGGCGTGCCGATGCTGTCCCTCGACAATGCATTTTCGGATGATGACGCGGTGGAATTCGACGCGCGCATCCGCCGCTTTCTGCGCCTCGGCGAAGAGGCTGTCGCCTATACCGCCGAGCCGAAGATCGACGGACTGTCGGCGTCTATCCGCTATGAAAACGGCGTGCTCGTCCGGGGCGCCACGCGCGGCGACGGCCGGGTCGGCGAGGATGTCACCGCCAACCTCAAGACCGTCGGCGAAATTCCGCATCGACTGGCCGGCTCCGGCTGGCCCGAGATGATCGAGGTGCGCGGCGAGATTTATTTCGGCCATGCTGATTTCGCCGCTCTAAACGCAGGCGCCGAGGCCGCCGGCCAGCGCACCTATGTCAACCCCCGTAACGCGGCTTCGGGCTCCTTGCGCCAGATCGATCCCAAGATCACGGCCGCGCGATCCTTGAGGTTTTTCGCCTACGCTTGGGGAGAGGTGAGCGCGCCGTTCGCGGAAAGCCAGTGGCAGGCGCTCGAAATGCTGAAATCGTGGGGTTTCCAGGTGACGCCCCACGCCACGCGGGTCGAGGGCGTCGAAGGGCTCCTTGACGCCTACGCGCGCATGGCGACCCAGCGCCCGCACTTAAGTTTCGATATCGACGGCGTGGTCTACAAGGTCGACCGGCTCGACTGGCAGGCGCGACTGGGCTTCGTCTCCCGCTCGCCCCGCTGGGCCGTGGCGCGCAAATTCCCCGCCGAGCAGGCGCGCACGGTTCTGGAAGCGATCGACATCCAAGTCGGCCGAACCGGCGCCGTCACGCCCGTCGCTCGGCTGAGGCCGGTAACCGTCGGCGGAGTGGTGGTGGTCAACGCCACCCTGCACAACGCCGACGAGATCGCCCGCAAGGACGTCCGCATCGGCGATACCGTCGTCGTCCAGCGCGCCGGCGACGTGATCCCGCAGATTGTCGAGGTGGTGCTCGATGAGCGTCCGGCGGGGGCCGAGCCCTTCATCTTTCCCGACCGTTGCCCATGCCCTCTAGCGACCCCGCTGGCGCGCGAAACCACGGTCAGCGGCGCCGAAACCGTGGTGCGCCGCTGCACCGGTGAGTTCGCCTGTCCGTTCCAGCGCATCGAGCATCTCAAACACTTCGTCTCGCGCCGCGCCTTCGATATCGAGGGGCTGGGCGAAAAGCAGCTGACCGCCTTCTATGAAGAGGGTCTGATCGCCGAACCCGCGGATATCTTTCGCCTGGCGCGAAACGAAGCGATTCTCGCCGCACTACGGGTCCGCGACGGCTATGGCGAAACCTCGGTGCGCAATCTCGTCGCCGCGATCACGGCGCGCCGCCAAGCCCCGCTGGACCGGTTCATTTTCAGCCTGGGCATCCGCCATGTCGGCGAGACTACCGCGCTGACCATGGCGCGCGGCTATGGCGACGGCGAGACCTTCCTGGCCGCCATGGACAGGGTCGCCGCGCGCGACCCTGTCGCCATGGAGGAATTGGATGCCCTCGATCAAGTCGGCGGCGCGGTGGTCGCGGCGGCCGGCGCCTATTTCGCCGAAGACCACAACCGCCGCATCGTCCAGGCCCTGAAAAATGAACTGACCATCCTCGACGCCGAGCGCCCCAAGACCGACACGCCGGTGGCCGGCAAGACCGTGGTCTTCACCGGCGCCCTGGAGCGCATGACCCGCGACGAAGCCAAGGCCGGGGCCGAGCGTCTGGGCGCCAAAGTCGCCTCGTCGGTGTCCAAAAAGACCGACATTGTCGTCGCCGGGCCGGGCGCCGGGTCAAAACTCAAGACCGCGACGGAACTGGGAATTGCGGTGATGAGCGAAGACGAGTGGCTGGCGTTGATCGGTGGCGGGGACGCCCCGCGCGTTTGACGACGCCGCGCGCGCGTGTTTTGTCCGACGCCATCGTTCGCGCGACCCAAATAAGAGGCCATAATGCCCGCCAGCGTCTTCGACCTGTTCAAACTGGGCGTCGGCCCCTCCAGCTCCCACACCATGGGTCCGATGACGGCGGCGGTGCGCTTTCTCGCGCGGCTGGGGGCGAGCGGCGCGCTCGGCAAGGTAGCGCGCGTCGAGGTCACGCTTTACGGATCGCTCGGCTTGACCGGTCGCGGCCACGCCACCGATCGCGCGGTCAAGCTGGGTTTGATGGGTTATGCCCCGGCGACCCTAGACCCGGACGCCGGCGACGCCGCGATCACCAAGCTCGCTGCCGATGGTCGCCTTGAGCTGGGCGGCGGCGGTCCGCTGATCGCTTTTGATGAGGCGCGCGACATTCTGTGGGAGGGCTTTACCCGTCTGCCGCGTCATTCCAACGCCTTGAAGTTTCGCGCCATCGACGCCGACGGCGCCGAGCTTTCCGCACGCGTGTATTTCTCCACCGGCGGCGGAATTGTGGCCGACGAGGACGAGATGGACCGCAACGCGCCCGCCGATCCGCCGCCTCCCGCCCTGCACCCGTTTCATTCGGGCGCCGAACTTTTGGCCATGGCCGAGGTCGCGGGCCTCACGATCGCCGGGCTGATGCTGGTCAACGAGGCCGCGCGCCGCCCCGCCGCCGAGGTCGACGCCGGGCTGGACGAAATTTTCGTGGCCATGGAGGCGTGCATCGAGCGCGGGGTCAGCGCCAAGGGCATATTGCCGGGAGGCCTGGCGGTGAAGCGCCGCGCTGGCCGGGTGCGCGAGGAACTGCGCGACCGCGCCGAGCGCCAGGTTGTCGATCCGCTCGCGGCCATGGACTGGGTCAATTTGTGGGCCCTGGCGGTCAATGAGGAGAACGCCGCCGGCGGCCGCGTCGTCACCGCGCCCACCAATGGCGCGGCCGGCATCGTCCCGGCGGTTCTGCGCTTCCACGACCGGTTCCAGAACGGCACCACGCAAAGCCGCCGCGTGTTTCTGCTCACTGCCGGGGCCATCGGCGCGCTCTACAAGCGCAACGCCTCGATCTCCGGCGCCGAGGTCGGCTGCCAGGGCGAGGTGGGCGTGGCCTGCTCCATGGCCGCCGCCGGCCTCGCCGCCGTCATGGGCGGCTCCAACGCCCAGATCGAAAACGCCGCCGAGATCGGCATGGAGCACAATCTCGGCCTGACCTGCGATCCGATCGGCGGCCTGGTGCAGATCCCGTGCATCGAGCGCAACGCCATGGGCGCGATCAAGGCTATCGATGCCGCCCGCCTCGCCCTCCTGGGCGACGGCCAGCATTCCGTCAGCCTCGACAAGGTCATCGCCACCATGAAACGCACCGGCGAGGACATGAAGGACATCTACAAGGAAACCTCCCTCGGCGGCCTCGCGGTCAACGCGGTGGAGTGTTGAGGGGCAGTTCGCTCCCTACGTAGCGGCGCCGTTATCCGATCAACCTGGTGAACGAACGTTTGACGCCCTGGCCCACCAATAAAGCACATCCGGTTCCTTTTCTTCGTTTGTAGCTCCGTCGGTCAGTTGGACGGCGGCGAAGCCGTGATGTTCGTAGAATCGCCGGGCGCGGTTGTTCCGTTGAAAAGTCCACAGCGACAGACTGGGAAAGGCCTCTTTGGCGATCGCGAGCAGCCGCGAGCCCGTTCCGCGTCCTTGCGCGCTCGGCAGGATGTGGAGTTGATCAACCCAGCCATCGCGAAAAGCGATGATTCCGATCAGAGCGCGACGGTCAAACGCTCCCCAAATGGCGCATGTCTCAAAGACGTGACCCTTGAAATACGCAAGATCCTCATCGGGCGTGTGCAATCCCGACAGCCAAGGCAGCTGGTCGTCAAACGCGGCGCGGTGAACGCGCGCCGCCACATCCATGTCGCCCAGGCCGAGCCGTCTCACGACAACGCGGTCGGTCGGTTTCTTCATATCGGCGCGCAGGCGCCTTCCAGCCAAAGCCTGACGTCGGCCTCCACCAGCGGTCCGATCTCGGCCAGCACCCGCGCGTGATAGGCGTCGAGCTGGGCGCGTTCCTCGTCGGTGAGGAGGTCGCGTGCGATGCACCGGCGGTCGATCGGCGCCAGGGTCAGGGTTTCGAAGCCCAGCATCGGTCGTTCGCCATCGTGTAGCGGCGCGGCGGGGGTGACGAACTGCAGGGTCTCGATGCGGATGCCGTAGGCGCCGGTCTTGTAATAGCCGGGCTCGTTGGAGACGATCATGCCCGGCTGTAAGGGCACGCTGCTCGGCGCCTTGGAAATCCGCTGCGGCCCTTCGTGCACCCCCAGGTACGAGCCGACGCCGTGGCCGGTGCCGTGATCGAAATCCAGCCCCGCACTCCACAGCGGCGCGCGGGCCAGGGCATCGAGCGCCGACCCGGTCGTGCCTTCGGGAAAACGCGCGCGGGCGAGGGCGAGATGGCCCTTCAGCACCAGGGTGAAGCGCTGTTTCATCTCGTCCGTCGGCTCGCCGATAGCCAGGGTGCGGGTGACGTCGGTAGTGCCGTCGAGATATTGCGCGCCGGAGTCGACAAGCAGCAGGGAGCCGGCCTCGACTCGCCGATTGCTGCGCGTGGTCGGGCGATAGTGCACCACCGCGCCGTTGGGGCCGGCGCCGGCGATGGTGTCGAACGACAGGTCCTTCAGCACACCGGTGGCCTCGCGAAAGCCCTCGAGCTTAGCGACGATGGCCAGCTCGTCGGGGAAGCTAACTTGAGCCTCGGTGGCGATCCAGTGCAGGAATTGCGTCAGCGCCGCGCCGTCGCGCACGTGGGCGCGGCGGGTTCCGGCGATCTCGACATCGTTCTTGCAGGCGCGGGGCAGGGCGGCGGGATCGGCGCCGCGAACGACCTGCGCGCCCGCATCGGTCAGGGCCTCGAAATACCAGGCCGAGGTCAGAGCCGGATCGACCAGCACCTTGCGCCCCTGCTGTTCGGCGAGGGCGGCGGGGAGGGCGTCCGGCGCTTCCAGACGCACGCCGTTGCCGAGCCAGGCGGGAAGATCGGCGGTGATCTTGGCCGGATCGAGAAACAGGCGCGCGGAGCCGTCCTTGTCGAGAATGGCCTGGCCAAGCGGCAGGGGTGAGCGGATCACGTCGCCACCACGCACATTGAACAGCCAGGCGATGGTCGCCGGCGCGGTCAGCACGGCGGCGTCGGCGCCCAGTTCCGCCAGGGCCTCGCCGAGCCGGGTGCGCTTGGCGGCGGAGTCTTCGCCGGAGAACTCCAGCGGGTGGGGAACCACCGCCGCACGCGGCTGGCCCGGGCGCTGCGCGCCCCAAGCCTCGTCGAGGGGGTTGGTTTCGACGGCTTGCAGCGTCGCGCCAGCTTTGGCGGCGGCGTCGCGCAATCGCTCCAGCGCCTCGGGGCTATGCAACCGCGCGTCATAGCCGATCGACCAGCCGGCCTTGGCCGCGTCGGTCAGATAGGCCGGGACTCCGCCGTCGACGAGATCGCGGATCTCGAACAAGCCCTCATCGACCTGTTTGCGCACCTGCAGGGTATAGCGGCCGTCGACGAACACGGCGGCCTTGTCCTGGAAGATCACCGCCGCCCCGGCCGAGCCGGTGAACCCGGTCGCCCAGGCCAACCGGTCGTTGGCCGCGGGCAGGTATTCGTTCTGATGCTCGTCCTCGTGCGGGATCAAGAAGCCGTCGAGGGACTGCCGGGCCATGGCTGCGCGGATCAGCGGCGCGTGGCGCGGGCCGAAGGACGGATCGGTGGTTTCATCGAAAGACTGGCGCATGCGGGAGATTTAGAACGCGGAGGGCAGGGATGCAAAGGGCGCGACTATGGGTAGCGTCTTAGTCTGAGATCAGCCGCGTTGGCGCTGACCAATTACCAACCGCGCGCCGATAAAAACGATCACCAAGCTAGCGATGAAAAGAGAAGCGAGTCTAAACGGTGGGTGATGGCAACTGGAAATGGCCGGGCCACATTCCAGAATCGCCCATACAACTAGGACCGGCAAAAATGGTAGGGGGAGGGTGCCAGCAATCAGGAGGACAATTCCGAGAGTTTTGCGCATTAGCCGTGTGGTTCCTGGCTCGACCGTTTTGTAGGGCTCACGCGCCGTGAGGCTAGTTTGACCCCTTCGAGCCCCTGGCGATGTCTTCGACACCATGTTGCTTCATTAGATCTTCCAGCGGAATGGTTTGCGTGCGACCCGCCCGAATGGCGATCAAGCGTTGTGCGGCTAGACGAACGTCCTCACGATCGCCGAGACATTCGAGAATGGCTTCGAGCGGGTGAAACATGTTTATCAAGCCTATCACCTTCACCCCCGCCGCAGCACCAGCGTCGCCCACGCATCCCGCCTTATTCGCCGCTCCAGCCGAAAACCCCGCGACCGATAAGCCGCCAGAACATAGCGCGACTGGCTGTGCAGCAAGCCGGAGAGGATGGCTGTTCCGCCGGGCGCGAGGGCGAGTTTGATCGATTGCGACAGGCGCACCAGCGGCCGGGCGAGGATGTTGGCGAACACCAGTTCATAGGGCGCCTGATCGGCGACGGCGCGGCAGGCGAGGCCGTCGGCGCAGGCGAAGCGGGTGGTCGCCTGATTGATCTTGGCGTTTTCGCAGGCGATCCGCACCGAGACCTTGTCGATGTCGGTGCCGACGGTGACGCGCGCGCCGGTGCGCGCCGCGGCTATGGCCAGCACGCCGGTGCCGGCGCCGACATCGAGCACCTTGGCGAAACGGCGGCGCTTGAGAAGCGCGTCATAGGCCAGCAGGCAGCCGACCGTGGTGCCGTGGTGACCGGTGCCGAAGGCCGCGCCGGCCTCGATGCGCAAATTGACCGTGCTCGCTGGAACCCGCCCGCGATCGTGCACGCCGTAGACGAAGAACCGCCCGGCGCGCACCGGCGGCAGACCGGACAGCGCCATGGCCAGCCAGTCGGCGTCGGCGATTACCTCGGTAATGACAGCGAGGCCCGCGAACTCGCCAAGTCTGGCGGTGAGGGCCGCCGCCTCGTCCGGCGTGGTCGGGAAGGCGTCGATCCGCCACGCGTCCCTGAACTCGTGCTCCTCAATGATTGAGTAGGTCGTCCCTTCAAGCACCGGATCATCGTCGAGCGCCCGGGCGGCCGCTTCGGCGGCGGCGCGGGGGCCGCGCGCGATGACCTGAACGGCGTCGTCGGACATGGTTGGGCTCCCGCCGTTTCACAAAGGCGGGAGCCTTAACCGAGTGAGGGGGGCTAGAGAACCCCGAGCATCTCCGCGACCAGCGGGTGGCGCACGATATCCTGGTCGCCCAGGCGCACGACGGCGATGTTCTCCAACGTCTCCAGCTTGTCGGCCACCGATTTCAAGCCGGAGATTTCCGGCAACAGATCCGATTGCTGCGGATCGCCGGTCACCACCATGGTGGAATTCCAGCCGAGGCGCGTGAGCAGCATTTTCAGCTGCATATAGGTGCAGTTCTGCGCCTCATCGATGACCACGAAGGCGTTGTTGAGGGTGCGCCCGCGCATGAAGCCGACCGGCGCGATCTCGATGGCCCCCTCGGTAATCAGGGACCGCACCCGCTTCATCGACAACCGATCGGATAGGGCGTCATAGAGCGGACGAAGGTAGGGAGCGAGCTTGTCTTCGAGTTCGCCCGGCAGAAACCCGAGCGATTCGCCGGCCTCAACGGCGGGGCGAGAGAGCACGATCCGCCCGACCTTGCCCGCTTCCAGCGCCTCGACGGCCTTGGCGATGGCAAGATAAGTCTTGCCCGATCCGGCGGGCCCCAGGGCCAGAACGAGGTTCTTGGCGTCGATGGCCTCAATCAGGGTCGTCTGACCGGCGGATTTGGGCTTGATGGTTTTCAGATAACCCTGCTCGCGGTCGTCGTTGTGAGGGTGGGGCGTCCAACCGTTGCTCACCGGGAGGCGCCGGATCTTGGCGTCGTCCTCGAAGCGACGGTCATCGAACGCGCCTTCGCGCACCAATCGCTTCAGGGGGCGTTTCGTCATGGGAACCTCCGTTAGGGACAAGAAAAAAGGGCGACGCCACAATGGCGCGCCCTGGGCTAGATTGGGATGATGAAGAGCAGCGCGCCCAAGCGCCGAAGTAGGCGTTGGGCCTTGACCACAGGGGGCGGTGTTGACCGCCCGACCACACTAAGCGACACCCTGTTCTCCGATACTTGAGGAGACCGCGAGCGGGAGGCCCGCGGGGGGACGCGCGAGGGCTTTCGCCCCCTCGAATCGCCCGAACAGAGTGATCCTAACGCCGTTTCGAAAGGGTTAATCAAGGAATGGTTTTGCAGAATAGGACGTGCATGAATGACTACATATAAATTGGGCGACCGTTCGCCGACCGTGCCGGAAAGCGGCGAATACTGGATAGCGCCAACAGCGACCGTTCTTGGCAATGTAATATTAAAGAAAAACGCCAGTGTCTGGTTCGGTGCGGTGGTGCGGGGCGACAATGAGCCGATCACTATCGGTGACAATTCGAACGTTCAGGACAATTCTGTTCTTCACACCGACATCGGCTTTCCCTTGACCATTGGCGCGGGGGTCACCGTCGGGCATCTGGTGATGCTGCATGGTTGCACGATCGGCGACGGCAGCCTGATCGGCATCGGCGCCATCGTGCTCAACGGTGCGCGAATTGGCCGCAATTGTTTGATCGGCGCCGGCGCTCTGATCACCGAAGGCAAGGAGATTCCCGACAATTCCATGGTGGTCGGCTCGCCGGGCAAGGTGATCCGCACTCTTTCCGACGAACAGGTCGCCGCCATCGGCGCGGGCGCGGCCCACTATGTCGCAAACTGGAAGCGCTACGCGGCGGACCTAGCGGTCGCGTCTTAAGGTCTTGGCGCGCGGCTCCCCGCCCCATTATGGATGGGGAGAAACATCACTGAGGAAACCGTCATGACCTATGAGTTCATCACCGTCGAGCGCGACGGGCCGATCACCACCATCACCCTCAATCGACCCGAGGTGATGAACGCCCTGCATTCGCCGTCGCACCATGAGATGGGCGAGGTGCTGGACGCCTTCGCCGCCGATCCTGAGCAGTGGGTGGGCATCATCACCGGCGCCGGCGATCGCGCGTTTTCCGCCGGCAATGATCTCAAATGGCAGGCGAGCGGCGGCAAGATGGGCTCGCCGCCGTCCGGCTTCGCCGGGCTGACCGCCCGGTTCGATCTGGCCAAGCCGCTGATCGCGGCGGTCAATGGCGTCGCCATGGGCGGCGGGTTCGAGATCGCGCTCGCCTGCGACCTGATCATCGCTTCGGAGACCGCCGTCTTCGCCCTGCCTGAGCCGAAGGTGGGTTTGGCCGCCCTGGCCGGGGGCATGCACCGGCTGCCGCGCGCTATCGGGCTCAAGCGCGCCATGGGTATGATTCTGACCGCGCGTCGGGTGTCGGCGCGCGAAGGCGAGGCGCTCGGCTTCGTCAACGAAGTCGCCGCGCCGGGCGAACTGATGGCGGTCGCCAAACGGTGGGCCGGGCTGATCGGCGAGTGCAGCCCGATGTCGATCCGCGCCTCCAAGGCGACGGTGATGCGCGGGCTGGATGAGCCGTCGCTGGAAGCGGCCATGCAAAACCAGCGTGGCTACGCCGAGATCAGGGCCCTCGTCGCCTCGCAGGATTTCGTCGAGGGCCCGCTGGCCTTTTCGCAAAAGCGGGCGCCGCAATGGAAGGGGCGTTAGAGGATTGAACCAACCGAATCTCAGTTTGGATATCGCGGACGTTCCCCATTTCCGTGTCCCCCGCGAAGACGGGGGGCCACTTTTACAGCTCGGGCGAAGGCAAGAAAGACTGGGTCCCCGCCTTCACGGGGAAAACGGGGTTCGGCGCTAGCTCCAATCGTGCCGCTGAACGAGAGGCTCTGCTTGCCGGAGGGCGCGAACCCCGCCAATAGAGCGTGATGACGACGACGGCTCAGCCCACCAGCACCCGGCGCGCGGCCGGGATCGTCGGCGTCGCAGTCATCGCTTCGCGGTTGTTTGGCCTGGTGCGCGAGGTGGTGTTCACCTCCATGTTCGGGGCAGGCGCCCTGCTGGACGCCTACTACGCGGCCTTCCGCATTCCTAACCTCCTGCGCGACCTCTTTGCCGAGGGGGCGCTGTCGACCGCCTTCACCACCCTGTTCACCCGTGCGTGGGATCAGGAAGGCGAACGCCCGGCGTGGGAGTTGGCCAACCTGATCCTGACCGCCATGACCTTTCTGATGGGCGCGCTGTGCATCGTCGCGATCATCGGCTCGCCGCTGATCGTCGCGGCGTTCAATTCCGGCTTCCACAACGTTCCGGGCAAGTTCGAGCTGACCGTCCAGCTCACCCGGATCCTGTTTCCGTTCATCCTGTTCGTGTCCCTGGCCGCCGCGGTGATGGGGATGTTGAACGCCCGCTTCGTGTTCGGCGTGCCGGCGTCGGCGTCGACCGTATTCAACATCGTTTCGGTGATCGCGGGGGTCAGTCTCGCCTACGCTTTTGATCCGGGCGCGCGCGCCAACTGGTTGCATCCGGTGTTCGACCAGCGCGCCCTATATGGCGTTTCGCTTGGCGTATTGCTGGGCGGACTGGCGCAACTGGCCATGCAGTGGCCGACCCTGCACCGGCTTGGCTTTCGCTTCCGCTGGCGCCTCGCGCTTGGCGATCCGCGCCTGAAGGAGCTTTGGCGTCTGATGTGGCCCAGCGTCATCGCCGGCTCGGCAGTGCAGATCAATGTTCTGGTCAACAGCAATTTCGCCTCGGGGATCAACGGCGGCCAGTCGTGGCTCAATTGCGCCTTTCGCCTGATGCAGTTTCCGATCGGGATTTTCGGGGTGGCCCTGGCGACCGCGACCCTGCCGGCGGTGGCGCGCGCCTTCTCCCGAAATGACATGGCCGGTTTTGGCCAGACCGCGCGCGACTCCCTGCGCCTGACCGCCTTTTTGACCCTGCCGGCGGCGGCGGGGCTGGCGGCCCTGGCCCATCCGATCATCGCCCTGATCTATCAGCACGGCCACTTCAGCGCCCACGACACCGACCAGACCGCCCTGGCGCTACAGGCCTACACCGTGGGTCTGGCCGGCTATGCGGCGATCAAGGTGCTGGCCCCGTGTTTCATCGCCATGGGCCTGCCAAAGATCCCGCTGCGCATCAGCCTGATCGGCATCGCCATCAATCTGGCGCTCAATCTCCTCAACGCCGAGGTCCTGCAACTCGGGCACGCCGGTCTGGCGCTGACCACGTCGTGCGTTGCTCTGATCAATATGGTCCAGCTCGCCTTCGCCCTTCGGAAAAGGGTTGATCTGGGCGACGCCGGCCGCTGGGCCCTGTATCTGGCTCGCTGTGTCCTGGCGGCCGGGCTGTGCGGCGGCGCGGCCTGGGGGCTCAATCACGCGCTGGAAGCAGCGACGCCGGGCCGTCTGGCGCGCGCCGTCGGCCTTGCGGGCGTGGTTGGATTGAGCGTCCTTGCCTACTTCGGCGCGGCCCGGATCCTGCGCCTACGCGAAAGCGCCCAGGCGTGGGCGATGATTGCTGCGCGCTTGCCGGGGCCCGTCGGACGTCGCTAAAGCTGACATCGTCAATCCAGAGGAGACAATACGCCGCAATGGCCCTTGAGCGCTTCGACTACATTATCATAGGAGCGGGCTCGGCCGGCTGCGTTTTGGCCAATCGGCTGTCGACCGACTCCGCCGTCAAGGTTCTGCTGCTCGAGGCCGGCGGCAAGGATAATTCCATTCTGGTGAAGATGCCGGCGGGAGCGGGCGCCCTCATTCCCGACAAAGGACCCCACAACTGGGGATTTTGGACCGAGCCGGAGCCGCATCTGGATGGCCGCAAGCTGTGGTGGCCGCGCGGCAAGGGCTGGGGCGGATCGTCCTCGATCAACGGCATGGTCTATATCCGCGGCCACGCCCGCGACTATGACCAGTGGCGGCAAATGGGCCTGGAAGGTTGGGGTTATGGCGATGTCCTCCCCTATTTCAAGCGCTCCGAGCATCTGGAGGGCGGCGGCGACGCCTATCACGGCCAGGACGGGCCGCTGCACGTTTCCACCGGCGCCACGCCCAACCCGATTTTTCAAGGTTTCGTTGACGCGGGCGTCCAGGCCGGACACCCCCTGACACCCGATTTCAACGGCTTGCGTCAGGAAGGGTTCGGCCACTACCAGCTGACCATCAAGGATGGCCGACGCTGGAGCGCCTCGACCGCCTACCTGCATCCGGCGCTCGGCCGCCCCAATCTCAAGGTTGAGAGCGACGCCCGCACGACGAGGCTGTTGATGGAAGGCGGCCGCGTGACGGGTGTGGAGTTCGTTCAAAAGGGCAAGACCCGCCAGGTCCACGCCGACGCCGAGGTCATTCTTAGCGCCGGCGCGGTGCAGTCCCCGCACATCCTGCAGCTCTCCGGCATTGGCGATCCGGACGCCCTGACCGCCGTCGGCCTGCCAGTTCATCACGATCTCAAGGGGGTCGGCGCCAATCTGCAGGACCATCTGGACATGACCCTGTCGTGGGATACGCCCGGCGTGCGGACCGCCTGGTCGCACAACAAGGGTCTCAACCGCTTGGCCACGGGTCTGAACTATATGTTGCTTGGCCAGGGACCGGGCCGCCAGAATTTCCTGGAGTCGGGGGCCTTTCTAAAATCGCGCCCCGATCTCGACCGACCCGACCTGCAATTGCATTGCGTGGCGGCCGTGATGTCCAACCACGGCAAGGATGCGGTGGAGCGAGACGGCTTCACCATTCACGTCTGCCAGCTTCGGCCCGAAAGTCGCGGGCGGGTCGCGCCGCGATCGGCCGATCCATTCGATGACCCGGCGATATTCGCCGGCTATCTGGCCACCGAGGAGGATCGCCGGGCGCTTCGCGCGGGTGTGGCGATCGCGCGCAATGTCGCCGGGCAAAAGGCGCTGAGCGCCATTCACGTCGGCGAGAGCCTGCCGGGACCGAGCGTATCGAGCGGCGAGGAGATCGACGCCTGGATCCGGCGGGGCGCCGAGACCATCTATCATCCGGTCGGGACCTGCCGGATGGGCGCGGCCGACGATCCTTGGGCGGTGGTCGATTCGTCGCTGAAGGTGCGCGGCCTGCGGGGCCTGCGGGTCGTCGACGCCTCGGTCATGCCGACCCTGGTTGGAGGCAACACCAACGCCCCGACGATCATGGTCGCCGAAAAGGCCGCCGACATGATTCTTGGGAGAGCGTCGCCGCCGTCGCTCGACGTCCCTGTTTTTGGCGCCGCCGATGCGCGATAGCGTCGAACTGAACGGCCTGCCGGCGCATCGAGAGCCGGCCTTCGACGTCCCTTGGCCAGTTCTGGCCCTGACCGGCGCCCTCATCGGCGCCCACGCCCTGCGCCTTGCGCTGAGCATGAGCGGCGACCCGCTGGCCCTGTCGCCCGGGGATCTGACGAGCGGCGGCGCCGTTCATCTGGTGACCCACTTGTTCGTCCATGGTAGCTGGGCGCATGTGCTGATGAACGCGGCGTTTACCCTAACCTTTGGGGCGCCGGTGGCGCGCTATTTGGGTCTGACCGCGCGCGGGATCATCGCTTTCACATTGTTTTTCCTGGCCTGCGGCATGATCGCGGCGCTTGGTTTCGTCGGCTGGACCGCCGCCGCCGCCTGGTTCGGGTATCCGTCCCCCAACTGGGGCCTGCTGGGCGCGTCCGGCGCGGCGTCCGGCCTGTTCGGCGCCGCCGCGCGCCTGATGGGCGGGCGCGGACGATTGGGTTCGATATTGGGTCGCCAGGTCCTGGTTCTGTCGGCGGTGTGGATCGCCACCAACCTGGTCCTGGGCCTTTCCGGCCTGACACCGGGCGCGGCGGGGGCGCCGGTGGCGTGGCAGGCGCATCTCGCGGGCTTCGTGGCGGGCCTCATACTGATCGGACCTTTTGCTGCCCTGGCGGGCCGATCGCGCGATCACGTAATCGCGCCTTGATTATGTGACATTTTGGGGTGAGCCTTCGGCGCTGGAGTTTTTAAGAAACCAGGGAGGATTTCGTGCGCGTATCGCAAGTGCTGAAGGGCAAGGGAGACATGGTCTTCACTGCCTCGCCGAACGAGACCATCGGCGCGGTCGCGGCCTTGCTGCACGCTAGGCGGGTAGGGGCCATGGTGGTGGTGGACGAAAGCCGCAGCGTGATCGGTATCGTCTCCGAGCGCGACATCGTTCGCATTGTCGCCGAGTCCGGGGGAGAGAATCTGGGACAACCGGTGTCCGGCTGCATGACCCGCGACGTCATTTTCGCGGCGCCGAACGAAACCGTCGACTCTCTCCTTGAGCGCATGACCGACCGCCGCATCCGCCATCTACCCGTCTGCGAAGACGGCCGCCTGCTGGGAATCATCTCGATCGGCGACCTGGTGAAAATCAAGATTGCCGAGACGGAAGCGGAGGCCGAGGAGCTCCGGGCATATATTTCCGCTGGATAAGGCCGAGGTGGCCGGAGGAAATCGCTGTAAGCTGGCCCTTTCCGGCCTTGGGCGCTTGCGCGACCCCGCCGCGCCCGTTATACGCCGCCCCTCTTCGAAGCCGGAACCGATGGGCCGCCACGACAAAAGGCCGAGCGCATTTAGTGCTTGATTTTGCGTCGCATACGACCTAATTTCCGGCCCTTCAATCGAATCGCTGAGGACTGATGGGGTTTGCCCCGGCGGCCCAAGGTGCTTTTTGCGCGCTAAAAACGGGGCTGTCCCGAAATAGTGCGTCAGGTTGTTGACAGTCTGGGGGCCTCCGTTTAGAGACCCCGCTCCTCGCCGCCGCCGGGCGTAATCGGCGGGTTCGGGTTTCCCGAATTGGTCTTTGACATCGTTGAATTGGAAAGAGAAACGCAGGCGGCGGTGTCCTTGCGATGGGCGTAACCGCGTCCATCTATCGACACTGACTATCTTGCGGTCTCTTGAAGACAAACCATGGCCATTTTGCCTGGGCGCAAGCCTGGACCGAATGGTTTTGGGAACTCGTCAATAGAACTACGCAGATAACGCTCATCGATCTTCGGATCGGTGAATACGAAAGTCAGATGTCAACTCAACCTGAGAGTTTGATCCTGGCTCAGAGCGAACGCTGGCGGCAGGCCTAATACATGCAAGTCGAACGGACCCTTCGGGGTTAGTGGCGGACGGGTGAGTAACACGTGGGAACGTGCCTTTTGGTTCGGAACAA
>JANXUA010000004.1 GCA_025352085.1 Caulobacteraceae bacterium | reverse complement strand
CTTCGCCCAGCGCCGCGCGGCTGCGTTCAGGTCCGCATAGCTGACACGCCGGCCCGGCAGGACCAGGGCATCGACATCTCCCAGATCCGAGCGGGCCCGCAACAAGGCGCCCAGGGTTTGCGGGCCGGCATGGTCCAAGCTTGTCTCCTCCCACGTCGAGCGGGATGGGAGGCGACCGCGCCGCCTCGCCAGCGATGTTCGGGGCCGATTCAGTCCCCTAGCCGCGGAAGGGGAAAGATTGACCCGGGAAACCGTCCGTAAGGTGGCGCTCCGGCCACATGAATTGCAGGCTGGAGCGCGAGATCTTCCAGCCGCCGCCGACCTTTCGATAGGCCTCGTCGTAGGCTCCCAGCCAAACCATCGGGTTCTTGTCCGGGGCGCCGCCGACGGCCAGATCCACCAGATAAAGCCGCCCGACGGCGGTATCGGATCCGGTCAGTTCGACCCAGTGGTTGGTGTTGACGTGCAGGGTCTGGAACGGTCCCTTCTCCCGGATCGCTCCCGCCACCACCTGTGCGTAGTTTTCGGCGACCATCGCCTTGCCCGTCCACACGCCGTAGGGACCAAATTCACAAACCGCGTCGTCGGTGAAGAGGGCCACCAGGGCATCCAGATCGCCGGTGTCGAGGTAGTAGGAATAGCGCACCCGCGCCCTTCGGATCGTCTCGATCTCCAGCAAGTCTTCGACGGTCATGGAGAGCCTCCCTTACACGCGAAAAATGTAGCACGTTCCTGTATCAATGCTATCCTTCGCGAAGTTTCGAGCAAACTCTGGGCAACTGGAGCAAAATGGAGGGCGCCATGAAGGTGCTGGACCGGCCCGTTTTTCAATACGCCTACTATGTCAACGACATCGATACCGCGGCCATGAACTGGGTCAGGTTAACGGGCGCAGGTCCGTTCTTTCGCGTCCCTCACCATAGCGTGGCCACCGATCCACGCGGCTACTTCCGCTATCGTGGCGACACCACGGAATCAGACGTCAGCTATGCCTTCGCCTATTGCGGGCCCGTGCAGATCCAGCTGATCCAGCAACACGACGACAAGGCGTCGATCTACACCGAAATGTTCGGCAAGGGGCAGGAAGGCTTCCACCATGTGGGAATCCTCAGCGCCGAGTTCGAACGCGACAAGACGGACTTCATCGCCCAAGGTCTCGACCTGGCGGTGGAAATGTGGGCGGTCGCGGATGTGGTCTATTTCAACGCCGTCAAACAGATCGGTTGCTTTGTCGAGGTCCACGGCGATAACGCGGACATCCGTGACGTCTTCAGGCGGTGGAAGGAAGCTCACGACACTTGGGACGGTGAGGCCGATCCGTTGCGATAAGCGCTTGTTTGTTCGGGTGGCGTCAGGAGAGCGAGACGGCGCCTAACCGCGGACGAGCACAGCCTCATGGTTCCAGGGCGAGAGACGCCCGACCGACTTGTCCCGAAAGGCCGCCGGCAATTCCTCGGTCATGTCCCACGCCGCCGCCAGGCGGCCGAAACCGATGAAGAAGGCGATGAAAATGCCCAATTCGACAATCTGGGCGTCGCTGAAAAAGTGGCGAAGATCGTCGAAGGTGGAGTCGTCGATCAAAAGGTGGTCCACGCTTGAGGCGTCGGCGTAGCGCAGAGCGGCCTTCTCGGTCTCGGTCAAATCGGGCGCGTCCTGCGGTCGTTCAAGCGAGCATACCGTACCCTCGGTCATCCCATCTTCCACGGCTGTTCGATAACGGATCGCCATGCAGCTGCGGCATTGGTTATGAAAAGCCACCCGCAATCTAACGAGTTCCACAAGCCGGCGCGGCAGGGTGCGGTTGGCGAACAGCGCGCCGCTGAAGGCGGTCAGCCCCTTGGCCATGGCGGGCGTATGGGCCATCATCCGCATCAGGCCCTGCTCCAGGGGCGTCGCGGCGTCGGCGTCGGTCATCGCTCTGAGTTCGGCGTCCCATTGGTCAGTCGGCAGTTTTCGAATTCGGCTCATGGCGCGCAACTCCTAGCTTGGCGGCGCACACGCCGCCTTGCAGAACGAATGAGAAACATGGGCGCGACGAAAACGCAACGCGTTACGAGGTTGGAGCTAGTCCTCGCGGTCCTTGCCCGTGGCCCGCAGCAACTTCTTGAGCGCCGCGTCGACCCTTTCCTGCGTCGCGCCCCGCGTCACGCCCCGCGCCATGATCAGAAACGCGCGCGTCGTCGCCGTGGACCAGTCCTCGTCGCTTGTGCGACCCTGCGCCCAGTCGTGCAGAACCATCAGCCGATGATTGGCCAGCAGGACGACGATATCGTCCATGGTCAGGCCCGGCACGATGTCGCCATCGCGCATGACCTTCTGCAACCACGGAAGATGGCCGGCCGACGCGCTGGCCGTGGCCTTGATCGCCTCGTGAATCCGAGTGTCCGCGGAGTTGAAATAGAGTTCGGCGTAGTGCCGCGCATAGGGCTTGTTGGTCAGGATGGCGTCTCGCACCAACTCCGTGGCCTTGAGCACGCCCGGCAGGCTGGTGCTCGGCGGCAACGCGGCCACCGGCAGGCGATCATAATAGTCCTGAATAGCCGCTGCGATCAGGCCTTCCTTGTCGCCGAAGGACGCGTAGATCGTGGTGATCGACACCTTGGCGCGCCGGCCAAGCTCCCGCACGGTGAAGGCTTCGGATCCGCCCTCGGCGATCATGTCCTTGGCGACTTCCAGCATTCGCCGTCGCCGCTCCAGAATGGAATCGCTGATGTAGCGTCCACGGCGCGCCCGCACCTTCGTTTTCGACTGTGTGGCGTCTTCCGTGGCGGGAGAGGAAATTTTAGCTGGCGTCCTTGAGCGCGTAAGTTTCGGCAATAGCCTATCATATTACCGCGAGTCGATTGCGCGGTCATGGTCGCGAGGGCGCGCCTCCAAAAGTTTAGCCCGGTGTCATAAAAATCACAACGTGATCCAGATAACCTGTTGACCCGGCGACGGGTCAAAGGCTGGGCTTTGACCCTGGGCGCGCTTGATCTTTGCCGTCTTGGGCCGGCGGGACGGGGGCATGCCGTCCGCGCGAGTCAGGACCGACCACGCGCCCAGTCGCGGGCCTCCGCCGAAGCGACCCAGGCCACGGCGTTACTTAGCAGACGGCGGAAGGCGGGATTGGAATAGGCAGGCGGCCCGTCGCCGGCTTCGCACGCCACGACCGGGGCCTTCCTCGTCCGCTTGGCCCAGACGAGGACATTGTCGCCGTCCGGGTGCGTCCAGGTGTCTTGCTCGGCCTTGGGCGCCAACGGCGGCGGATTAAAGTTCGACTGGGTGAAGGCGTAGTCGCTCGTGAACAGCGGCACGATGTCGGCGCTCCGCGCCAGGGGCGTGCGGATATAGAGCTCGTCTACAATCTCGAAACCGTCCTCCAGCCCGCTGGCGACCGGATGTCCGGCCCGCGCCGGTGACAGGCGATGCACGGCATTGCGGTGCGGCTCGCCGGCGCCGCCACGATAACCCGATCCGGGGAGGCGCCGGCCATTCATCTTCCCGGCAGTCAACATGAAGGTGGTGCCGGATATTTCACGCCAGAGCGGCCACATCGGCCACTGCACGAGCGCGTGATTGAGCAGAACCAGGCCCTTACCCGACTCCAGCAGGGTCTCGATGCTCCGCACATAGTCCGCCGGCGGCTCAGGCCTATCCGAACGCGTCGGATCGAGCGGAATTCCCGACATGTCGTAAAAGACGACCGCGTCATACGGCGCCATGTTCTCGGGCCGAAGGATTATCTGCGCGGCCGGTTGTTCCACGAAGGTGCTGGTCAGCGACGGATTGTCGTCGAACATGGCGTGGAAGCCATTGTAATCGTAAGGATGGCCCTTGGTGACCACCAGCGCATTGATCGCCATTGTCCTCAACTCCAATGGTTATTTCGCCGGCGCGGACTCGCGGAACTTTTCCGGCACACCTTCGCGGCGCACGGCGCGTGCTTCCATCTCGAAATTGTGCGCATGGCACATGTGATGCAGCGCCAGAGTGGTGTCCATGGTGGTTTGCTGGCCCATGTTGTTCTGCGCGACGTTCACCGCCTGCTTGGTCATTTTGAGGGCGAAGGCGGGCTTTTCCGCGATGCGGTTGGCCATGGCCAGGGTGAACGGCTCCAATTCGGCGCGGGAGACGACGTGGTTGACCATGCCCAAGCGGTGCGCCTCCTGGGCCGACCACGCGTCGGCCGTGAACAGGAATTCCTTGGCCTTGCGTATGCCCAACTCATAGGGGTGATTGAAGTATTCCACGCCGCATACCCCCATCGCGACGACCGGATCCACGAAGCTGGCGTCGTCGCTGGCGATGATGAGATCACAGACCCAGGCCAGCATCAGACCGCCGGCGATGCACTTGCCCTGGACCATGGCGATGGTGGGCTTGGGAAAATCCCGCCAACGGCGGCACATGCCGAGGAAAACCTCCTGTTCGAAGCTGTAACGGCTGTGGACGCCGCCTTCTCGCGACGGCTGCCAAGTGCCCACGAGGGGGTCTTCGAACTTGCCGAAGCTCTTGAGATCGTGACCGGAGGAGAAGTGCGGGCCCTCGCCGCCTAGCAGCACCACCTTGATATCCTCGTCCTGTGCAGCCTTGTTGAAACAGGCGTTCAGATCATAGGTCATGCGGTTGTTCTGGGCGTTCCGCGCCTGGGGGCGGTTCTGCATGATCTTGGCGACATGCGGCGCGACCACCTCGTAGGTGGCCAGAGCGAATTCGTACTTCACGTCAGGCTCCGGTTTGCTCGTCGCGGCTTTGGGGCTGGGTTCATCCCCGCCGCCTCCAGGCGCGACTTTGCCGTTATCGCCGTGGCTTTGCAATATCGCATCGCGTTACGCTTTTTTGAGGGGGTCGCGCACGCGGCGGAATCGGAGGGACAATGGAACCATGGCCGACGACGAGGCCCATGACGACGAACCCCGCGCCGGACACCGTCCTGATCAAGGACCAGGCGTACCCGACCGCCGAAGCGCGGCCGCCGGCGGCCTAAACGGCGGTCATCCCCGCATCGACCGTGAATTCAGCGCCCGTAATGTAGTTGGCCTCGTCCGACGCCAGATAGAGAATGCAGTTGGCGATGTCGTCGGGCTCGCCGACGCGCCCAAGCGGCAGGCCGGCGGTGCTGGCTTCCGCGGCCTCCCGCCCACCCGTCTGAGCGCCGGCCTGCATATTGGTCCAGATGAAGCCAGGGTGAACCGAATTGCAGCGGATGTTGTCCTTGCCCAATTCGGCGGCCAACACCTTGCTCATGATCCGCACGCCGCCCTTGGCCGCGCCATAGGCGGCGCAGGTCTGAAGTCCGACCAGGCCGGCCACGGACGAGAGATTGACGATGGAGCCCCCGCCCGCCGCCCGCATCGCCGGCGCGGCGTATTTGCATCCAAGGAAAACGCTCGTCAAATTGACCTCGATCTGCCGGTTCCAGTCGCTCAGCGACAGCTCGTCGATCGGTTTGAGAATGGCGATGCCGGCATTGTTGACCAACACATCCAGCCGCCCGTGGGTGCTCTGCGCATAAGCGATCACCTGCTTCCATCCGTCCTCGCTCGTGACGTCCTGGCGCAAAGCGGCAGCGTCCCCGCCGGCGTCGCGGATTGCCTTGGCGCACTCTTCCGCGCCGGCCAGATCGATGTCTGTCACGATCACCGTGGCGCCTTCTCGGCCCAGCGCCATGGCCGTCGCGTGACCCAATCCCGGATTCGACGCCGCGCCCGTTACGATCGCAACCTTGCCATTTACGCGTCCCATGAGGTCCTCCCGCCACCCTTCGCGGTGGTTCCGAACCTATAGTCGCGGACGACCGCACTTGGGAAGCGAGGGCATTTGCGGTTCAATTGGAAGACATAACGCATTTTGGTTTTGACAAGGCGCGCAAGGGCCGCATAGTCCTCGGGCAGCCGGCCCGAGCGCTGCGAGAGGGAGACGCGCATGACGAGCCCGCCACGATCTTTGCCGCCGGAGGCCGAAATCCGCTCCATTATCGGCCACCAGTTCCCCGGCGGGCCGTACACCGTGGCGCACTGGGAGAATTTTCTTCTGACCGAATGCACCGGCGCCGAGCTGCTGCCGGACGGCATGGTGCATCCGGTCGTCTTGTTCCACATGCCGATCCTGGGGAGCCGGACCACGATCGGCGAGATGTTCGCGCTGGGACAGGCCGAGTCGGATTACTCAATTGGGATCGAAAGCTACGACTGGGAAATGTTCGAGCCCCTGCGCGAACAGGTTCCCTACGCCGTTAGCGGCAAGGTGGTCGCCGCCGATCGAATGACGCCATCGGACGGGCGTATTTACGACCGGATCCAGTTTCAGTTCGAAGTCGCTCAGCCGGACGGCGTCCGGGCCGCCCGCACCACGATCACCTGGCATTACAACCGAGGGGCGCGGTCATGAGAGTGGAGATCGGCGACGAAATTCCAGGTTGGCTGATGGAAAGCGTGCGGCCCGAACGCATGCGCACCATGGCCGCCATCCTGCGCGATCCCAATCCGGTCCATTGGGACCGCGATGCGTGCGACGCCATCGGATTTGGCAAGCGCACCATCAACCAGGGCCCCCTGGGCCTCAGCTACATGGTCAATATGCTGCATGCGTGGGCCGGACCGGGCTGCATCACCCGCCTGGTGATGACCTTTCCCAAAGTGGTGCTTGACGGTGATCGCATCACGGCCCGGGGTGAAGTTACGGGCAAGCGCGATGATAACGGTCGCCGCTATGCGGAGTGCCGAATCTGGCTTGATCGTGGTCCGGACGACCATCCGCTGCAGGGGACGGCCACCGTCCGGCTGCCCGATTGACCGCGATGAACGCCATCAATCGCCAGATGACCCTGCGCCGGTACCCGGACGGCATGCCGCGCGCCGAGGATTTTCAGGTCATCGAGGGCGCCGTCCCCGACATCGGCGAGGGCGAGGTTCTGGCGCGGGCGATCTACCTGACCGTCGATCCTTACATCCGGGTCCATATAAGCCCCAGCATGTCGGTCGGCTACGCCCCGACCACGCCGCTGGGCGCGCCCATACCCGGTGAGGCCGTGCTGGAGGTGGTGCGTTCTCGGCACCCCGAATTCCGCGAAGGCGACCTGGTCGCCGGATTCGGCGGCTGGCAGGACTATTGCGCCCTGAAGGGCGAGGGTCTGCGCAAACTGGACCGCGGGCTGGCGCCGCTCTCGGCCCACTTAGGTTCGCTGGGCATGCCCGGCCTGACAGCCTACGCCGGCATGACCAAGCTGGCCGAAGCCGAAGCCGGACAGACTGTGTTGGTATCCGCCGCCTTGGGTGGCGTCGGGGCCGTGGCGGGTCAACTGGCCCGGATCAAGGGGTGCCGCGTGGTCGGGGTCAGCAGCTCGGCCGCCAAGTGCCGCTGGGCGGTTGAGGAGCTGGGCTATGACGCCTGCCTAGACCGGACGGCGCCGGACTTCCGCGATCAGGTCGCGGCGGCCTGTCCGGACGGTATCGACGTGGACTTCGAAAACGCCGGCGGCGAGGTGTTCTGGGCCGCCTTCGCCAATATGAAAGCCTATGGTCGCGTCATCGTCTGCGGTCTGATCTCGGACTACAACGCCGACGCGCCGCCGCCGGGACCCGACCAGAGCCCGAATCTGTTGCGGACAATCGCTCTCAAACGCGTGGTGATGAAGGGCCTGATGGTCGCTGATTTCTGGGATCTGCGACCGCGGTTCCTCCAAGAGGTTGGCGGGATGATCCGCGACGGCCGCTTCAAGTCCCGCGAATTCATCGTTGAAGGCATTGAAAACGCGGGTCTGGCCATGATCGACATGCTTGAGGGACGCAACTTCGGCAAGACCGTTGTGCGCGTCGCCGAAGACCCGTTACTTTAACTCCGTTCCCCCCGACCCCGGCGCCCCGAGACCCCGCCATGCCGCAGACCACCACCTATACCGAAGCCGCCGCCAAGCCGCATCTCAGCGCTCGGCTGGATGCGGCACGCTATACGTCGCGCGCTTTCATGCGTGCGGAATGGGAGCGGATGTGGACGCGCACATGGCTGCTGGCGGGTCTCGAGCAAGATCTCAAGGTGCCCGGCGACTTCTTCATCTTCAGCATCGGGCCGGAGTCCATTCTAATCACGCGCACCCGCGAGGGCGCCGTTGCGGCCCTCTACAACGTCTGCCAGCACCGTGGGAACCGGCTTCTGGCCGAGGAGCGAGGATGCCTCAAGGCCATCACCTGCCCCTACCACGGTTGGTCCTATGACCTGGATGGGCGGCTGCGGGCCGTTCCGGATTCCGAACGCTTCAGCCGGGGCGTGGATAGAGAGGTGCTTTCCCTCAAGTCGGTAAAGGTCGAGGTCTGGGCGGGCTTGGTGTGGGTCAACATGGACTCGGACGCCGCGCCGCTTTCCGCGTTTCTCGGTTCGATCGTCACCGATCTTGCGCCCTATCACTTCGAGCGTATGGCCCTAATGGAGGATCAAACGGTCTGCCTGGACGCCAACTGGAAGACGGCGGTCGACAACTTCAACGAGCAGTATCATGTCGATTTTCTGCATCCGCAGCATGCGAGCTTCGTCGACTGCGCCAACGCGGTCAACCACCTGCGACCCGATGGTCACCGAAGCGTCGCGGTGGAGGGCTATGTGGTCAATCCGCGATACCCGATTCCGGACACGCTTCCCGATCTGTTGAAGGCCTCTATCGCGCCGCTGGGCATGAATCCCGACGATTTCAGGGGCAGGGTCACCGCCCTGCGCAAGGCGGTTCAGCAAAAAAAGCGGCAGACCGGCGCCAGCCTCGGTTACGACTACGGCGAACTGACCGACGAGCAGCTTTCGGACGTCTGGCAATACGACCTGTTTCCCAATGTGATCATGACGGTCCAGGCCGAGGAACTGTGGATCATGCGGCCAAGGCCGCATCCCACCCAACCCGACCGGTGCTATTTCGATAAATGGACCCTGCGTATGCTCCCGCGCGCGCCCGCCGGCGCGGCGCCCGACCGCCCCGATCGCCAGGTATTCACCCAGGATGAAGTGATTGCCGGAAAATATACCATGAACATAACCATCGATCAGGATATCCATCTCCTGCGCCAAATGCAGGCCGGCCTGCATTCGCGCGGCTTTCAGCGCGCCTTCCTCAACGACGACGAATCCCGCGTGCAGCATTTCCACGACTGGCTCGATTGTCGGCTCCAGACCGCGCAAGCGGCGCCGTCCAGTCCCGCCCGCGATATGGGAGTTTTCTGATGCCTGATGACCTATCCGCGGCGCCGGATTCTGGCCCCCTTCGCCCCGGCGAGGCCCGATGTCCGGGGCCGTCCACCCGCGACCTCATTCTCGCCGATCGCCAGACCGTTCCGGGCGCCCTCACCGCCGAGAGCTACGCCTTCCTGGGCGACGCCGATATCGATTACGACCGCTACACCTCGCGGGAATTCTTCGATCTCGAGATGAAAAAGCTGTGGCCAAGGGTCTGGCAGTGGGTCTGCCGGGAGGAGCATCTGCTCAACGTCGGCGACTATGTCACCTATGACATCGGCCCGCATTCCGTCATCCTGGTCAGGAACGGCGGCGACGAGATCAAGGGCTATGTCAACGCATGCCTTCACCGCGGCACGCAGTTTCGTCCTTCGGACTCCAGCGGCGTGGCGCCGGTTCTGCGCTGTCCGTTTCACGGCTGGACATGGTCGCTCGATGGCCGGTTGAAGGAACTTCCCTGCCGCTGGGATTTTCCCCACGTGAAGGACGACGACTATCGACTGCCCGAAGTGAAGGTGGAGCGTTGGGGCGGCTTCGTCTTCATCAATATGGACCCCGACGCAGGCCCCCTGGCTGACCACCTCGGTGTTCTGCCCGACCATTTCAAGGATGGATGGGACCTGTCCAATCGCTACACCGTCCTGCACATTCAGAAGGAGCTGGATACCAACTGGAAGGCGGCGCAGGAGGCCTTCCTCGAGGCCTACCATGTGTACGCCACGCACACGCAGGGCCTAGCCACCGCCAGCGACGCCAATGCGCAGTACGACATCTTCGGCGAGACGGTCAGCCGCTTCATTCACACCATTGGCCACCCGAGCCCGCATTTCACCCGCCCACAGACCCAGCAGGAAATCCTCGACAAACTGCGTTCGGCGCCCGAGGGCGCCGTGGTGCCCGAGGGCCGCCTCGCACGATCGGTGGCGGCCGAGCATCTGCGGGAGACCCTGGGCGAGGCATGGGGAATCGACCTGACGGCCTATTCCGACAGCGAGATGATGGATTCGATCGAATACCACCTATTCCCCAACATGTTCATGTTTCCGGGGGTGAGCCTGCCGATGATCTATCGCTTCCGCCCCATCGGCATGGATCCGGGTCGCACCCTGTTCGACTTGTTGTTCCTCCAGCCGTTGAAGCCCGGTCAAGCCCGGCCCGACGCGCCCGCCCCTCAGCGCCTGACCCCGGGCGAATCCTACGCCTCGGCGCCGGGTATGAGTCAGGGCCTCGGCTTCGTCTATGATCAGGACACGGATAATCTGGCCATGCAGTACAAGGGCTTCCAGGCCTCGCGAAAGCGCGGGCAGACTTTGGGCAACTACCAGGAGGCGCGCACCCGCCGGGTGAATATGACATTGGATAAGTATCTTAAGGCCTAGGCCGCGGTCCGACCGAGGCAGGTCGACCGGTTTGAAACCGCCAAATCGAGAGGACGCGCTTGGCATGGATCGATTGAAGGGCAAGGTGGCGGTGGTTACCGGGGCGGCCAGCGGCATCGGCGCCGGCACGGCGCGGCTCTTTCATGCCGAAGGCGCGTGCGTCGTCCTGGCCGACATGCAGGAAGGCCCCGGCGCGGCCCTGGCGCGGGCGTTGGGCGCGCGGGCGCACTTCATCCGCGTGGACGTGACGTCCGAGGCGGACGTCAGCGCGGCGGTGGATGCGGCGGTTTCGGTGTTCGGCGGCCTGGACATCATGGTCAACAACGCCGGAATCGTCGGCGCCGTGGGCTCGATCGCCGAGACGCCGCTGGAGGACTGGAACCGGACCATCGCCGTTCTGCTCACCGGCGTTTTCCTGGGCATTAAGCACGCTTCGCGCGTCATGATCCCGCGCAAGCGCGGATCCATCCTGTCGGTAGCGAGCACGGCCGGCGTCATGGGGGGGCTCGGTCCCCACGCCTATACCGCGGCCAAGCACGGGGTCGTCGGTCTCACCAAGTCCGCAGCGTCGGAACTGGCGCCGCACGGCATACGCGTCAACGCCGTTGCGCCCGGAAACACCGTCACCGCCATGACCGCCTTCGTCATCACCGGCGATGGAGCCGACCAGGAAACGACCCGTCGGCGTATCGCCGAGGGCGCGCCTTTGGGCATCGCCGGTGGTCCGGAAGATCCGGCTTACGCCATGCTCTACCTCGCCAGCGACGAGGCGCGTTATGTCACCGGCCACACCCTGCTGGTAGATTCCGGGCAGACCGTGAGCGGCGGCATTCCCACCTTCCACAACGGACCGTCGGGCCTCATCGGCGCGCCGAAGGTCGGCTAGACTCAGGCGCGAGGACACCATGGCCACCCCCCACCCCGATCCACGCCTGGACACCCTGCTCTCGCGACAGGAAATCTACGACCAGTGCTGCCGCTATCTGCGGGCGCAGGATCGGCTGATGCCCGCCCTGCACCGGTCCGTCTTTTGGGACGACGCCACCACCGACTATGGCTTCTACCGTGGCGGGCCGGACGGCTTCGTGGACTTCGCCCAAAACGCCCTCAAAGACCATTTGTCCAACCATCACATGATGGGCCAGGCCCTGATCGAGGTGGAGGGCGACGTCGGATTCGGGGAAATCTATTTCCAGGCGTTCCACCGCATCGTGGAAGACGGCGCGGAGAAGGATCTGTTCGTCAGCGGCCGTTACGTCGACCGCTACGAGCGGCGCGACGGGGCGTGGAAGATCGCCCACCGCACCGAACTGGTGGACTGGGCGCGTACCGAGCCCGCCGCCGACGACTGGCTGAAAAACACTCCGGGCGTGGTCATCGGCTATCGCGGCGACGCCGACCTTAGCAATCAACGCGACAGAGTCCGCTCGCTCTGATCCTGCCTTCAGGAAGCCCGTCCATGTCCGCATTTACCGACACCGAAATCGCCAACCTGCGCGAGGTCATCGCCAAACAGAAGATCACCGAGGTTCTGACACGCTATTGTCGCGGCATCGATCGCTGCGACCTGGATACACTGCTCACGGTGTTTTGGGCCGACGCCGAGACCGACTACGGGGCAGGTCGGCAGAATGCGGTAGACTGGTCGGTGGCCACGGTCGGGGCCCTCAAAGGCATGCACCGCACCCAGCACTCCGTCGGCAATGTGCTCATCCACCTCGAAGGCGAACGCGCGAGCGCCGAGACCTACTGCCACGCCTACCATGAGATCGAGGGGCCGGACGGTCGCGTCGAGATGGTGGTCGCCGGCCGTTATCTCGACCGACTCGAACACCGCGACGGCGAGTGGCGCATCGCGGAACGCCTCTACGTGATGGACTGGAATCGCAACATTCCCTCAACCTGCCGGTGGGACGAGGGCATTTACGCCACCTTGAACAACCGCGGAACGCGCAAGCCGGACGATCTGCTGTACTTCGGACCGGCGTTTGCGGGGATGGCGTCCTAGCGGAACGACCATAGCGGCACTGGACTAAGGAACGTCCTCATGAGTAAACCCAAACTGTTCGGCATTTCCGCGTCGCGCGCCATCCGCGCCATCTGGGGCATGGAAGAGACAGGGATCGACTACGAGCACATTCCCGTTACCTACGGGGCGGACTCCAAGGCCGGCGACTATCTGGCGGTCAATCCCAACGGGCGGATTCCGGCCCTGATCGACGGCGACCTGCAGCTGTTCGAATCCATGGCGATCAATCTCTACCTCGCCAAGCAGTATGGCGGCGCGCTGTATCCCGCCAATGCCGCGGACGAGGCCCGCGCCTGGCAGTGGAGCGTGTGGGCGATCAGCGAGATCGAACCGCTGCAGATGCAGATCGTCGTCCAGAAGTTGTTCACCCCCGAGGACAAGCGCAATCCGGCGGTGACCGAGGGCGCGACCAACAGCCTGCAACGGCCGCTCAAGGTCCTGGACGCCGCTCTGCAAGGGCGCGACTGGCTCGTTGGCGAAGCCTTCTCTGTGGCCGACCTTAATGTGGCGTCGGTCATGTATCTTATGAGGGCGATCCGCTTCAGCTACGCCGAGCACGCCAACGTGCAGCGCTGGGCCGACGCCTGTTATGCCCGGCCGGCCCTGGCCCGGGCGCTCGCGCGCGCCTGACTTAAAACTTCAGGCAAAGAAGGACGCGGGCGCCCGAAAACCGGCGCCGACGCTCATAGGGCCGCTGTCGGTCGATTCTGGGCTCGCCATTAACGGAGACAATCGCATGGAACATCGCCAACTGGGTCGATCGGGCTTCAAGGTCCCGGCCCTGAGCTTCGGGACCATGTCCTTCGGCGGCGACGCGGGATTTTTCGGGGCCATAGGCGACACCGACGCCAAGGCGGCCACGCGCCTGGTGGACATCTGCCTGGACGCTGGCCTCACCCTGTTCGACAGCGCGGACATCTATTCGGACGGCGCCTCGGAGGAGATTCTGGGCGCGGCGATTAAGGGCCGGCGCGACAAGGTCCTGATCTCCACCAAGGCGACCTTCCGCTTCGGCGAGGGACCCAACGATGTCGGCTCCTCCCGCTACCATCTGATCGCCGCCTGCGAGGCCGCGCTGAAGCGTCTGGGTACGGACTACATCGATCTGTTTCAGCTGCACGGCTTCGACGCCCTGACCCCGGTGGAGGAAACCCTCTCCACCCTGGACGACCTCGTCCGCGCCGGAAAGATCCGCTACGTCGGCGTCTCTAACTTCTCCGGCTGGCATCTGATGAAGTCGCTCGCCGTCGCCGACCGGTACGGGTACCCGCGCTATGTCGCCAACCAGACCTATTATTCCCTGATCGGCCGCGACTACGAGTGGGAGCTCATGCCGCTCGGCCTCGACCAGGGTCTGGGCGCCCTGGTTTGGAG
>JANXUA010000159.1 GCA_025352085.1 Caulobacteraceae bacterium | reverse complement strand
TCCACTGAGAATCCCGGCGCCTTCGCGTCTTGCCATGGCGCGACGGAGGGTGTTCGATGGCGCTCAAGCTTGAGCCTGAGGAGGGACCATGACCCACGTCGGACAATGTTTTTGCGGCGCCGTGGCGCTGGAGGCCACCGGCGAACCCGAGGCGATGGGCTATTGCCATTGCGCGTCGTGCCGATCCTGGTCGGGCGGACCGGTGAACGCTTTCAGCCTGTGGAAACCCGCGGCGGTGAAGGTCACCAAGGGCGCCGAGCATGTCGCCACCTTTTCGAAGACCGAGATGAGCCAGCGCCAGTATTGCGCCAAATGCGGCGGCCATCTGATGACCAACCATCCGCCGCTCGGCCTGGTGGACGTGTTCGCCGCGACCATCCCGACCCTCGCCTTCGCCCCCGGCGTGCACGTCAACTACGCCGAGACGGTGCTGAGAATGCACGACGGCCTGCCCAAGCTGAAGGACTTCCCGGCCGAATTCGGCGGGTCCGGGGAAGCCGTTCCCGAATAGCAACCGGCTGATCGGGCAAGATTGCGCCCGCCCTTCGTTGACACCCTTCGCTCACGGTTTAGAAGTTGCGCCGCATCGCAACCAGGGATGGGACTCAACGAATGGCTGAAGCTCCGCCGGGCGCCCGGGCGCGTCCGCTTTCGCCGCATACGACGATCTGGCGTTGGCACATCACCATGGCCGCCTCGATCCTCAATCGCGTGGCGGGGGTGGCGCTCTATCTGGGCTTGCTGATCGTGGCGGGATGGGCCCTTGCCCTTGCGTCGGGGCCGGACGCCTACGGCGCCTATACAGGCCGGCTGGGCTCGCTCGTGGGCCGCGTTATTCTGTTCGGCGTATCCGTCGCTCTGTTCTTCCATATGGCCAATGGCGTGCGGCACTTCGCCTGGGATCTGGGTCGGGGCTTCGCGCCCAAGACCGCCGACGCCACGGCCTGGGGCAGCTTCGCCTTCGCCATCGTCGCCGCCGTCGCCCTGTGGACCGTCGCTCTGACGAACGGAGCGCTCTGACATGGCCGGTTATCGCACACCTCTGGGCCACGCACGCGGTCTCGGCTCGGCCAAGCACGGCGTTGGCCATTTCATCGGCCAGCGGGTGTCCGCCTTCGCCTTGCTCGGCCTGACGATCTGGGGCGCCTGGTCGGCCGTGAGCGTCGTCGCCGGCGGCTATGTCGGCGCGCGGTTCTGGCTCGCCTCGCCGATCAACGCCGCCCTGATCACTCTTCTGGTCGTCACCGGCTTTTACCACGCCCGGCTCGGCATGCAGGTGGTCGTCGAGGACTACATTGAACGCAAGTTCACCCGCACGGTGTTGCTCATACTGAACACCTTTGTCGCGGCGGGCGGGGCCATGCTCGCTGCCGTCTGCCTGTTGAAAGTCGCCTTCGGCGGCGGAGCGCTCTGACCATGTCCGCTTATCAATTTGTCGACCACAGGTTTGATGTGGTGGTGGTGGGCGCGGGAGGCTCGGGCCTGCGCGCCGCCGTCGGTTGCGCCGCCGCGGGCCTCAAGACCGCCTGCATCAGCAAGGTCTTCCCGACCCGCTCGCACACCGTCGCCGCGCAGGGCGGCATTTCCGCCAGCCTCGGCAATATGGGTCAGGACGACTGGCGCTGGCACATGTACGACACCGTCAAGGGCTCTGACTGGCTGGGCGATCAGGACGCCATCGAATACCTGGTCCGCAACGCCCCCGACGCGGTCTATGAGCTCGAACATTGGGGCGTGCCGTTCTCGCGCACGCCGGACGGCAAGATCTATCAGCGCGCCTTTGGCGGCATGACCCGCAACTTCGGCGAGGCGCCGATCCAGCGCACCTGCGCCGCCGCCGACCGCACCGGCCACGCCATGCTGCACACCATGTACGGCCAGGCGCTGTCGAAAGAGGTCGAGTTCTTCATCGAGTACTTCGCCCTCGACCTGATCATGGACGAGGGCGTGTGCCGGGGCGTCACCGCCTGGAAGCTCGACGACGGGACGCTGCACCGGTTTTCCGCCCAGGCCGTGGTCATGGCCACCGGCGGCTATGGCCGGGCGTATTTTTCCTGCACCTCGGCCCACACCTGCACCGGCGACGGCGGCGGCATGGCCCTGCGCGCCGGCCTGCCTCTGCAGGACATGGAGTTCGTGCAGTTCCACCCCACCGGCATCTACGGCGCCGGCTGCCTGATTACCGAAGGCGCGCGCGGGGAGGGCGGGTATCTGACCAATTCCGAGGGCGAGCGGTTCATGGAACGCTACGCCCCGACGGTGAAGGATCTCGCGCCGCGCGACATGGTCAGCCGCGCCATGACCATCGAAATCCGCGAAGGCCGCGGCGTCGGCCCGAAAAGGGATCACATCTTCCTGCACCTCGATCACCTCGATCCCAAGGTGCTGCACCAGCGCCTGCCGGGCATTTCCGAAACCGCCAAGGTGTTCGCCGGCGTGGATGTGACCAAGGCCCCGATCCCGGTCCTGCCGACGGTGCATTACAACATGGGCGGCATACCGACCAATTTTCACGGCGAGGTGGTCACCAAGGCCGGCGACAATTCCGACGCCATTGTGCCCGGCCTGATGGCGGTGGGCGAGGCGGCCTGTGTGTCGGTGCACGGCGCCAATCGCCTTGGCTCCAATTCCCTGATCGATCTTGTTGTCTTCGGCCGCGCCGTCGGTCTGCATTGCGGCGAGACCCTCAAGGCCGGCGCGACCCAGCGCGAACCGCAAGCCGCGTGGACCGACGGCCACCTCGCCCGTTTCGACCGCCTGCGTTATGCGGCCGGCGCCGTTTCCACCGCCGACCTGCGCCTGGAGATGCAGATGGCCGCGCAGGAAGACGCCGCAGTCTTCCGCACCGCCGATACTCTGGTTTCCGGCGTCAAACGCCTCGCCGCCGTCCACGCCAAGCGCAGCGATCTCAAGGTCACCGACCGGGGCCTGATCTGGAACACCGATCTGGTCGAGACGCTGGAGTTCGAGAACCTGATCGGCCAGGCCATCGTCACCGTCGAAGGCGCGGTCAACCGCACCGAAAGCCGCGGCGCCCACGCGCGGGAGGATTTCTCCAGCCGCGATGACGAACATTGGATGAAACACACCCTGGCCTGGTTCGACGACGCCACGGGTGCGGTAAAGATCGATTACCGCCCGGTGCACGCCTACACCATGACCAACGACGTCGCTTACATCCCGCCCAAGGCGCGGGTGTATTGAGCCCGAATTAAGAGTACGCGCAGATGGTTCAGCTAACCCTCCCCAAGAACTCCAAGGTCGGCAAGGGCCGTCATTATCCCGCTCCGGCGGGCGCGAAGAACGTCAAGACCTTCCGCGTCTATCGCTGGGATCCGGAAGGCGAGGGCAATCCGGCGTGGGACAGCTATGATCTCGATGTCGACGCCGTCGGGCCGATGGTGCTCGACGCCCTGATCCACATCAAGAACCACGTCGACTCCACCCTGGCCTTCCGCCGCTCCTGCCGCGAGGGCGTCTGTGGATCATGTGCGATGAACATCGGCGGCCGTAATACGCTGGCCTGCACCCACGGCTGGGCGGAGGTTCCGGGCAAGGACGTGCAGATCTCCCCCCTGCCGCACCTGCCGGTGGTCAAGGATCTGGTTGCCGATCTGACCCTGTTCTACGCCCAATACGCCTCGATCGAGCCCTGGCTGCACACCACAACGCCGCAGCCGCAGGGCGAGTGGCTCCAATCCGAAGAAGACCGCGCCAAGCTCGACGGCCTTTACGAGTGCATCCTGTGCGCCTGCTGCAGCACCTCCTGCCCCAGCTATTGGTGGAACGGCGAGAAATATCTCGGCCCGGCCACCCTGCTGCAGGCCCGCCGCTGGCTGGTCGACAGCCGTGACGAAGCGACCGGCGAGCGGTTGGACGCGCTGGAGGACCCGTTCAAACTCTACCGTTGCCACACGATCATGAACTGCGCCCAGGTGTGCCCGAAGGGGCTGAACCCGGCGGAGGCGATCGCGGAGGTCAAGGCGATGTTGGTGGAGCGGGTGGTTTAGGGTCGAGGCATCAGCCTATGGACACGCAAACTGTCCATCTCCTAAACGGGATCGCCTGCGCCTATTGGGCCATTTTTATCGGGTTTGCGCTGCGCGCTGGCCGGATCAATCTTGGCTCGCTTGTGCCGAAAGTCGTTCGAGCGACCAACCCGCGCGCCTTCTGGGGCCTGATCGCCTTTCTCTGCCTGATAGTCTTGTGGACGGCGGCGGCGGCTATTTTTCAAAAAGGCGTGGTTGATGTTTGCCGTCCCGGGGATAGCGTGATTTGCTTGTCGAACCTCCACTTCGGATAGCGCGCGCCTGATTTTCGTGATCCGCAGAGGAGCTTGGGGATGCGACGGTTCGCTACCGCCAAAATCATAAGGACAAAGGAAAGTCTGGGTCCCCGCATTCGCGCCGAATACGGATTTTGGAGAACTTTGGACCTTGAGCGTCAATCTCGAACTCGTCCGCGGCGGGGATTGCGCAAGGCGTGATGCAACCGGGCCATAGGCCTTTAGCCACAAATTCGATAGGCTTAGCGTCTCGTAACCACAGACGTCCGATGCTCCACATTGCCAGCCTCAAACGAACCTGCATCGCTTGCCCATCGCAGTGGGAGGGCGTGTTGGAGGACAGTCGCCCGATTTACATCCGGTTTCGGTGGGGCGAGCTTTCCGTGCGCCTCGGCGAGATTGGCCTCGGAGTCGAGAGCGCCATCGACGCGCCCGACTGTTTCGAATGGGAAGCGGATGGCGGCATCGACGGCTACATCACCATCGATCAGGTTTGCGGCGTGGCCGGGCTTCGGATTCCGGCCGGTTATTCAGAGCCGGCGCCCGATTTCGCATTCTGAAATCGCGTTGACTCCCCGCGCGTGTCTCGGCATCGAAAGAGCATGAGCGAAACGCATTCGGGCACATTGATCATCGGCGCGGGTCACGCGGGGGGGACGGTCGCGGCGTTGCTGCGGCAATATGGTTATGAGGCGCCGATTGCCATGGTCGGCGAGGAACCGCTGGCTCCCTATCAACGGCCGCCATTGTCGAAGGCCTGGCTGAAGGGCGAGGCGGACGCCGACAGCCTGGCGCTGCGTCCCGACAGTTTCTACGCCGAAGCGAACATTGACCTTGTTCTCGGCGTGCGGGCGACGACGATCCATCGCGCGGCCAAGACGGCTGATTTGTCCGGCGGTCGGACGCTGCCTTACGAGACCCTGATTATCGCCACCGGCGCGCGGGCGCGAACCCTGCCCATTCCCGGCGCCGATCTGCGCGGTGTCCTTACCCTGCGCTCCGCCGCCGACGCCGAGGCGCTCAAAGCCCTGCTCGGTCCCGGCAAGCGGCTGGCGGTGATCGGCGGGGGCTATATCGGCTTGGAGGCGACGGCGTCCGCTCTGGCGCTCGGCGGTTCGGCGGTGGTGCTGGAGCGCGAGCCTCGCATTCTGGCGCGGGTGTCGTGCGAGGCGCTGTCGACCTTCTTCACCGACTATCACCGCGCCAGGGGCGTGGCCTTTGAAGTGAATGCGATGGTCGAGAGCCTTGAGGGCGCCGGCGGCCACGTCACCGGCGTGCGTCTGGCGGGCGGTCGGACCATCGCCTGCGATGTGGCCCTGATCGGTGTCGGCGCGCCGCCGAACGAGGAGATCGCCAGAGACGCAGGGCTGGAGTGCGCCGGGGGCATTGTGGTCGATGAGCACGCCCGCACGGCCGATCCGGCGATCTTCGCCATCGGCGACGTGACCAAGCGCCCGCTTGCGCTCTATCAGCGATCCTTCCGGCTGGAAAGCGTCGCCAACGCCCTCGAACAGGCGCGTCAGGCGGCCTGCGCCATCACCGGACGCCCGGCCCCGGCGCAAGAAGTGACATGGAACTGGTCGGATCAATATGATCTCAAATACCAGTTCGCCGGCATGCCGTTTGACGTCGACGACGTGCTCGTGCGCGGCGATATGGCCGCCGCGAAGTTCGCTGTCTTTCACCTCAAGGGCGATCTCATTCAGGCCGTCGAGGCGGTCAATGCGCCGGCCGAATTCATGATGGGCAAGCGTTTGATCGGCGAAAGACGGCCAATCTCGCGCGAGAGGCTTGCGGATACGACCATTTCCATGAAAGAGGTCGCGGCGTAAAATCGTCCCGTGGGGAGTCTATGGCTAAAGTCACGTACGTCGAACACAGCGGCGCCGAGCACGTCATTGACGTGAAGACCGGCCTTTCGGTCATGGAAGGCGCAGTGAAGCACAACATCCCCGGCATTGACGCCGATTGCGGCGGCGCCTGCGCCTGCGCCACCTGCCACGTCTATGTAGACGAAGCGTGGGTCGCCAAGACCGGCGAGAAATCGGCCATGGAGGAATCCATGCTTGATTTCGCCGAAAACGTCGAACCGACCTCGCGGCTATCCTGCCAGATCAAGGTCACCGACGCGCTGGACGGCCTGATCATCCGCATGCCGGAAAGTCAGCACTAACCTCGTCTAAGGTCTGCCGATCGCATAAAACCGGTCCGCCCGCTGGTCGCGCAGGGCGTCGGGCGACAGCGGCGTGAGCTTGGCCAGGGCCGCCTCCACCGCGTCGCCGACCCGCTTGATCGCCAGGTCGCGGTCGGCGTGGGCCCCGCCGACGGGCTCTTCGATAATGCGATCAATGACCTTCAGGCCGATCAAATCCTGGGCGGTGATCTTCATCGCCTTGGCCGCACCCTCGGCCAGATTGCGGTCGCGCAGCAGGATCGAGGCGCAGCCTTCGGGCGTAATCACCGCATAGATGGCGTGCTCCAGCATCAGCACCGTATTGGCCGCGGCAATGCCGATGGCCCCGCCACTCATGCCCTCGCCGGTAACGATGGCGATCATGGGTACGCCCAGAGTCAAGCAGCGCTCGATGCCGCGCGCGATGGCTTCGCCCACGCCGCGCTCCTCGCCGTCCATGCCCGGATAGGCGCCGCTGGTGTCGACGAAGGACAGGACCGGCAGGTTGAACTGTTCGGCCAGATCCATCAGCCGGACGGCCTTGCGATAGCCCTCGGGCCGGGCCATGCCGAAATTGTGCTTGATGCGCGTGGTGGTGTCGTGACCCTTTTCCTGGCCCATCACCACCACCGGGCGGCCGCGAAACCGGCCCAGCCCGCCGATGAGCGCCTGGTCGTCGGCGAACTTGCGGTCGCCCTGCAACTCGACGAATTCCTCGATCAGGCCGCCGACATAGTCGACAAAGTGCGGCCGCTCCGGATGGCGGGCGATCTGGGTCTTCTGCCAAGCGTCAAGATGGGCGTAGGTCTGGGTGCGCTCCTCGGCCAGGCGTGCGCGCAGGGCGGCGACCTCGGCGTCGAACGCTCCGCGTCCGCTGGCCTCGGACAGGGTCGAAAGCTCCTCGATCTTGCCCTCGAGTTCGGCGATCGGCCGCTCGAAGTCCAGGTAATGGCTGGCCATGAAGGTGTTTGAAAATCCCGCCGCAAAACGGCGCGCACCCTAGGCGGGACGGCGCGCGCGGACAACCGCCAATGCAGCCGGGCCTGTCTATCGCGCTCTACTCAACAAAAAATCCTTCATCGACCGCCTTGATGTCGATGCTGCTGCGCGTGACGACGCCCACGTTGTGGCGCACCATCAGGTCCGCCAGGCCGTCGCCGTCGAGCAGGACGACATGCAGGGTCGACGAACTCGCGTGTTCCCTGGCCTGCTTGGTGAAGGTTGAGGCGGTGACGAACAGCCCCTTGTTGGCCCGCTTGATGTTCAGGGCCCCGATGAAACTGTTGATCTCGCTCGGGCCGACGGTGTTGCCGTCCTTGTAACGCTTGGCCTGGATATAGACCCTGTCCAGACCCAAGGCGTCCTGATGGACCACGCCGTCGACGCCGCCGTCGCCGGAGCCTCCGAGCGCGCGGGCAAGTTCCTCTCGCCCCTGACCATAGCCCATCCGCACCAACAGCAGGATGACCAGCCCCTCGAAATCGCCGGGCGACATTTGCCGTACCCTGTCAAGAACCTCCGCCTTGAGGTTGGCGTCGAGCTCTCTTCTGGCGGCGTCGATGACCTCCTCGGGGGTTGATGTGGCGGTCTCGATGGCGGCGGTTGCCTGGGCCGGCGGCGCGCCCACGGGCCTCTTGGCTTCCATGAACTCCCGAAAGCTTGGGTATTGGGCAAGCATGGCGTTATCGATTTTTGTGGGTTTGGTGGCGAGCAGCGCCCGTCCCGCGTCCGTCACCTGAAACTGACCGCGCCTGGTGCTCTCAAGGAGGCCCGCTCGCGTCATGTAGAACTTCGCCCAATGCAGGCGGTTGTGGAACACGCCCTGGACTCCGCTCGGCAGCCGCTCCGCCAATTGATCTTGGCTCAAGCCGAAGTCGTGTGCGATCGCCGGGAGCACTTGCAGGATCGAAACCGAACTCCCCTCCTTGAGGGTTTGCCGGAGCAGAGGAAGCATGACCGTCTGATAGTCAGGTAAGCTCAAGATTGATCCCCCGAAGGCGTGACTGGCGCGGCTACATCGCTCGCAAGTGCGCGTGCGCGCAACACCGGCATCGCCTCCGCCGGCGTAAATCTGGTCGAACGATACATAGTTACTCCCTCCGCCGCGCCAGCGGATGTTTCGTCTCTACGACCTCGCGCAGGCGGTCCTGGGTGACGTGGGTGTAGATCTGGGTGGTGGAGATGTCGGTGTGGCCAAGCAGGGTCTGCACGACGCGCAAATCGGCCCCGCCCTCCAGCAGATGGGTGGCGAAGGCGTGGCGCAGGACGTGCGGGCTGACCTTGGCCGGATCGATGCGCGCGTCCCGCGCCGCCTCGTCGAGCAGCTGGCCGAGGCGCCGGGGGGTCAGGCGCCCGGCGCGGCCGCGCGACGGGAACAGCCACGGGCTCTCCTTGACGCCCTTGGCCAGGAAGGTCCGGCGCATCGGCAGATAGGCCGTCACCGCCGCCCGCGCCGCATCGTTGAGGGGGGCGAGGCGCTCCTTGCCGCCTTTGCCGGTGACCATCAGATAGGCCGGGTCGCGCGCCAGGGCGGTCAGCGGCAGGGCCAGCAGCTCGGAGACACGCAGGCCCGAAGCGTAGAGCAGCTCCAGCATGGCCGCCAGCCGCGCGCCCGCGGCGCTGTCGCGGCGCGCCGCGGCGTCGATCAGGGCCACCACCTCCGCGCGGGTCAGCACCTTGGGCAGGGGCCGGCCACGTTTGGGCGCATCGATCCGCCGGGACGGATCGTCGGCGCGCCAGCCTTCGCCGAGCACGAAACGATAAAATTGCCGCAGGCCTGATCGTCGGCGCGCCGCCGTCGCCGGCGAGAGGCCCAGCGCGCCCAGGTGGCTGAAATAGGCTTCCAGGTCTTCCGGCGCCGCGTCGGTCAGATCGCGGCCGCGCCGCCTGAGGAAACCGCCGACATCGGCCAGATCGCGGCCATAGGCGATCAAGGTGTTGGCCGCGCAGGCGCGCTCGGCGGCCATCATCTCCAGAAAGGCCTCGGTCCAGCCCGACCCGCTCATCGCTGATTCCTCATGGCGGGAACTTGGCGCTTTGGCGCCCCATCGTGTAAAGGGCGGTTCTGGCCATGACCGCCCCAACTCCTCTCAATCGCAAGACCATCGCCCTCGTGGGCCTGATGGGCGTCGGCAAGAGCAGTATCGGACGGCGTCTGGCCGCCGCGCTGAACATGCCATTTCGCGACGCCGACGTCGAGATCGAGGCGGCGGCCGGGCGCACCATCGCCGAAATCTTCACCCAGTTCGGCGAACCGTTTTTCCGCGACGGCGAGCGGCGGGTCATCGCGCGCCTGCTGGGCGAGCCGCCGCACGTTCTGGCCACCGGCGGCGGCGCCTTCGTCGACGAAAACACCCGCCGACTGATCCGCGATAAGGCGATTTCGGTGTGGTTGAAGAGCGATCTGGCGGTCCTGGCCGGCCGCATCGGGCGTCGCGACACCCGGCCGCTGACCAGCGGCAAAGACCCGTTGACCGTGCTTGAGGAACAGGCGGCGGCGCGTTATCCGCAGTTCGCCACCGCCGACATTGTAGTCGAGACCGGCGACACCGCCCATCAGGTCACCGTTGAGGCCGTGATCGCCGCGCTGACCGCCCGGTTGAAAGACTCCGCATGACCGTCGTCATTCCCGTCGGCGTTGCGCCCAATCCCTATGAGGTGATCATCGGCCACGGTCTGATCGCGGCAGCGGCGTCGCGGATCCGGCCGTTCCTGCAGCGGCCCAAGGTCGCCGTGGTGATGGATGAGACGGTTTCGGCCGTGCTCGGCGAGCGGCTGCTCACCGCTCTGGCCCAGGATGGGATTGTGGCGCACGTCATCGTCATCGCCCCCGGCGAGGCCAGCAAGAGCTTCGCCGGCCTCGCCGATCTGACCGACCACATGCTGGCCCTGGAATTGGAGCGCACCGACCTTCTCGTCGCCCTCGGCGGCGGCGTGGTCGGCGATTTGGCGGGGTTCGCGGCGGCGATCTACAAGCGCGGCATCGATTTCATCCAGATTCCGACGACCCTGCTCGCACAGGTGGATTCGTCGGTCGGCGGCAAGACCGCCATCGACACGCCGCGCGGCAAAAACTTGATCGGCGCCTTTCATCAACCCAGGCTGGTGCTGGCCGACCTCGATGTGTTGGCGAGTCTGCCCCACCGCGAGATGGTGTGCGGCTATGCCGAGGTGATCAAATATGGCCTCCTCGGCGACCACGATTTCTTCGACTGGCTGGAGGTCAACGGCGCCAAGATGCTGGCGCGCGAACCGGCGGCCCTCGCCCACGCCGTTCGCCGCTGCGTGGAAATGAAGGCGGCGATTGTCGGGGCGGACGAGCGCGAGAGCGCCGGCCGGGCCTTGCTCAACCTTGGTCACACCTTCGGCCACGCCATCGAAGCCGAAACGGGCTTTGGCGAGGGCCTGAAACACGGCGAGGCGGTGGGATTGGGCTGCGCCCTGGCCTTCCGCTTTTCGGCCAGGCTGGGCCATTGTTCGGGACAGGATGCCGAGCGCGCGGGCCGGGCCATCGCCGCCGCCGGTCTGCCGACGCGCTTCGCCGAAATTGTCGGCGGCCCGTTTCGCGCCGACTCCCTGATCGGCCACATGGCGCAGGACAAGAAGGCCGCCCGTGGCGCGCTGACCCTTATTCTGGCGCGCGGCATCGGCGAGGCGTTCGTCGCCAAAGGCGTTGATTCGGCGCCCCTGCGTGAATTTCTGATCGAAGAAGGAGCTTTGCCATGATCGCCGCGATCTGGGCTGGGTTCGCGCTGATCCTGCCTCTGCTGATCATATCGGCGGTCTTTTCCGCCGCTGAAACCGCCCTGACCCGGGCCAGTCGCGGACGCATGCACCAGCTTGAGCGCGATGGCGACAAGGCCGCGCGGCGGGTCAATCGCCTGCTGGACAACCAGGAAATGATGATCGGCGCGGTGCTGATCGGCTATAATGTGCTCAATATTTTGAGTTCGGTCCTGGCGACGGAGGTCATCACCAATCTCATTCCCGGCGGCTGGGGCGTGGCTGCGGCCACGGCGATGATGACCGTTCTGGTGGTCGTTTTCGTTGAGGTGCTGCCCAAGACCCTGGCCATCGTCCGCTCCGACGACATGGCGCGCACCCTGTCGGGTCCGATGTTGCTGACCGTGCGCCTGCTGGGACCGGTAATTTACGCCATTCAGTGGATCGTGCGCCACACCTTGCGCATTTTCGGCGTCAATCTGGACATGGACACCGACGTTCTGGCCGCCCACGAGGAGATCCGCGGCGCGGTCAACTACCACCATTCCGAGGGCGCGGTGGAGAGCCGCGACCGGCGGATGCTCGGCGGCGTGCTCGATCTTTCCGACATGGACGTCAGCGAGATCATGGTGCATCGCAAGTCGATGTCGATGATCGACGCCGGTCTTTCGCCGCGCGATCTGGTGGCCAAGGTGCTGGAATCCGAAAACACTCGTTTGCCGCTGTGGCGCGGCGATCCGGAGAACATCATCGGCGTCCTCCACGCCAAGGATTTGTTGAAAGCCCTGGCGGCCACCGGCGGCGCGGTGGACACCCTCGATATCGGCGTCATTGTGCGCGAGCCGTGGTTCATTCCCGACACCACCAACCTCAAGGACCAGCTCAACGCTTTTCTCAAGCGCCGCACCCATTTCGCCCTGGTCGTCGATGAATACGGTGCGCTGCAGGGTCTGGTGACGCTCGAGGACATTCTCGAGGAGATCGTCGGCGAAATCGACGACGAGCACGATCAGGCGGTGCTTGGCGTGCGCCGCCAGGCCGACGGCACGGTCCACGTCGACGGCGACGTCACCGTGCGCGATCTCAACCGCGCCATGGACTGGGATCTTCCCGACGAACACGCCGTCACCGTCGCCGGCCTGGTGATCCATGAGGCGCGCACGATTCCCGAGCCCGGTCAGAAGTTCCTGTTCCACCGGCACCAGTTTCAGATCCTACGCCGCGTGCGCAATCAGGTGACCGCGCTGAAGGTCAGCCCACCGCTGGCGTGGGAGGATGATGGGTGACCGGAACCGTCACCGCCCTCTTTCGCCATCCGCTTAAGGGGTTCACGCCCGAACCTCTGCCGTCGGCGCAATTGACGGCGGGCGGGGCGTTTCCGTTTGACCGGCTGTTCGCGGTCGAGGACGGGCCGTGCGGGTTTGATCCGGCCAAGCCCGTCTTCATTCCCAAGCAGAAATTCGCCGTGCTGGCCAAGACCGCTGCGGTCGCCAAGGTGCGCACACAATATGACGAGCACGACACCGTCCTGCGCGCCACGGCGCCGGGAGCAGAGGATTTCGAGGCCTCATTCGCGGGCGACGCGGGTCGCGCCGGCTTCGCCGCCTGGCTGACCGATGTTCTGGGCGAGGACGTCGGCGGACCGCTGCGGGTTATTGACGGTCAGGGGCATCGGTTCACCGATCATCCCCAAGGGCATGTGTCGATCATCAATCTCGCCAGCGTGCGCGATCTGGCCGACAAGATGGGCGGGCCGGTGAATCCGCTTCGGTTTCGCGCCAATCTCTACGTCAACGGCTGGCCGGCCTGGGCGGAAAACGACTGGACGGGGCGGGGCCTGCATCTGGGACAAGCGCGGGTGAGCGTGTTCAAGCCGATTACGCGCTGCGCGGCGCCCGCGGTCGATCCGGTGAGCGCGGTTCGTGACCTCGACATAACCGGCGCCCTGCACAAACACTTCGGCCACCTGCTGTGCGGCGTTTACGTGAACGTCGTTGCCCCGGGATTGGTGAAACAGGGCGACGTCGCGGCGTTGGAGTAGCCGTCGTCGTTCCCTCCCATTGATGGGGAGGGTGGATTGCCGCGCAGCGGCAAGACGGGTGGGGAACAGGCCTGACGCGCGACTTAATTTGTGATCGTCCAGACTTCCCCACCCCGGCCGCTTCGCGACTCGCCCTCCCCATAAAGAGGAGGGAAAGAGGTCCTATCCCTCGACCGCCGACAAGTCCGCGCCGGCCAGCGCCCGCTCGATCAACGCCATGGTCTCCGGCAAGCCGAAGATGGCGGCGAAGGAGCCGAAGCGGGGGCCCTGGCTTTGACCGAGCAAGACTTCATAAAGCGCAGTGAACCAGGCGCGCAGGGGTTCGAAACCGGCCTCCTTGCCGGCGGCATAGACCTCGTTCTGGATCGCTTCGGCGTCGTGATGGCCCTCCGGCAGGGCGCGCAGGCGCGCCAACAGATCCTCCATCGCGGCGCGCTCGCGATCGTCCGGCGTGCGGAAGCGTTTGGCCGGGCGAACGAAGTCTTCGTAATAGTGCAGGGCGTAGGCGGTCAGCCGATCGAGCAGAGGCTCGTTCTCCGGCGCCGCGTCCGGGAACTGCCGGTTAATGAACCCCCACAATATCGCCTTGTCGGACGCGTTGGCGGCTGAGACGAGATTAAGGAGCAGGCTGAATGATACAGGCGAGCCTTTGGCCGGCGGCGCGCCGTCGTGGACGCTCCACACCGGGTTGTCGAGCGGGTTGACCGGCCTCGCGGCGGAATCGTCCGATAGCGGACGATTATAGGCGTCAAGTTGCTGCAGATATTCGTCAGCGGCCTTGGGGATGACGTCGAACGACAGCTTCTTGGCCGACTTGGGCGACTGGAACAGGTAGTAGACCAGGCTTTCGGGGGCGCCGTAACGCTCCCACTCCTCCAGGGTCAGGCCATTGCCCTTGGACTTGGAAATCTTCTGATTGTCCTGATCCAGAAAGAGTTCGAAATTGAATCCTTCCGGCGGCGTTCCGCCGAGGATCGTGCAGATGCGCGAGGACACCTTGACCGATTCGATGAGGTCCTTGCCGGCCATTTCATAGTCGACGCCGAGCGCCGTCCAGCGGCAGGCCCAGTCGGGCTTCCACTGCAGCTTGACCGCGCCGCCGGTCACGGGCGTTTCGGTGCGCCTTCCGTCCTCGTCCTCGAAGACAATGGTTCCGCGCGCGACATCGCGCTCAAGCGTGGGGACCTGCAATACGCGCCCGGTGGTCGGGCTGATCGGCAGGAACGGCGAATAGGTGGCGCGCCGCTCGGGTCCCAGCGTCGGCAGCATTACCGCCTGCACCTGGTCAAACCGCTCCAGCATCACCCGTAGCGTGGCGTCGAACAGGCCCGTCGCGTAGCAATCGGTGGAGGACAGGAATTCATAATCAAACCCGTGCCGGTCGAGAAACGCCCGCATCCGCGCGTTGTTGTGCGCGGCGAAGCTGTCGTATTCGCCGAACGGATCGCGCACGCGGGTGAGCGGCTTGCCGAGATCTTCGGCCAGGGCCTCGCGATTGGGCACGTTGTCGGGAACCTTGCGCAAGCCGTCCATGTCGTCGGAAAACGATATCAACCGCGTGCGAACGGCATCCTCCGTCAGCGCCCGAAACGCATTGCGCACCACGGTCGTGCGCGCCACCTCGTTGAAGGTGCCGATGTGCGGCAGCCCCGAGGCGCCATAGCCAGTCTGAAACACCACCGGCGCGGCCGCCAAAGCCGGGAAGGCCGCCAACGCTTCCCCAACCTTGCCTGTCGCGATCAGCGCGGTCGCCTGACCCCGCCCCTCGCCTGCCAGCCGCACCCGCACCAGCCGCGCCAGCAGATTGCGCGCCTGCTCAAACGGCCAGGCGCGGGCGTCATGGGCGAGGTGGGAAAGGCCGGTCAACATGGGGGGAGCGCGTAAGGCGCGCAGGCGGCGGGGTCAATGGCGGGCCGCCGGTGACGGCGTCGAGCACCAGCAGGCCGTTGCCGGCGTACCGATGTTTTTTCACCGGGTTGGGGCCGCCACGCGGGTGAAATCGAGATCTCGATAATCGAAGCTGAAGTCGGTTGTTGGGGAAAGCGGCGCCATGGTCATGCCGCTGACCGCGCCGGTGAAATCGGTTCGGAAATTCACCAGGGCGTCGGCGGCGAGGGACCGATCGTCCCAATGCACGACGAAGACGTTCCCCTTCATCGCCCGCATGTCGCCGCGCATGTTGGAGGTTCGGCTGAACACGAGCCGCAACCGGTCGCCGTGGCGCTCGACGGCGGCGTCCCCCCGCCATGGGTCGTGGTAGACTCCGACATAGGCGTCCGGAGGAAAAGCCGCCTTTCCGCCAGCGGCCTCAACCGCCGCTTCCGCGGTTTGATCGGCCGCGGCTGCCTTGCCCGCCTCCTCGGCCGATTTTCGCGTCCAGAACGCCACCCGATCTTGCGAACCCCGTTCGACGAACCTGTCCAACAGAGTTTCCATCATGGCCGCCATCGCCGGGCCGCTCTGCTGGTTGGTCAAGACGATGATCCCGACATGTTTTTCGGGCAGCAAAGAGACATAGCTCACCATGCCGATCAATCCGCCGGTGTGCGTCACGCGCAAGGCGCCTTGATAGTCTTCGATGAACCAGCCCAGGCCGTAGTCGCGGAAGTGGGTCTGCGTCGCGGCGGTCGCCTCGGGCGAGACCGGGGTTATCGTCTGAGGCGTCCACATCTCCCTGTGCCGTTCCGCTGAGAAGAGAGGCTGGCCATCCGGTAGCCGGCCCTCGGCCAATTGCGCATTGGCCCAGGCGGCCATGCCGTTCGCGCTGCACTGGATCGAGCCGGCGGGGTCGTAGGCGGTGCTGCGGTCCGGAGCAACCTCGGTGGCGTGGCCATCGATCACCACGTGAGGCGCCGCGATATCGCGGGTGCCCGAAGCGAGCGAGAGCGTGGAGACACAGCCCCCTCCGATGCGGTCGAGAATCCGCGTCTGGACGAAGGCTTCCCAACTCGTGCCGGTGATGGCCGGGATCAGTTCTCCCGCAGCGATGTAGAGCAGATTGTCGTAGGCGTATTTCGAGCGGAAGCTGGAGGCCGGCGGCAGATAACGCAGATTGTGGATAACCTCTGATCGCGTGAAGTCGCTCGCCGGGAACAGCATCAGGTCGCCTGAACCCAACCCCAGCCCGCTGCGGTGGGTCAGCAGATCGCGCACCGTCAGTTCCCGGGTGACGTAAGGGTCGTACAGTCGAAAGCCCGGCAACCGGTCGATCACCTTGTCGTCCCAGCCGAGTTTGCCTTCGTCGACCAACATTGCGAGGGCGCCGACCGTGAACGCCTTGGTGTTGGAGCCGATGCCAAAGAGGGTGTCGGCGTCCACCGCCTCCGGCTTTCCCACAGCCCGCACGCCATAGCCCTTCGCGAACAGCACCTTGCCATCCTTCACGATGGCCACGGCCATGCCCGGAACATCGAACGTGCCTTGAACACGGGCCGCCAATTTATCGATGTCGGCGGGCTGGGCGCCAAGGGGCAGGCCGGTAGTGCGAGGTGGCTCGCTCCGCGCCGGCAGGGCGAACACCGCGCCGAGGGTGGCGGCCATCAGGCTCAAGACTACGATTTTCGCCTGTCGACGAATAGGAGGAGTCATTTGGGCGCATCCATGTGTTCGATTGTGGCGATCGACGGCGCCCCGGTCGCCTGAAGTCGCGCGGCGACCCGCTCCGCCTCGGCCATGGCCCTCAGGACGTTGCCGCCCGCGAGCTTCGCAATATCGGCGTCAGACCAGCCACGGCGCATCAGCTCCAGCAAGAGGTCCGGGAATTTGTCGACGCCGTTGAGGCCGGTGGGGGCTTCGGGAATGCCGTCGAAGTCCGAGCCGAGGCCAACGTGATCGATCCCGGCCACTTTGCGGATATGGTCGATGTGGTCGGCGACCTCGGAAATGCCGACCGGCGGTTGCGGATGCCCCTTCTCCCAAGCGGCGAGGTCGGCCGCCGCCTTTTCAGGCTGTCCCAGGTCGATGCCGAAGGTGGGCGCGTTCAGCCGCGCCTGCTCGGCGGCGCGCATGGCGCCCCAGCGGAATCGCGGGTCGGAGACGAACGCCGGATAGAAGTTGACCATGACGACCCCGCCGTTCTGAGCGACGAGGCCCAGGACATCGTCCGACACGTCGCGCGCGTTATCGACCAGCGCCCGGGCCGAGGAATGCGAGAAGATCACCGGCGCCGTCGTCGTACGCAGGGCGTCCTTCATCGTCTCTTCCGAGACGTGGGCGAGATCGATCAGCATCCCGATGCGGTTCATCTCACGCACCACCTCGCGCCCGAACGGCGTCAGGCCGTGATGCTTCGGTGCGTCAGTCGCCGAGTCCGCCCAGTCAATGTCGCGAGTGTGGGTGAGCGTCATGTAGCGCGTGCCGAGGGCGTACATCTGCCGCAGCGCCGGGAGCGAGTTGTTGATCTGGTGCCCACCTTCGATCCCGATCAACGAAGCGATCCGACCGAGCGCGTGAATGCGTTGCACGTCGGCGGCGGAATAGGCCATCTCGAGATCGGCGGGGTAGCGGCCAACCAGCGTCTTCACGAGATCGATTTGTTCGATCGTCTCCTGGATTGCGGCGGGACCCTGAACCTCGGGTGGTATCCAAACCGACCAGAACTGTCCGCCGACCATGCCCGCGTGCAGGCGGGGGATGTCGGTCATCAGGGCGCCGGCGCCATGCTGAAGGTCGGTCAACGGCGCCTTGTCGGCGAACCGCTCGCGGAGCTCCCACGCCAAATCATTGTGGCCATCAATCAGCGGCGTCCGAGCAAGGATTCGTTCGACCCGGGCCCTAGTCGCCGGGGATTGGTCGGCGGCGTAGCCCACGGAAGCTCGCCCAAGCGCGAGCACGGTCATCCCAGCGGCGAAGATCGCCCTTATCCGCCGAACGTTGCTGATCTCATGATGCCCGCTAGTTGTGGATCGCACGGTTTGCGCCCCCCAGCTTGCGGCCGAAGAAGTCGTCGGTCGCATGGAATAGAGTCAGCCACGAGCGCCCGCGCAGGAGGACGTGGATCTCGTCGGGCAGAACGATCTGCTCGACATCGACGTTTTGTTTTCGCAACGCCTCTATAAGTTCGACGCTCTGGGCAAAGGGCACGTTGCGATCATCGTCCGCATGCACCACCAAGACGGGCGATTTCCACGTTGCGATGCTGGAAATGGCGGAGGAACTGTAGGCCAGTTCTTGCGTTCCCTTCGGGGCAGTGAGGAGCGAAGCCGGGGGCAGCAGCGGCCGCCAGTCATGCACGCCGGCATAGTCGACGCCGGCCGCCAGTAGGTCGGAGTCCCGCGCGAGTCCGAGCGCGGTCATCAAGCCGCCATAGCTGCCGCCCCAAATACCGATCCGCGCCGGATCGACGTCCGCCCTCGATCTGAGGTAAACCGCCGCGCCTCTGACGTCGTTCGCCTCACTGGCGCCCGCGACCCCGAAACCGGGTGCCTCACGGTAGTTCAGCCCGTAGCCGATGCCGCCGCGATAGTTCACTGACAGCACCACATTGCCTTCATTGGCGAGGTACTGGTTCATCCCGTACATGTAGCTGTAGGCGTCCATCGGGTGCCAGCCCAGCAGCATCTGTCGTACCGGTCCGCCGTGGAAGAACAGCACCGCAGGCCCCGGTTTGCGGCGGCCGGCCGGCGGCAGGAAGAGCTGCCCGTGGACCACAAGGCCATCCGACGCGGCGAAGGTCACTGATTGCGGCTCCACCAGAAATGCACTTGGAAAGTCTGGCGGGATCGTCGACGGCGCGAGGTCCGACATGCGGGAACCGTTCACCCTGACGGGGCGCAACGGATCGCGAGCGTCGCTGTGCAGCGCGACAACACCGCCATCGCTGTCGATCACCGGATAGTCTTCGATACCCTTGCCGACGGTGAGTTCGCGCACCGCGCCGGTCAAGAGGCTTGCCTCGAAGAGATGCCAACGGTCCGTGTCCGAGCCGTTGGCGGAATAGACGATGCGGTCGCGGTCGGGGCTCAGCGCCGTGTTGAAGACTTCGAAGGCTCCGCCCGTGGTCACCTCCACCGGCTGTCCCCCCGTCGCGGGTATCGCGTAAAGGTGGATCCAGCCGGTCTTCTCCCATGGAAAGACGATGCGGTCGCCGGGCGTCCACATCAGGACCCGATCGCTGAGTACGCCCTGGAAGACGCTTCCCCGACCGACGCTCGCGGTCCAGACAGCCCGTCCGGCGCCCGTGGCCGGGTCGCAAACCCAGATTGACCAGGGGGGTCCTTCGGGCCGCGGCGTGAACTCGTATTCGCCGCCCGCCGGGGTGCGAGCGAAGGCGACGTGGCGCCCGTCCAGCGACCACTCGGGCGCGAGATCGGTATCGACGCTCGGTGACATCCAGGTGATCTTGCCGGCCGCCAGGTCGAAAACCCCGACGAGGCTGTGGTCTGTTCGGGTGCTCACGAAGGCGAGACGCGAACCATCCGGTGACCATGCCAGTTGGCTGTCCTGGCCGCGATCGTTGATCCGCTGCGTGGCCGGGCCGCCGGCCAGCGCTGCTGTCCAGACCTGTCCGCCGGATAGGAAGGCGACGACGTCGCCGCGCGGCGAAACAAGGGGGGCGTGGCCTGTCCCGACCTCCCGGGGGCCGCCACCGGCGAGGTTCACCGCCCACACCTTTTGCGGCGGCGCGCCGGAGGGCAGGCTGACCGCGTTGACCGGCCCGCCGCCTTCCAGGCTGCCGCCCCGGCTGTAGAATATCTGCCGCCCAGCCGGGTCCCAGCTTAGCTCCCCAAGATCGTAGCCGTCGTCGCCAACGTAGGTCGTGACCGGTCGGGCGCGCTCAGGACCATTCACCGCCTTTTCCGCGACCCACACATTGCGAATGCCCCGATCGTTGGCCACCCAGGCGACGCGACCGCCGGTCGGCGCCGCCACAAGGCCGGACGGGAAGGGTGCGCTGAGGACCTGTTCAAGCGTGAAATCGTGCGCGAGCTCGGCCCTGACGGAGTCAGGCGGCGTCAAAAATGAAGCCAGGATCGCGGCGCCAAGCCCCATTAGCGCGGACTTCAGGTTCAAGACTTTCCTCCCTGCCCAGCGAGCGCTGTGTTCGAAGACGGTGTCGGACCGCTCTTGGCTGAGGCCAGTTTCACCCTCGTTAGTCGCCGCAGTTTCCAGACGCCGATGGTCAGAAGCGGGACGACATAGACCGCGATGAAGACCCAGGCGAGCAGGCGGTAACCCTTGGCGATCAGGTCCACGAGACCGAAGCCACCGGCCAGAAACACCGAGCCGATGAGAAGACAGGCGGCGGCGCCCAGGCGCGCCGAACGGGGGATCGTCGTGCGCCGATGAAGCGCCCAGGCGTGAGCGATGCGCTCGTTCACCGCGTGGACGATCCCGGTTCCGCTCTCCAGCAGGGCGCTGAAGATCATCACCTGGAACAATATGCGAAAGATCGGCAGGTCGAGCTTCTGAAGCAGGAGGTCGGACGGCAAGGTCGCCGCTCCGATGCCCGGATAGTAGGCGATCATGCAGGTAAAGAAGAGCGCGGCCGGCAGCATGGCCAGAGGCCCGCAGATCAGGCCGGCCACGACCGCGTCCCTGCGGCTGGTCAGGTGCCGGCTCACGGGCAGGATCACCACCGCGCCGATGATATTGTATCCGGCGTAGGTCAGACCGCCGAGCGCCCAGCCGCTTCCCACCGGCGCGGGCGCGGTGAATCCAGCCGCCACCCGGCTGCCGAAATGAGTGAGGCAGAGGATCAGGAATATGGCGTACGTCCCGTAGATAAAGATCGAGACGTACTTGAAGAGCCGCTCCACCGCGGCGTTACCGAAGAAGGCCACGCTGGCGATCAGCGCCATCAGCAGTATGGTCCCCGCCAGGGATGGCCAGCCAAAAGTGGCGCTGGCGATCGCGCCCGCCGCCGCGCCGAACACCGCCAGGATGAGGATCACGAAGACGAAATAAGCCACCTCGAAGGTCACGCCGAAGCGGCCCAACAACCGGCTGAAGAAGGTACGATAGTCCTCGCTGCCCGTCGCGTGAGCAAAGAGGAACGTCACGACGCATACGACGCTCCAGATCACCGTCGCGAGTAATATTCCCAACAAACCGCCCCAAGGTCCGCTGGGCAGGAAGAACTCGGCGAGTTCACGTCCCGTGGCGTAGCCGCCGCCGATGATGACCGCCTTGAAGGCGAAGGCGGGTAGAAGAAAGCGCCGGAACCAGCTGGGCTTGGTCATGCCCCCTCCGCCTCGAGCAACTCGAACACCCGCCACCCGGCCCAGAGGTCTTGGGCCACGACGCCCAGCGATTTGTACACGGTGATGTCTTCTTTGGATTGGCGCCCCGCGAGGCGGCCGGAGAACACCTCGCCGATCTCGCCGATAACGTGTTCATCGTTGACCCGTCCCGACGCCTTGGCGCGCAGAAACTCCGCGCCCTGCAGCAGGACGTTCGCGCGGACGTCGGCGACGAAGCGCGACCGAGCCACCAGGTCGTCGTCGGCCTCTGCGGGACCGGCACGGCTCGAACCCACCAGATTCACATGCGCGCCCGGCGCGATCCATGCGCCCGCAAGGATGGGCTCCGCCGCGGCCGTGGTCGCGCAAATGATGTCCGCCTGCTGGGCCGCGGCCTCCAGGTCCTCGACAATTTCAACCGCGACACCCTGTTGCTCGAGATGCAGGGCCAGAGTCCGCGCTCGATCCGGATTGCGGCCCCAAAGCTGGATCGACCGGAGTGGACGCACGAGGGCGATCGCCTTGACGTGCGCCTCGGCCTGCTCACCGGTTCCCAGGACCAGAAGCTGGCCGGCGTCGGGTCGCGCCAGGGCGTCCGTAGCCGCGGCCGTGGCGGCAGCGGTGCGGATTCGGGTGATTTCCCCCGCGTCGAGCACGCATGCCGGGGCGCAAGTCTTCGGATCGAACAGCACCACCACACCCTGATGGGACGGCGCGCCACCTGACGCGTGGCTGACGCTGATCAGCTTGGCCCCGAAAATCCCGTCCGCCGCAACGCCGGGCATCACCCCGAAAAGTCCCGCCTCGCCGGGCAGAGACAGAATCTGCCGCGCGGGCTGGTCCACGCGCCCTTCCGAGACCGCGATCATCGCCTCACGCATGAGGGGAACGCAGGCCTCGAAGGTGAGCAGCCGGCGGACTTCGTCGCGACCGGCGAACCGTGGCGGCATGAAACGGACTTTCGGTTTAAGCGACCGACAAGGTGAACGCGATTTCAGAAATTGCAAGAAATTTCCACGCGAGAGATTTTGATATTGTCTGGCGCCTTCGTTGGACCCCGACTAGAGACTCGTCTAGAGTGCCGTCACCGCAATGAGGAACTGAAGCTTCCGTGCACACCAAAGCCAAGCCAGGTTCCGTCCTGAAGTCTCTGAGGCTCGCGCGGCACTGGACCCTCGCCGAGGTCAGCCGCCGCACCGGGCTGCCCGTCTCGACCTTGTCCAAGGTTGAGAACGACAAGATGTCGCTGAGCTATGACAAGCTCGCGCGGATCAGCAAAGGCCTGGATATTGACATCGGGCAGCTCTTTTCGCTGGACAACGCGCCGCCGCTTAGTCTCGTCACGGGACGACGCAGCGTGAACCGCGCCGGGGAAGGGTGGCTGATTGAGACCGAGACCTACGCCAGTGCCTATTTGGCCACCGACCTGCTGAACAAGCGTTTCGTACCGATATACGTCGAGGTGCACGCCCGATCGCCGTCCGAGTTCAGCGAGATGATTCGTCACGCTGGCGAGGAGTACACCTTCGTAATCGAGGGCGCGGTCGAGCTTCACACCGACTTGTACGCGCCTGTTCGTCTCAACGCCGGTGACTCGATCTACTTCGACAGTGGCATGGGCCACGTCTACGTGTCCGTCGGAGAAGGTCCCTGCCGCCTGATCAGCATCTGCTCGGGCGAAGAGTCCCAGATCATCGCCCCTGTCGGTCCGGCTAAGGAGACGGCTTCCGCACCAGCCGAAGACACTCCGTCCTTGCGCGTGGTCAGGCAAGCGGGTCGGCGACGCGCGGATGAAAGTTGAGGTCGCGCTTTTTCAGGTAAGGTAAGGCCGCGAAGTCCATCTGGATGGCCCCGCGGGTAGCGACCTGGATCACCGTATCGGCGATCGGAGCAAAGCCGCCCTGAAAGTGTTGACTGGACTTTACCGCCACCACCCGCTTGCCCGAAAGATCGATGCCGAGACCTGTGAAAGCATCCGGCGAGAACACCTGTGTGCGGATTGAGGCCACAACCACGTCCACGCCGCCGATCTCAAGCCATACGGAAAGGCCGAGGTCGCTCGTCGAGCCGCCTAGACCGGTCTGGGTGTGATCGGCCTTGACCGCTCGAACGGTCGCGGTCACGTCCAGAGGATCGGACGAGGTTGGCCCCGACTTACCGCCAAGGCGCAGGCTCAGCCGCGCGCCCACCCCGGCTTCGGCACAGACGGCGACCGCGACAGGATCCCAGATCGCGCCCAGGGCCGCCTTCTCGATTCCCCGCTCGAGAAGGGCGGCCAGTACGCTGGTGTTGTCGCCCGGCGCTCCGCCTCCGGCATTGTCGGCGGTGTCCGCGATGACCACCAGACCGCTCACCCCCTTGAGCTGGTCGAGAGCAAGGTCGAGGGCCGGAAACCTCGGCAAGAGCGCATCGCGCCGGTCGTACACCTCCCGCCCGATCCGTTCCGCCATTTCCGACGCCAGCGAGGGATTGTCGTCGGCGATGACCAGCACACGTGAACCGGTGTCCGGCGTGTCGCCCCACGGGAATCCGTGGGCGAAGCTGACGGAGAGCACGCCGTCCTCGCGCTCCGCCGCCTTGAAGCGTTCCACCAGATCAGCCATGGGCTCGCGCGTGGTTGGATAAAACCCGACCATCCGGCAGTCGAAGAGGCTCGACGTCGGCCGAACACGACCCAGCGCCGTGGCCATGCACAGGTCGTAGAGCTCCCGTCCGCGCTCCAAATTATCATCGTGCGGATAGTGCTTCATCAGGATGACGGCATCGGCGACGTCGACGAGGTCCTGGCTGAGATGGCAGTGCGGATCCAGCTCCACCCCGATCACGGCCTTATCGCCCATGATCGCGCGCGCGCGTCGAACGAGATCCGCCTCGCAGTCGTCACAGCCAGTCGAGACCATGGCGCCGTGAAGGAAGAGCAGCGCCACGTCGAAAGGCCCCTTGGTTTTCAGGTGCTCGAGAATCTCGTCTCGTAGTCCTTCGTAGACCGACTGAACGATGGGTCCGGAAGGCTGGGCCCAGGCGAACAGGCCGGGCGTGAAGGCGTGACCGTCATCCGCGCAAAGATCGCGCCAGAGGCGAGCGGTCATGTGGTCCGATCCCTCGCCATCGAGAGCGTCGCCGCCCCGCCGAAGGCTTCCCTCCTCAAATCCGCGCAAGCCGGTGGGCCAGGGCGAGAAGGTGTTGGTCTCCATCTGGAAACCTGCCGCGAAAACTCTCATGGGTGGTTCGCCTATTTTCATTAGTGGAAAATCGTTTACAAATATGCCAATCGCCCCGCTTGTCCAAGAGTATTAAGCACTATGACCCTCATCAGCCCCCCCCCGGCAGGCGGAGCGACCCTCGAGGCGCCTTGGCCTCCCGCGACCCGCGCCTGGTGGGCGGTGGGTGTCTTCTGCATCGCCGCGGTGCTTTCCTACAGTGACCGGCAGATCCTCAGCCTGTTGGTCGATCCGATTCGCGCGGACCTGCACGCCACGGACGTTCAGATCGGCCTCCTTCAAGGCGCGGCGTTCGCCATCATCTACGCCATCGCCGGCGTGGCGCTGGGTCGCGCGGCCGACGTCCTCCCCCGGCGATGGGTCATCGTGGCGGGTATTGTCGTCTGGAGCCTCGCGACCCTCGCCTGCGGCTATGCGCCTTCGTTCCGCGGGCTCTTCGTCGCGCGCGTCTTCGTCGGCGTCGGCGAGGCTGCTCTGGCGCCGGCGGCCATGTCCATCATCACCGACAGCTTCCCCACCAACCGGCGCGGCGTCGCCACCGGAACTTTCCTGATGGGAATGATCGTTGGCGGCGGCGTCGCGCTGGCGCTCGGCGCAGCGATTATCCACGCGGCCCAGTCGGGCGCGCTGAGAGGCCTTCCGATTTTGGGAGACCTTGCCCCGTGGCGCGCCGGCCTCGTCGTCCTTGGTCTCTGCGGGCTCCCGATAGCGCTCCTGACAGCCACTGTGGTGGAGCCGCAGCGACGTCACCGATTGTCGGGCGCGGACGCGCCGCCCGCCAGCCTGCGCCAGGCCGCTGGCGCCCTCGCCGCCATGGCTCCGGTGCTCGCGCCGCTTTACGCCGCCATGGGGCTGAGCAGCCTGTGCGATTTTGCCGTGCTCAACTGGACGCCCACTCTGCTTTCCCGACGCTTCGCGGTCGGCGTCGACGAGATCGGAGCCGTGCTGGGCATGGTGGTGATCGTCGGCGGCGTCCTCGGCTCGGCCGGCGCCGGCTGGGCGGCTGATCTGGTCGCTCGACGACGCGGTCCGGCCGCGCGATTGCTGCTGGCCGTCGGCGTCATGATCCTGGGCGTCCTGGGGGCCCTGCCCGTCATCGCGCCGTCCCCGCCGATCGTTTTCGCGCTGGCGGGGCTGTGGATCTTCGCCTCCACCACCGGCCAGTGCATCGGCATAACGGTGCTTCAGGAGATGGTTCCGGGGGACGCGCGCGGCCTTTCGGTAAGCCTCGTCTCGCTTATCAACATCGGGCTCGGCCTGGCCCTCGGCGCCGCGCTTCCAGCCCTGGTGCTCGAGCACGTGCTTCATGATCCCAAGGCGGTGGCGGCGGCGATCTCTATCGTCGCCCTGCCGTCCGCGATCGTCGCCATTGCGCTCTATCGTTTGGCTTACCGCCAGGCGCGGAAGGTCGAGGGATGAGCATCACCACTGCGGACGTTGTCGTCATCGGTGCGGGCATCGCCGGGGCCTCGGCGGCGGCTGGCTTGGCCGAGACCTTGAAGGTGGTAGTCCTGGAACGGGAGGCTCATCCCGCCATGCACTCGACCGGGCGCTCGGCGGCGCTTTTTTCGGAGATCTACGGGAGCGCGCCTGTCCGCGCCCTGTCGCGCGCCAGCCGCGACTTTCTCTATTCGCCGCCGGGCGGCTTCGTTGAAGCGCCGATCGTCAGGCCGCGAGGCGCCCTGCACATCGCCTCTGCCGCCCAGATCGCTCAGCTTGACGCTTTCTGCGCCCTGCCCGACATAGGCCCTGCGGTGCGGCGGCTCGACTCCGGGGAGACACACGCCGCCTGTTCAATTCTGAGGCCTGAATACGTCGTCGCGGCCGCCCTGGAAACGGCCTCGGCGGACGTGGATGTCGACCTTTTGCATCAGGGTTGGCTGCGTCAATTTCGCAAGCTCGGCGGAGACCTGCGCCTGGATGCGGAAGTTACCGAACTGAGCCGGTCGGGCGGCGGGTGGCGGATCAGAACCGCGTCGGAAACCTTTCACGCATCCGTGGTGATCAACGCCGCCGGCGCCTGGGCGGACGTGGTTGCGATGATGGCCGGCGTGCGACCCATAGGCCTGCAGCCAAGGCGGCGCACCGCGGTCGTGGTGCCGCTCCCCGAAGGTCAGGCGCCCGACGCTTGGCCGATGGTCATCGACATCGACGAGCAATTCTATTTCCGCCCAGAGGCGGCGGGGCTTCTGATCTCCCCCGGCGACGAGACGCCGAGCGATCCTTGCGACGCTCAACCGGACGAATGGGATATCGCCGTCGCCATCGACCGGGTCGAAGCGGCCACCACGCTCCAGGTGCGCCGGGTGAAACGCAGTTGGGCGGGTCTTCGGAGCTTCGTCGCTGACCGCAGTCCGGTGGTCGGCTTCGCGCCCGACGCCGCCGGCTTCTTCTGGCTGGCCGGGCAGGGGGGCTACGGCATTCAGACGGCGCCGGCAATGGGGGTGTTGGCGACCGCTTTGGTGCTCGGCCAAGGCCTGCCTAGCGAACTGGCGGAGGCCGGCGTTACCGCGGAGACCCTCAGTGCCGGCCGAGACATTTTTGCCGCACAATCCGAAAAAGCACCTGCAGCCGAATGAGATAAAAAGAAATTGTTTGCCGAGTATGAAAAACTTGTCATATTTGGCCATCAATCTCAGGGGACCTCAATGAACACGACCATGAAGCTCGTTATGATGGCGGGCTCAGCCATCGTTTCTCTCTCGTTTCCCGCCATGACCCGGGCCGCCGAAACGCCCAGCGCCGTGCGTGTCGACGAGCTGGTGGTTACCGCCGAGAAGCGCGAGCAGAAACTGAAGGACGTGCCTCAGTCCGTCACAGCTCTTTCCGGCAGGACGTTGGAAGTTCTGCACGCCAGCAATTTTGAGGATTACATCACTCAGGTGCCCGGCGCGATGCTCGTCTCAAGCCAGCCGGGCACCAGCCGTCTCGCGCTCCGCGGTGTCAATACGGGTGGTGTCAGCTCCACTCTTGCCACCTATATCGATGAGACGCCGTACGGCTCCGTAACGGGTCTCGCCAACGGCGCCGTACTCGCCCCCGATCTCGACACCTTCGACATGCGGCGCGTCGAGGTTCTGCGAGGACCGCAAGGAACACTTTACGGCGCGAGCAGCCTCGGCGGGCTGCTCAAGTTTGTCACCAATCCGCCCGACCCGACCCGCTACGCCGGTAAGATCGAGGTTGACGGCCGAGCCACCGAGCACGGCGGCCTTGGCGGCTCGGTCAAAGGCGTGTTTAACGCCCCGCTTGGCGACCGCGCCGCGATCCGCATCGGCGGCTACTACGACGATGAGGCCGGGTTCATCAACGATCCCACGCGTCACGCGGAACGCGTCAACGAGAGCAAATTTTCCGGCGCTCGACTGAGCATACTCGCGAAGCCGACAGATCGGCTCACCCTGCGACTCTCGGCGGTTGGCCAGGATATCTCCAGCCGAGGTTCTTCCACGATAGATGTCGATCCGGTGACCCTGCAGCCGATCCACGGCGATTTGACGCAAAGCCGGACATTTAGCACACCTAGCAAGGTCGCCTACCGCGTCTATGATCTCAATGTCGGGTACGACCTTGGTTTTGCCAAAATGACTTCCGTGACGAGCTACGCGACCCTTCGACGGGATTCAAACACGGATGACACGCCCGCTCTCGGCGGCCTGATAACCTTCTTGTTCAGCCCGAACCAGCCGGTTGGCGTCGGCGTCAAGGCAAACCTGAAGCAGAGAAAATTTACCCAGGAACTCCGCCTGGCATCCGGCGCGCAGAAATTCGAATGGCTCGTGGGAGGATTTTTCACCCATGAACTCAACACCTTGGATCAGAGCGTCGACGCCATCAATCTTGCCAACCCGCCTCAGATTGCGACGGGGCTTGGCGGCCTGGAGACGGTGCATCTGCCGTCCCGGTATACGGAATACGCGGGCTTCGCCAATTTCGACTACCATTTCACGGATCGCTTTGACCTTAGCGCCGGAGGTCGTTACAGCCACAACAATCAGCACAGTTTGGAGGTAGTCGCAGGCAAAGGCGCGCTTGCAGGCCTAGCTAGAAACTTGGCGAACGCGTCATCCGAGGGAGTGTTTACCTTTGCCGTGGCGCCGAAATACAAGATCAGTGACGACCTGACCGCTTACGCCCGGGTCTCCAAGGGCTATAGGCCTGGGGGTCCTAACGTGATCAGCCCCACGGCTCCACCCGCCCTGCAGACCTACGCTTCCGACTCGCTCATCGATTATGAGATCGGACTTAAGGCCGACGCCTTGGATCATCGCGTTCAGTTCGATGTCACGGGCTTCTATATCGACTGGAGCCACATCCAGCTATTCACTGTAATCCAGGGTTTCGGCGCGAACGCCAACGGCGGCTCGGCCGTTAGCAAAGGCGTCGAGGCGAGCCTCACCTTTGTCCCGGTCACGGGTTTCACCTTGTCCGCGAACGGCGCCTATACCCAAGCGAACCTGACCCAGGATACGCCTGCGGCGGTTGGCGGATTGAACGGGGATCGCCTGCCCTATTCGCCGCACATCAGCGGCGCCCTCAACGCGGATTACGAGCATGAGTTGAGGAGCGGCGCGAGCGTTTTTGTGGGGGGCAGCCTTCGTGTGACCGGCCAGCGATATTCCGACTTTAACCCCGCGCCGGCTTTCAACCACATCTCGTTGCCATCCTACGCTACTGTCGATCTGAGAGCCGGCGTGGAGCTGCGCAAGGTTCGCGTGGAAGTCTACGTGAAGAATCTCAATGATGCTCGCGGCATCCTCGATCTGGGGGGCGCGGGAATCACGCCGCAAGGCGGCTTGCAGGAAGGCGTGGAGCGGCCCCG